>DZBX01000267.1 GCA_022730075.1 Rhodanobacter sp. | reverse complement strand
TTCCAGTCCAAGTCGGTGGCGTGGTACGTGCTGGATCCTTCGCGCTCGGCCTTGGTGCCGCAGGCAGCGCTGCACGGCGTTGAACAGGGCATTCTCAGCGTCGACCGCTACGCCGCCTACCGCAAGTTCAGTCGCCTGCACCCTGGGGTGGAACTGGCGATCTGCTGGGCGCACCAAAGGCGCGACTTCCTGCGCGTGGCGGGTGATCACCCGATTCTGTGGGACTGGGCCATGGGCTGGGTGCAGCGCATCGGCGCGTTGTACACGCTGCATGCGCGGCGTCGGCTCCAATGGTCCAAGGGCGAGCCCCAGTGGTGCGACACGGACCAACAAGTGCGCGCCTGGGTGCAAGCCATGCAGCAGGACTGGCAAAGCGAGTTGCAGGATCCGGCCCTCGGGGCGCCGGCGCACAAGGTGTTGCGCACGATGCGCCAATACTGGCCGGGCCTGACTGTGTTCCTGGCGCATCCGCTGCTCGACCTGGACAACAACGCCGCCGAGCGCGCCCTACGCGGCGCGGTTGTCGGCCGCAAAAATGACTACGGCTCAGGCAGCGCATGGTCGGGGCAACTGGCCGCCACCCTGCTCAGCTTGCTCAATACAGTGCGGCTGTGGCGCATCAACCCGCGCACCTGGCTGAGCTCCTACCTCAATGCCTGCGCGGCAGCGGGTGGGCAGGCGCCTCCGGACTGCAGCGACTTCATCCCCTGGCAGATGGATGCGGCGCAACAGGCAGCCATGCGGGCGTCGCCGACATGAGCCGCTATGGTGGCCGGGTGTTCAGCCAGGCCGAGTTGCAAACGCTGCGTGCACTCATTGACGACAACCCGGGGCTGCGGCGCGCGGCGCTCTCGCGCCTGGTGTGCGAGCGGCTGGACTGGCGCAGCGCCAACGGGCGCCTGAGCGAGATGAGTTGCCGTGTGGCCATGCTGCGCATGCACGAAGATGGGGTGCTGCAACTGCCACCTTCGCGCAACAGCAAGCCGCGTCGGCCAGCTTGCTTTGCGTCCACCGCGGCCAGTGATCCCCAGCCCGAAGTCCAGGCCCCCGTGCATGACTTGCCTGCGTTGCGCATGCAGCTCGTGCACGGGGCGGGGGCAGCCTCCCGGCTGTGGAACGAGTTCATGGCGCGCTACCACGAACTGGGCTACACCCCCATGTCCGGGCATCAGATGCGCTACAGCGTCTATGCCGGCGAGCAACTCGTGGCCTTGATCAGCTTCGGCGCCAGCGCCTGGAAACTCGCCGACCGCGACCGCTTCATCGGCTGGAGCGCCGAGCAACGCCGCAACAACCTCCCGTTCGTGGTGAACAACACGCGCTTTCTCGTGCTGCCCTGGATTCGCTCCCATGGCCTGGCCTCCAAAGTCCTGGCCATGGCCGCGCGCCGCGTCCTGGCGAACTGGCCATCGCGCTACGGCTACGCGCCCGTGATGCTCGAGACCTTCGTCGAGATTCCTCAACACAAGGGCACTTGCTACAAGGCCGCCAACTGGCAGCGCGTGGGCCAGACCAAGGGGCGCGGCAAGACCAGCACCAGCCACATCCCGACCCTGCCGACCAAGGACATCTGGCTCTACCCCCTGCGGCCTGACTTCAGATCCTTCCTCTGCCGCTGAGCGCTATCACGTGCTCACCGAATATTTAC
>DZBX01000105.1:3825-7519 GCA_022730075.1 Rhodanobacter sp. | reverse complement strand
TGAAGAGGACTCGGGAAACCGGTTCTGATCGTCATTCCCGCGCAGGCGGGAATGACGAGTGAAATTCGCCGGGATGAAGTAAAAACCGAGTTGCTCGAACCTTGCCTGGCGCATCGGCGCCGCAAGCCCCGGCGCCGTGGCTGCACGCGCTGCCACAGCCCGCCTCATGGCGGGCTTTTTGCGTTCAAGGCCCTGCTTCGGACCCATGACTTCGGGCCCATGGCGCGGCGCAAACGCCACGTTATTGTGTAACACCATTGACCGGAGTTTCCCGATGCCCCAGCGCCATCCCGCGCGCGCGCCGCGCGCCGTCAAACGACTCGCCGCCGCGCTGCTGCTGGCCCTGCTCAGCCCGCTCGGCCATGCCGAGGACGGTCCTGCTGCAGTCAAGCCGACACAGCTGGCCACGGTCACCGTCAACGCGGCGCTCGACCACGCGCGCAACCAGCTTTCGCCATCCACCGGCAGCAGCCTGTACGTGTTCACCCGCGAGGACATCGGCAGCCTGCCGCTGGGCGAGTCGACGCCGCTCAACCAGGTGCTGCTGCAGGCGCCGGGCGTGGTGCAGGATTCCTACGGCGAGCTGCATGTGCGCGGCGATCACGCCAACCTGCAATACCGCATCGACGGCATCATCCTGCCCGAGAGCATCTCCGGCTTCGGCCAGACGCTGGACACGCGCATCATCCACAGCGTCAGCCTGCTGACCGGCGCGCTGCCCGCGCAGTACGGCCTGCGCACCGCCGGCGTGATCGACATCGACACGCGCTCGGGCGCCAGGCTCGGCAACGGCGGCAGCGTCGGCGTCACCGTCGGCAGCCGCGGCACGGTCGAACCCGCGCTCAGCCTGTTCGGCCACAGCGGGCGCTGGAGCTGGTTCTTCAGCGGCGACTATCTGAAGAACGACATGGGCATCGAAAACCCGGCTCCCACGCGCGCGGCGATCCACGACAGGACCTGGCAGGGCAAGGGCTTCGGCGAGCTGTCTTATCTGATCAACGCGCAGACCCGCATCAGCGTGCTGGCCGGCGCCACCAACAATCGCTTCCAGATCCCGAACAATCCCGGGCAGACGCCCGCCTACACGCTGGCCGGTGTCAGCGACTACCCTTCGGCCGACCTCGACGAGCGCCAGCGCGAGCTGACCCGTTTCGCCATCGTCAGCCTGCAGGGCAAGTTGGGCACGACCGATTACCAGATTGCCGCGGGCCAGCGTTACACGCAGGTCGATTTCACCCCGGACGCGATCGGCGACCTCATCTACAACGGCGTCGCATCCAGCGTCGGTCGCAGCAACCGCGCCAGCACGCTGCAGGCCGATTTCGCCACGCCGCTGGGCGAGCGCAACACGCTGCGCTACGGCGTCTATGCCGACTTCCAGCGCGGCCTGCAGGACAACACCGCGTTGGTGTTTCCCGCGGATGCCGATGGCAACCAGACCAGCGACGTGCCCGTATCCATCAGCGACGACAACCGCCTGATCGCGCGCACGGCCTCGGCCTACGTGCAGGATCAGTGGGACATCAGCGAGCAGCTGACGGTGAACGGCGGCCTGCGCTACGACCATGTCGGTGGCTACCTCGACGAGAGCCAGCTCAGCCCGCGCCTCGGTGCCGTGTACACCATCAACGACCAGTGGACCGTGCACGCCGGTTACGCGCGCTACTTCACGCCGCCGGCCACCGAGCTGATCGCCGCCACCGACATCGCCAAGTTCCAGGGCACCACCAATGCCCTGCCCACCGACGCCAACACCGGCGTGCGCGCGATGCGCAGCAACTACTACGACGCCGGCGTGCAATGGCGGCCCAGCGAACAGCTCAGCCTCGGTCTTGACGCCTACATGAGCCAGGCGCGCGACCTGCTCGACGAGGGCCAGTTCGGCACCGCGCTGGTGTTCAGCGATTTCAACTACCGCTATGGGCGCAACCGCGGCATCGAGTTCAGCGCCAATTGGCAGAGCGGACCGGTGCGCGCCTGGTTCAACCTGGCCAACAACGTCGCCCAGGGCAAGCAGGTGGCTACCGGCCAGTACAACTTCGAGGCCGACGAGCTGGCCTACATCGCCGGCAACTGGATCGCGCTGGACCACGCGCAGCGCTGGACCTCCTCGGGTGGCGCCAGCTATCGCCTGCACGACGGCACCATGCTGGGTTTCGATTATCTCTATGGCAGCGGCCTGCGCGCCGGCTTCGCCAATACCGAGACGTTGCCCGCCTACTTCCAGCTCAACCTCAGCGCCACCCGCGACTTCGACCTGCCGGGCCTGGGCGTGGTGCATGCGCGGCTGGCGGTGATCAACGCGCTGGACCGCAGCTACGCCATTCGCGATGGCTCCGGCATCGGCGTGGGCGCGCCGCAGTACGGCCCGCGGCGCGGTTACTACCTCGGCGTGAGCAAGGATTTCTGAGCGCGGAATTCACCCCGCATCGCGACGGCATGTCGCAGCGGCACGCGCTTGCGTTCACGCGCGCGGGTGCAATATCAAACACTCCGGTCCCACGCGGGCGACACCCATGTCCGGCATCACCGTCATCGGCAGCAGTTTTGGTGCAGTCAGCGCCATCCGTGCATTGCGCAAGCGTGATGCGCGCGTGCCCATCAACGTGCTCGCGCCCAGGCCCGAGTTGATCTACAACGCCAGCCTGATCTGGGTGCCCACCGGTCTGCGCCGCGGCAATGCGCTGCGCGTGCCGCTGCAGGACTTCTTCGCGCGGCACAACGTGCGCTTCATCGCCGGTCGCGCCTGCGGTCTTGAAGAAGCCGGGCGCCGGATACTCACGGACGACGGCCAGACGCTGGAAAACGATGGCCTGATCATCGCCAGCGGCGCGCGCCACATCCGCAAGCTGCCGGGCATCGAGCACGCGCTGACGCTGTGCGAAGGCATCGAGGCCGCCGAGGCGATCCAGGCGCGCCTGCAGGGCATGAGCGGCGGCACCATCGCGTTCGGCTTCGCCGGCAATCCCGACGAGCCGACCGCGGTGCGCGGCGGGCCGATGTTCGAGTTGCTGTTCGGCATCGAGACCTGGCTGCGACGCACGCACCAGCGCGGCAACTTCCGTCTGGTGTTCTTCTCGCCGGCGGCCAGACCGGGCGAGCGTCTGGGCGCGCGCGCGGTGGACAAGCTGCTGGCCGACATGCAGCGTCGTGGCATCGAGACCCACCTCGGACACAAGCTGGCCGGATTCGAGGAGCGCGCGGTGCATACCGCGGGCGGCAGCATCGCCGCCGACCTGATCCTGTTCATGCCCGGACTGACCGGCCCGGCCTGGGTGCAGGGCAGCGGCCTGCCGTTGAGCCCCGGCGGTTTCGTGCAGGCCGACGCGCAGATGCGCGTGCCCGGCTTCGCTCGCACCTACGTGGTGGGCGACGCCGGCAGCCACGCCGGCCCCGACTGGATGCCCAAGCAGGCGCACATGGCGGATCTGCAGGGCGCGGCCGCGGCGGTGAACCTGATCGACGAGCTGGCCGGCAAGGAGCCCACGCAAACCGCGCCAGCCGAGCTGGTGTGCATCGTCGACAGCTACGACGGCGGCACGCTGGTGTATCGCACCGAAACGCGCAGTCTGCTGCTGCGCTCACGCCTGTTCCATCCCGCCAAGCGCTGGTTCGAACGGCGCTACATCGCCGCCCTGCGCGGCTGAGGCCGCGCCCGCTTCTATCAGTGCAATGCGGCTGAGGCCGCGCCCGC
>DZBX01000105.1:0-3725 GCA_022730075.1 Rhodanobacter sp. | reverse complement strand
CGCGGCCAGCCGGATGGCAGACGGCGCGTGGCTGCCCGATCAGTCCGACGCGTCTTGCGGGTCAGCGCGCGCGATGCGTTTGAGGAATACGCGCATCTCCTTGGCGGCCTGCACATCGCCCTGCATTTCGGCGGCGGCGATGCCATGGCGCCAGGCGTCGGCGGCGTCATCACGGCGGCCGGCATCCAGCAGCGCGCGGCCGAGAAACTTCCAGGCCGCGCTGTAGCGCGTATCGAACCGCAGCGCGCGTTCGAACTCCACGATCGCCGTCGCGTGCGCGCCGGCGCTGGCCAGGGTCTGCCCCAGCATGCAGCGCAGCAGCGCGCCGTCGCGCGGCCCGTCGCACTGCGCGCGCAGCGCGGCGATGCGCGCGGCCAGCGCCGCGTCAGTGGGCGACGGCATCGGCCGCCCCCGGCACCACCAGCGCCGGGCCGCTGTCCGCGGGTGGCGTGCGCCCGGCGCGCACGTCGGCCAGCACGCGCGCCGGCCACAGCACCAGCCATACACCGCGAAAGCGCTGCGCGTACAGCGCATGGCGGCGCGCTTCGGCGTCCAGCGTGGCCGGATACGCCAGCACCCAGCCGCCTGGATGTGCGCGCAGCCAGTCCGCTAGTTCGGCGCCGTCGTCCAGCGCCGCGATGGGTTTTTGCAGCCGTCCGAGGAAGTGGAACTGGCCCTCGTACATGCCGATGTTGCCGATGGCGATGCCGCGCGCCTGCGCCTGCGCCAGCAGCGTGCTGATGCGGCGCAGATCGTAATCACGCCACAGCGTCAGCGTGAACAGCGCATTGGCGGCCACCACGCCGAGCATGCCGGCGACGGCGATGCGGCGCAGCTCGCCGCGCCCGCGCAAGAGCAGCCACAGCGCCAGCAGCACGAACACCACGCCGAAGCTGGGGCTGTGCACGGCCACCGCGCGCAGCGCGTAATCGTGCCGCAGATCGCCGCGCGCGCTCAGCCACGGCAGCAGGAACAGCAGCACGCCCAGCGCCGCGCTGAACAGCGCCAGCGGCCACGGACCCAGCCAGGCGTTGCGCTCGCGCGCCGGATGGCGCTCGCGCATGCGCGCCAGCGCGAACGCCAGCAGCAGCACCAGCCCGCCCAGCTCCGGCAGCGGGTAATACGCCTGCTTGCCGCTGACCAGCGAGAACGCGACGAATACCGGCAGCAGCCACGCGAGCAGGAATTTCTGCCCCGGCTCGAACGGTCGCCCCAGACTGCCCAGCGCCGCCCACGCGCGTGGCCACAGCGCGAACGGGAACAGCAGCAACGGCAGCAGCGGCACGTACCACCAGAGCGGCCGCGCGTGCGCGAAAGCATCGACCACGCGGCCCGCGGTCTGATGAAACAGCAGCAGCTCGCGGTACGCCGGTCCACCCAGCCACGCCGCCGGCAGCGCCCAACCCAGCAGCATCAGCACGCCGACCAGCAGCGCCAGCGCGCCGCGTCCATACCAGGCGCCGCGATGCTGTCGCGCCCATGGCTGCCACCACGGCCCCAACAGCCACGCCAGGCCCACGTGCAACAGCATCACCGGCCCCTTGGTCAGCAGGCCGAGACCCAGCGCCAGCGCGAACAGCACGAAGCGCGGCGCCTCGCGGCGCGGGCTCGGCACCAGCGCCAACAGCGCCAGCAGCACCCATACCGCGAGCAGGCCGTCGTACATGATCTGCAAATCGAACAGAAACCCGTAGGTCAGCGCACCCAGCAGCCACGGCGCACTGCGCGCGATCCACGGCCGCGTCGGAAACAGGCGCCGCGCCAGTACCTGCACCAGGATCAGCTGGGTCAGGCCGATCAGCACCAGCAGCAGGCGCGGCCATAGATCGCTGACGCCGGTGATCGACCAGCCGGCGAAGAACAGCCAGTAGATCAGCGGCGCCTTGTCGCTGTAGGGTGCGCCGTTGAGCATCGGCACGATGTAGCTATGGTGCAGCCACATGTCCCAGGCCACGCCCAGCGTGCGCGTGGAATGCATCGGCATCGGCCCGTGCGCGAACATCGCCAGCAGCGCCAGCCCCAGCCACAGCGGGGCCCATGGCCACAGCGCGCGCAGCGATTCCAGTCGTCGATAGCTGAGGTTCACGAGACAGCCCTTGTGCGGAGCGCGCAGTGTAGCGGCGCGGGATTCAGGCGTTGCCGCGCGCGGGCAGGTCGAGGCGATCGGTGAACACGCCCTCCACGCCCCACGTCCACAGGCGCGTTGCCGTGGGCATGCGATTGACGGTGTACACACGCAGTGCCAAGCCCGCGGCATGGATCGCGCGTGCGCGCGCCGGCGTGAGCGCGCGCCAGTGCAGATGCAGCGCACTGGCGCCCAGCGCGCAGGCGCTGCGCAGCACGCGCGCGTCGTAGTGCGCGCACAGCAGCGCAAGTTGCAATCGCGCTTGCCGCTGCGCCAGCACGGCGCGTGCCGCACGCAGCGCGCGCGGCGAGAACGAGGACAACAGCGGCGCGGGCGCGCGTGGTTGCTCGCACAGCCAGCGTGCCACGCGCGTCGCCACCACCACGCCCGTGCGCGCCGCGGCGCCGCGCGCGGGTTTCAGCTCCAGGTTCAGCCACACGCGGCGTGCGGCGGCAAACGCCAGCACCGCATCCAGGCTGGCCAGCGGTTCGCCGCGGAAGCGTGCGCCGAACCAGGCTCCGGCATCGAGATCGCGCAGATCGTCCCAGCGCCGCGTCGCCGCCGCGCCGCGCACACCGGTGGTGCGCGTCAGCGTGGTGTCGTGAAGCAGGAACGGCACGCCGTCGCGGCTCAGTGTCACATCGCATTCGAACGCACGAAACCCGGCTGCGTAGCCGGCGCGGAATGCGGCCAGCGTGTTCTCCGGCGCGGCGTGACCGCCGCCGCGGTGGGCGATCCAGCGCGGATCGAAAACGACGGGCTCGGACATGGCGCGAGCATAGCGCTGCGCGTCGCCGGCCATGCTGCGATGATGCGCGCTGCCGCCGCACCCGCATCCGCCATGAGCCGTCCCGCGATCTCCGCCTGCGTGATCACCTTGAACGAGGCCGACCGCATCGAGGCCTGCCTCGCCGCGCTGGCATTCTGCGATGACATCGTGCTGGTGGATTCTGGCTCCAGCGATGCCACGCGCGAACTGGCCGCGCGGCACGGCGCGCGCGTGTTCACGCGCGCCTTCGACGGCTACCGCGCGCAGAAGGATTTCGCCGTGCAGCAGGCGCGCCACGACTGGATCCTGTTCGTCGATGCCGACGAGCGCGTCAGCGCCGAACTGCGCGCCAGCATCGAGGCCGCGCGCGATGCCGGTTTCGTCGGCGCGCATGGTTACCGCTGCGCGCGCGCCACGCGCTACTTCGGTGAATTCCTGCGCCACGGCAATGCCTATCCCGACCGCGTGCTGCGCCTGTTCGACCGGCGCCATGGCGGCTTTCGCGGCGCGCGCGAGATCCACGAGCATGTCGAGGTCGACGGTGCCGTGGCGCTGCTGCGCGGCGACCTGCTGCACGAAGCCTATCGCTCGCTGGACGACCAGCTCGCGCGCTACCGGCGCTACGCGCGCATGATGGCCGAGCACCTGCACGCGCAGGGACACCGCGCGCGGCTGCGCAACATCGTGCTCAATCCGGCCTGGCGTTTCCTGCGCGGTTACGTACTGCGCGGCGGATTCCTGGACGGCTGGCGCGGCCTGTTCTTCGCCTACCTCGAGGCCGGGTACGTGCGCCAGAAGTTCATCCGTCTGTGGCTGCTGCGGCGCAGCGCG
>DZBX01000266.1 GCA_022730075.1 Rhodanobacter sp. | reverse complement strand
CCAAAAGAGTGTTGAAGTGGATCGGAATAGCATGTAACCATATGGTGTGAAACAAGATAATCACAAAAGCCACCCCGATCCGCTTCAAACAGACTGTCTGCAATCCGAGTTCGGATTTCAAGCCTTGGGTTCACGCCAAGTGGTGGCGACGTTCGATGGCGGCACGCTCAGCACGGATGGCGGGGTGCTGCTGTTGCGCGAGCTGGATCGCTCGATGGGACTGACCCGGCGCCTGGCCGGGTGCTTTTTGGACCGGCGCGACCCGGAGCGCATCGAGCATTCCGTGCAAACGCTCGTCGGCCAGCGTGTGCTCGCCCTGGCCCTGGGCTACGAGGATCTCAACGACCATCAGGCCCTGCGCCACGATCCGCTGCTTTCGGCCGCCGCGGACAAGCGCGACGGCGAGGTGCTGGCCTCCGCGCCCACGCTCAATCGCCTGGAGTTGTCCAGCCACCGCGCCGGTCGCTACCACAAGGTGCAGGTCGAGCCGGCCAGGGTGGAGGCGCTTTTGCTCAAGACCGGCGTGCAAACCCTGCGCCGCCGTCAGCGCGAGGTGATCATCGACCTGGACGCCACCGACGACCCCTTGCACGGCCAGCAGGAAGGCCGGTTTTTCCACGGCTACTACAACAGCTACTGTTACCTGCCGCTGTATGCGTTCATCGGCGATGCCATCGTGTGGGCGCAACTGCGCACCGCCGACCGCGACGCCAGCGACGGGACCGTCGCGGCGCTGGAGAAAATCGTCGCGGCGGTGCGCCGACGCTGCCCGAAAGCACGCATCGTGATCCGCGCCGACAGCGGCTTTTGCCGCGAGGCGATCCTGTGCTGGTGCGAGACGCACCGGGTCGACTACGTGATCGGCCTGGCCCGCAACGCCCGCCTGCTGGCCGAGTTGGAGCCCGCCTTGGGCCGGGCGCGGGAAAAGGCCTGCCTGTGCGGCGGCACGGCCCGGATGTATCACGAGTTCACCTACCGCACGCGCGCCAGCTGGAGCCGCGCCCGGCGGGTGATCGGCAAGGCCGAGCGCCTCGGCGACAAGGACAACCCGCGCTTCATCGTCACCAGCCTGCCGCGTAACGGCGAAGCGCTCTACGAGTTGGTCTATTGCGCGCGCGGGGAGATGGAGAATCGGATCAAGGAACAGCAGCAGGACTTGTTTGCGGACCGCTTGTCCTCGGCAAGCTTCGCGGCCAACCAGCTGCGCTTGTGGCTGTCGGCCTTTGCCTACCAGTTGGTGGAACGCCTGCGGGCGTTGGCCTTGAAGGGCACCGAACTGGCGCAGGCCACGGTGGGCACCATCCGTTTGAAACTGTTCAAACTGGCCGCGCGGGTGGAGCTCTCAGTGCGGCGCATCCGGGTGCGCCTGAGCGAGGCCAGCCCGCACCGCGCGCTCTTCGCCCACGTCTGGGGGCGCCTGCGCGCGCTGCCGGGGTAGACGCGTCGGTCTCCGGCGAAAATCATCCCGGGCACCCGCCCCCAAGGGCGGCGCTTGGTCGCGACCCCTGAAAAAGTGCGCCCGCCAGCGGGGCGGGACGCTCAAAACCGCCACGGGCCATGGTTGTGGCAACAGAACCCGCCCGCTCACCACGTCACCGTCGGGCAGCCTGGCTCAAACCCTTATTCCGGCTTCCGCTCTTCTCCCTGGTGAAATTTGCAGG
>DZBX01000017.1 GCA_022730075.1 Rhodanobacter sp. | reverse complement strand
TTCACCGGCTGCCGTGGCGATCTTTTGAAGGGCTGGAGAAGGCCAACATGGCAAGACGCACACTGCATCCCAAGACCCCTACGCGTTCTGTCTCTCAGGAGCACCAGGTGATCGGGGCGATCACGAGCACGCGCGGGGGAGCCCACGCCCCGGGCACACCCCGCCATGCGGACGACTTCTGCGGTGGCTTGTCGGGCGCAGTCCGGTGCAAGCTCGGTCGCGGTTACTGACCCCTGCGCTCATGCTGCGCGTGCGCGCAAGGCGCGCCGGTAATACAGCGCCGCGCCACCCCAGGTGAGCGCGATCAGCGCCGTGATCATCAGTCCGAGCGTGCTGAAATCGAGATTTTCCAGCGCGCCCCAGATGCCGGTGTTCCAGCCCAGTTCACTGGCCAGCAGTTGCAACCATTCGATGCCGCCAATCAGCAATGCCACGAGCACCCCGATACCGGTGACCGCGGTGTTGAACACCAGCTTGCGCACTGCATCGGACATCGCCCAATCATAGATGCGCAGCATCACCAGACCATCGAGCGTATCCATCAGGCTCATGCCGGCGGTAAACAGCAGCGGAAACACCATCACGCCCCAGAGACTCATGGCGCCATGCTGGGCAAGGCTCGCGGACAGGCCCAGGATCGCGATTTCGGTGGCGGTATCAAAACCGAGGCCAAACAGAAACCCGATCGGGTACATCTGCCAACTGGCGTGGATGCGCCCGTACAGGCGCCGGAACACGCGCGACATGAAGCCGCGTTGCTCCAGTAGCGCATCGGTGTTGGCTTGCTCAATGTCCGTTCCGCCGGCGCGCGTGCGCTTCAATGCCCGCAGCAGCAGGATGAGGATGCGCAGGTTGACCAGACCAATCACCGTCAGGAACAGGGCCGAGACCACGGTGCCGACCACGCCGCCCATGCCGCGCATCAGCGCCATGTGCGATTCGGTTTCCCGGGCCGCCAGCGCGAGCCCCAGCGACAGCAGAATCACCACCGTCGAGTGACCGAGCGAGAAAAACAGACCGACGCTGCCGGGGCGCTGGCCATCCTGGCGCAGCTTGCGCGTCACGTTGTCGATCGCGGCGATGTGATCGGCATCGAAGGCATGGCGCAGGCCAAAGAAATACGCCATCGCGCCGATGCCGAACAGGGCGGCGTCGTGTCCAGCCACGGCAAGCAGCGCCAGCCAGGCGCACAGGTTCAGAAAAGCTACGAAGCCCAGCGGGGCCGCGCCGCGTTTCATCCAGGACCGGTGCGAAGGCGTGGAGTCGGTGTACACGTTGAATAGCCTCAACAGATCCTTGGGAGTTGCTCGCCGCTGAGCCAGTCGACCATGCGGCAGCCACCCAACTGCGTGCGCATCTGCACGAAATGGTTGGCATCGGTGGTGATGCCGCCGATGCGTGCCGCCGCGCGGCCCAGCGGATGCGCGCGCATCGTCGCCAGCAAGGCAGTGGCGGCCTGCTCGGCGCAGACCAGCACCAGCTTGCCTTCGTTGGCCACGTTGAGCGGATCGAGGCCAAGCAGCTCGCAGGCCGCGGCCACCTCGGGGCGCAGCGGAATGGCCGCTTCATCCAGCAGCACACCGACGCCGGATTGGTCGGCGATTTCGTTCATGGTTGCCGCCAGTCCGCCGCGGGTGGGATCGCGCATCAGGCGGATGTCCGCGCCCGCGCACGCCATCAGCCGCGCCGTCAGCCCATGCAGCGCCGCGCTGTCGGATTCGATCGGCGTGTCGAATCCGAGATTCTCGCGCTGGCTCATGATGGCCATGCCGTGATCGCCCAGCGTGCCCGACAACAGCACGACATCGCCGGGCCGCGCCGCGGAACCCGAGAGCGTGCAGTGCGGGTGCGCCTCACCCACACCCGTGGTGGTGATGAACACGCCATCGCCCTTGCCGTGCTCGACCACCTTGGTGTCGCCCGCGACCAGCAGCACGCCCGCCGCGGCGCAGGCGCGCGCCATCGACGCGGCGATGCGATCGAGATCGCCCAGCGGAAAGCCCTCTTCGAGGATGAAACCCGCGGTCAGCCACAGCGGGCGCGCGCCCATCACCGCGAGGTCGTTGACCGTGCCATGCACGGCGAGGCTGCCGATGTCGCCGCCCGGGAAAAACAACGGCGCGACCACGTGGCTGTCGGTGGTCAGCACCAGGCGTCCGCTGATCGGTGGCAGCACGGTGCCGTCATTGCCCTGCTCGAGCCAGGTATTGCCCAAGTGCCGCGCGAACAATTCGCGCACCAGTTGCACCATGGCACGCCCGCCGCCGCCGTGGCTGAGATCGACGCGGCCGCGCTTGATGTCCAGTGCGCGCGCGTAGCCGGCTTTGACTTGTCCGCTCATGCTGCGCTCGCCTGCGCATCCTTGTGACGGCCGTAGGTGTAGTGCGCGGCGCAGGCGCCTTCCGAGGACACCCTGCACGAGCCCATCGGCGTCTCCGGCGTGCATACCGTGCCGAACAGCTTGCAGTCGATCGGGCGCTTGAGGCCGCGCAGGATCGCACCACACTCGCAGGTCCGGTTGTCGGCCACGCTGCGATAGCCCAGCTCGAAGCGGCGCTCGGCATCGAAGGCGGCGTAGGCATCACGAATGCGCAGTGCCGAATGCGGAATCTCGCCCAAGCCGCGCCACTCGAAGCGCTCGCGCAGTTCGAACACCTGCGCCATCAGCGCCTGTGCCTTGCGGTTGCCGGTTGGCGTGACCGCGCGCATGAACTCGTTTTCCACTTCGGCGCGACCTTCGTTGACTTGTTGCGCCAGCATCAGGATGGCCTGCATCTCATCCATCTGATTCGCCTGTGCGTAGCAGGGTATGCTAATGCGCGCCGTGTCCAGCCAGGCCTCGTGTACCTCATTGAGGAAGGCCACGCCGCCCACTTCCGGCATGCGCTGGTCGGTGGGCACGATCTGCACGTCCTCCCGTTCCATGATGGTCCGCGCCACGGCCACGCTGGAGGCGGTGAACACCCCGAAGTCCTCCTTCAGCATGCGGCGCAGCGCTTCCTGGGAGCGGATTCCGTCGTCGTCGACAAGTACGCTGGGCAGAAATGGCATGAGTTTCAGTCTTGGGGGGCTGTCCAACCCAGCTCCCTGTGTCTGGCCAAATGTCTCGGCGTCCAGGAGTGCGGTGTCTTGTGCGCAAAATGATGCCGTGCCACGTGGTAGCTGGGATCGAAGCCGTAGAAGTTCCGCTGCATGTGAGCCAGTTCCTCGGCGCGATATTGCGCCAGCGGCTTGGCCGCCTGGTCAGCGGCGCGTCGCGCGCGCTTGGCAGCCAGCCGTTCGGCGAAGTCCGGGGCGGCCGCCAAGGCGGCGGCGCGATGTTTCACTTGCGCGACGAAGTCGGCAGTATCCCGGCCGAAATGTGCGTCGATGAAGCCTAGGCGCCTAGCCTCCTCAACGCCCAGAGGGAGGCGGCGCTGCATGATCTTCCTTGCCTCATCCTCGCCCACTCGCCGGGGTAGCCGATAAGTCCAGTACTCGGAGCCGTACAAGTTGCCCATGTTCTTGTAATGGGGGTTGAGGACGACAGCGTTGCGTGCCCAGACCAGGTCGGCAGCCAAGGCAAGGAAGGCTCCACCCGCCCCGGCATTGCCCTGCAGGGCAGAGACGGTGAGGTGGCTGTCGGTTTCAAGAATCGCCTGGCACAGGTCGTCCATGGCGCTGATATTGCGCCAGGATTCATCCGGGGGGTTGACCGCCGCCTCGATCAGGTTGAGGTCGAGGCCGTTGCTGAAGAAGTCTGGTCCGCCCATGAATACGATGATTCGGGTCGGGCGACTGCGTGCCTGCTGATAGGCTGCCAGCAGACGCTCGCAGGCCGCCGTGCCCATGGCACCGTTGTAGAAATCGAAGTGCAGGCAGCTCACCCCATCCGTCTCTTCATAGCGAATGTCCGCAGCCTCGTCCGCATGCTCGGGCAGGTCGGCTGCCTCGGGGAAAGCCACGATGGTTGGCAGCTTGATCCCCGGCCCGTCATCGGCGCGCCTGACATGGCCGATCCACACCGCACCGTCTCTCGTCGCCCGCACGATGCCCATGCGCACCCGTCCCAGCACGCCGCGCGCTGGGAAGGCATGCGCGTCGTACAGATGGCAAGGCTTGCCGAACAGGTTGTCCAGCACACCTGGAAAGCCGTCTGCGGCGTTGATCTTGCGCAGCACAGTCAAAGTATCATCCCGTTCCCAGTCGATGGCACGGTCGCCCTGCTTCATCGTCTGGCGCAGGCGGCCACGCGCGTTCGCTGCATCCAGTGGCACCGGTTGCCATCGTCCAGCGTGATAGTCCGGCAGCCGCTCGATGGCCGTCAGCACCGCGCGCAGCGCTGCTTCGGTGACCTCGTTGCGGTACAGGCCGGACTTCGTAGCCGCCCGCATGGCAAAGGTTTCCGCCGCCCAAATTGGTCCTGCGTCCATGACCGCTTCCGCCTGCAGCACCGTCACACCCCATTTTGTCTCGCTTTCCAGGATGGCCCAGTCCAGCGCTGAGGCGCCGCGATCGCCGACGATGCCGGGATGGACGATGAGGCAGACGTGATTGCGCCAGACCGATTCGGGAATCGCCCGGCGCAGGTAGGGTGCCAAGATCAGGTGAGGCCGGAACAGGGCCACCGCCTCCACGGTGACATTGTCGTTAATGTCAAATTCCACAGATACCTCGTGTTCCCTGGCGGTGAGATCAACGAACAGCCGCTGGGTGAGGCAGTTGAAGGTGTGAGTGAGCAAGAGGATGCGCATGTCAGCAGGTTCTCGGCAGTTATTCACTTGGCAGCCAATCCATCATGCGCCGTCCGCCAAGGCGGGTTTTAACGGGCGTAGCCTTTTTTCACCTGGCGACTCATGCTGGTACCTCCGCGTGCTTGTGCCGCCCATAACTGTAATGCGCCGCACAGGCACCTTCGGAGGACACCATGCACGAGCCCATGGGATTCTCAGGCGTGCACACGGTGCCGAAGATTTTGCAGTCGGTGGGTTTTTTCACCCCGCGCAGGATCGCCCCGCACTCGCAGGCCTTGTTGTCAGGCACGGGCTTGTATTCCAGATCGAAACGTCGCTCGGCGTCAAATTCGTCGTAGTGGCTGCGAATCTTGAGCGCCGAGTAGGGCACTTCCCCCAGCCCGCGCCATTCAAAGCTGCGTCTGAGTTCAAACACTTCGGACACCAGTTTCTGCGCCTTTTCGTTGCCCCCGGAAGTCACCGCCCGGGTGAACTCGTTTTCCACCTCGGCGCGACCCTCATTCACTTGGCGCACCAGCATGAGAATGGCTTGCATCACGTCCAGTGGCTCGAAACCCGCAATGACCACCGGCTTGCGGTATTCCTCGGCAAAGAAGTCATACGGCCGGCTGCCGATCACGGTGGAGACGTGAGCCGGACCGATAAATCCGTCCAGCGGCACGGTACCCAGCACCCGCACTTCGGGTGATTCCAGAATATTGATGATGGCCGAGGGGGTGAGCACGTGGCAGCACAGCACGGAAAAGTTCTTCAAGCCTTCGGCTCGTGCCTGCCTGATGGCCACCGCCGTGGGCGGCGTAGTGGTCTCGAAACCGATGGCGAAAAACACCACCGCTTCCCCCGGATTGTTGCGGGCGATCTTCAGGGCATCCGCCACCGAATACACCATGCGCACGTCGCCGCCTTGCGCGCGCGCGCGCAACAGACTGCGGCCATCCGAGGCGGGCACGCGCAAGGTGTCGGCATAGGTGCAGACGATGGCGTGATGGCGCAGCGCCAGCTCGATGGCCATGTCGATGCGCCCGATCGGCAGCACGCATACCGGGCAGCCGGGGCCGTGGATCATGTGCACGTTGTCCGGCAGCAGATCAGGCAGGCCATAGCGCGCGATGGCGTGGGTGTGGCCACCGCAAAACTCCATGAACCGATAAATGCGCGCGGGGCTTGCGGCATTGCGTATGGCCGCGGCGATGTGCTGCGCCAGGGCGCTGTCGCGGTATTCGTCGATGTATTTCATGGCATGGTCTCGGCAATGGGGCCCGCGGCCATCATCGCCAGCGTGGCTTCAGCCTGTGCCGGGTCGAGGCGCGTCAACGCATAGCCGACGTGCACGATCACGTAGTCGCCGGGCGCGATGCCATCGACCAGCGCCAGCGAGATGGTCTTGCGGATGCCACCCAGTTCAATGACCGCCTGATCATTGCCAGTCAGTTCGACGACGCGTGCGGGTAGGGCGAGGCACATGTGATTCTCCTTCAGTGGATGCTGGCCGGATGCTGCCGCGCGACCCAGGCCTGACCCAGGCTGAGTCCGCCGTCGTTGGGCGGAACCTGCTGCGCTTCCAGTACGCGCAGGCCATGCGCCGCGAGCTGAGCACGCAGCATGGTTGCCAGCACGGTATTGAGCAGGCAGCCGCCGCCGAGCGCGATCACGCCGAGATCATGCGCTTGCGCTGCCTGCAGCGACCATGCGACGAGCGCCGCAGCAAGCGTGGCGTGGAAGCGCGCAGCGGCTTCGGCAGTGTCCGTGGCGCCGTGCAGGTGTTGCAGCGCCGGCAACAGATCGAGCCCGTCGCCGGTGATTCGAAAGCCGTCATGCCAAGGCTGCGCCGGCCCGTGGCGCAAGGCCAGCGCCTCCAGGCGCATCGCGGCTTCGGCCTCGAAATCCATCACGGCGCAGACGCCGAGCAAGCCTGCCGCTGCGTCGAACCAGCGCCCCAGACTGCTGGTGCCGGGAATGGCCGCGCCCGAGTCCAGCCAGCGCTGCACGGCCAGGGCTTGCGGCTGCCCGGCAAAGCGTCGCGCGATGGTATCGCCATGGCCCATGGCGGCCAGCGCTGCCGCCGCCATGCGCCAAGGCTCGCGTGCAGCGCGGTCGCCGCCGGGCAAGGCCAGCGCGCGCAGATGATCGATGCGCTCGCAGTGCGCGCCATCGATGCGCAGCAGCTCGCCGCCCCAGGCGCCGCCATCCGTGCCCAGACCGACGCCATCCAGTGCAAGCCCGAGCAACGGGCCGCTGTGGCGATGCTCGGCAGCCACGGCGGCGATATGCGCGTGGTGGTGCTGCACGGCGATGCAGGGCACATCGAGGCGCGCGGCCAGCGTCTGCGCGTAACGGGTGGAGTGGAAGTCCGGGTGCAGATCATGGGCCAGCACGACCGGCTGCACCTGCAGCAGGCCGAGCAGGTGCTGCGCCACTTCATCGAACATGGCGCGGGTGGCGGCATTGTCGAGCGTGCCGATGTGCTGCGAGATGAAGGCCTCGTCGCCACGCGTGATGCACAGCGTGTTCTTGAGGTGCGCACCGACGGCGAGCACTACCGGGCCGTCCGCCTGCAGGCGGATCGCGCGCGGCACGTAGCCACGTGCGCGGCGGACGAATTGCATCTGCCCGCCGGCGTGCTGCAGCACGCTGTCGTCGCAACGCACGACGATGGCGCGATCATGCACCAGCAAGGCGTCGGCGATACCGCCGAGACGCCGCACGGCCTCGGCATTGTCGGCCACCAGCGGCTCGCCGCAGGGGTTGGCGCTGGTCATCACCAGCGCCGGCGAGTCGAACGCGTCGAGCCACGTGCTGCCCGCGGGGCGTCCTGCGTATTCGTGAAACAGCAGATAGTGCAGCGGGGTGTAGGGCAGCATCACCCCCAGCCGCGCCATGCCGTCGCACACGCCGGGCAGCAGCGCATCGACCCGGCCACGTTTGCGCAGCAGGGCAATGGGTCGCTCCGGCGACTGCAGTCGTGCGCGTTCGTCGGCATCCAGCAGCGCCAGTGGCTCGATCGAGTGCAGGTTGGCCAACATCAGCGCGAAGGGTTTCATCTCGCGTTGCTTGCGCTGGCGCAGGCGTTGCACGGCATCGGCGTTGCGCGCATCGCAGGCCAGATGGAAGCCGCCCAGCCCCTTGATTGCCACGATGGCGCCCGCGCGCAATGCCGCGACCGCGGCCTGCAGCGCATCAGTGCCATCCTGTGCATGGCCGTGAGCATCCAGCCAACCCAGGCGCGGCCCGCAGATCGGGCAGGCGATGGGTTCGGCGTGAAAACGCCGATCACCCGGATCGGCGTATTCCGCCGCGCAGGCCGCGCACATCGGGAAGGCGGCCATGCTGGTGCGTGCCCGGTCATAGGGAATACCGCGCGTGATGGTGTAACGCGGCCCGCAGTGCGTGCAGTTGCTGAAGGCATAGCGCCAGCGCCGCGCATTCGGATCGAAGATTTCAGCAAGGCAATCGGGACACACCGCACTGTCGTGGCTGATCAGGGTGCGCGCGGTGCCGTGGTGGGCACTGGCCAGTATCGCGAAATCGTGCAGCCCCGCCTGTGGCGCCTGCGAGGCCCAATGCAGCGTGTCGATGCGTGCCAGCGGTGGCGCTTCGTGTTCGAGGCGCAACGCGAAGGCGGCGATGGCCGCGTGCTCGCCCTGCAGCAGGATCTCCACCCCTTCGGCATCGTTGCGTACCCAGCCGCGCAATCCATGCTCGTGCGCCAGACGCCATATCCATGGACGGAAGCCGACGCCCTGTACCACGCCGCGCACGCGCACGCGATGCTGCGCGAGGGAAGTGGCGGGAACTTCCAGCAGGGTCATCGCCGAGGCTCAAGCCTTGGCTGCGAGCTGGATTTCCAGCTCGGCGATGCGCTGCTGCAGCGTGTCGATCGCGTGCCTGCGCTGCTCACGCGCGCCGCTCACACCGCGGCGCAGCCAATCCAGCCACGCTTCCATGCCCGCGCCGCTCTGCGCGGAGACCTGCAGCACCTGCAGCCCGGGCTTGACCTGGTGTGCGCAGGCCACGCATTGCTCGACATCGAAGTGCACATGCGGCAGCAGGTCGATTTTGTTCAGCAGCATCAGGTCCGCCGCGTGGAACATGTCGGGATACTTCAGCGGTTTGTCCTCGCCCTCGGTCACCGACAACACCACGACCTTGTGCGCCTCGCCCAGATCGAAGCTGGCCGGGCACACCAGATTGCCGACGTTCTCGATCAGCAGCAGGCTGTCGTCCTCGGGATGCAAATGCTCCAATGCATGGCCGAGCATGGCCGCATCGAGGTGGCAGCCCTTGCCGGTATTGATCTGCAGCGCGCGCGTGCCGGTGGCGCGGATGCGGTCGGCGTCATGCGTCGTCTGCTGGTCGCCTTCGATCACGGCGATGCGCAGCGCGTCGCGCAAGGCCTCGATGGTGCGCACCAGCAGCGTGGTCTTCCCCGATCCAGGGCTGGACACCAGGTTGACCGCGAACACGCCATGCGCCTCGAGCCAGCGACGGTTGTCCGTGGCATGGGCATTGTTGCTGGCAAGGATGTCCTGCTCGATGCGCAGCATGCGCGCCTGACTCAGGCCCGGGGCATGCGCATGCGCCGCACCACGCCCGTAATGCAGGTCGTCCGCGCGCGTCCCGTGTGCATGCTCGTGCGCGTGCCCCTGCGCAGCGTGCTGCGCAAGCTGCACATCCTGCAGGTGCGTGTGAGCGTGGTCATGTTCGTGCGCGTCGCCGTGAGCATGGTCGTGATCGTGGATGTGATCGTGATCGTGGCCATGCCGATGTCCGAGTGGATGCGCATGCGCTGTCGCAGTCACGTCCGGTTTGCCTTCGATGCGCGTCTCGCCCTGTCCGCAGCCGCATACATTGCACATGGTTTGTCTCCTCATTCGACCATCAGATCCTGCACGCGCATCTGCAGTCCGTCGGTTGCCTGCACCTGCGCCCCGCCACAGTGCGGGCAACTGGCATACAGCGTGGCGATCGATACGCTGCGCGCGCAGTCCATGCACCAGCCGCGACCGGGGGCGGTCGCGCATTCGATGCGGGCAGCGTGCGCGACACTGCGGCGTAGCGCGATATCCAGGCAGGACAGCAACGCCGCCACCTCGACCCCGGCCAGCTCGCCGATTTCCAGGCGCACCACGCGCACGGCGTGGAAGTGCTGCGCACGCTGCGCGGATTCGATGATGCCGAGAACCCCCTCGGCCAGCGCCATCTCATGCATCACTTCGCTCCACCCGGCACTCGGCGCAGGGGTCCAGCGCCAGCACCCATGCACGCGCCTGGGCGTCATCGGGACCATCGCATCGCGACAGCGCCTGCTCGAGCACGCCGCCTGCGCGAAAGTTCCATTCGGTCGGGGCGAGGATACGGTAGGCGACCACCTGGCCGGCGCGGATGCGCAGCCAGTGCAACAGCGGTCCGCGCGCCGTATCGACCGCAGCCATCGCCTCGCCGGCATGCAGCTTCCAGGCGCGCATGCTCACCGCGGGCAGCTCGTCCGCGGCGGCCAGGGCAAGCTCGAGCAGGCGCGCCAGCATGCGCATACCGGCGTCGTTGCCCGATTGTCCGCGCCACGCGGCCAGCAGGGGATGCGCGAACTGACGCGCGCCGGCGCCGCTCTCGCTGACCACGCCGTCCCAATGCGGTCGCTGGCTGAATCCTGCGTCGCTGCGCATCCGTGCCGCCAGCGCGTGTGCGTCGGCTTGCGTCCACGTTGAAAGCTGCGCAAGCATGGGCTGCGGCGTCAGCGACGGCGTCGCGCGCCGCGCTGCGGCGAAGCGCGCCGCAAGCGGGGTGGCCGACGCGCGGTGCCATGCCTCGAGCCCGGCGGCATCCAGATTCACGAAATCGGCTGGCGGCATGCCCAGCAGATCCTGCTCGAGCATGTGCGTCCAGGCGCGCGGCGCCGCGCGCGCGTCAGCGGCGACGCCGATCAGTGCGCGTACCAACGCGGGCTCCTCGGGTTGCCGCAACATGCGCGGCCAGGCCAGCAGCAGATTGACGGCGTGCTCGCGCAGCCACTCGGCGCGTACGGCCGCGGCGAGCGCGGTTTGATCGGGCGCATCGGCCGCAGCGGCCGCATGCATGGCCAGTTGCGTCGCCGTGCGTTGCGCGACGCGGCACAAGGAAAATGCCAGGCCCACGCGCTGCAGCGCGACGGCAGGCCGGATATGCGTCAGCCATGATTCGCTGTGTATCCCGCGAGGCGCGGCAAAGCCCACACTCAAATGTGTTCCGCGCGCGCCGCGCAGTGTCAGGAAAGCGGGCGGGGCGGGCAGTGCATTCATGATGCGCCAGGCGCTCCGGGACTGCTCGCAGCCATTTCAATGACCCGGTGCGCGTGGAGGGGCGCTGCCGAGGTCACCGAAATACCGGGCGAGATCGGTCTCGCCGCGCAGCGCAGCGGCAACACCGGCCAGGGCCTGCTCGATCTCCCTTGCCTGCGCGGCGCTGAGCACTTCGCGTGCCGTATCCTGCTGCACCAGTAGCCACGTGCCGGCATCCTGCGCGCCGACCAGCGCCATGCTGACGCGGCGCTGCGAGCCGTCTGCCAGGCACAGTGCGCTCCATTCATCGCCGTGCACGACCTGCATGGGAATGCCGAGGCACATCAACCGGCTCCGACGGCATGCATCGTGTCATCCGCGCGCATCTCAGTTCACCTCGATCTGGATCAGCGGCGTACCGTCCGGATCGGCGACGTGCACCGCGCAGGCCAGGCAGGGATCGAAGCTGTGGATGGTGCGCAGGATCTCCAGCGGCTGCTTGGGATCGACCAGCGTGGTGCCGCGCAACGCGGCTTCGTAAGGCCCGTCCTGACCCAGTGCATCGCGCGGACCGGCATTCCAGGTACTGGGCACCACGGCCTGATAGTTGTCGATTTTTTCGTCCTTGATCACGATCCAGTGCGCCAGCGCCCCGCGCGGGGCCTCCATGAAGCCCACGCCTTTGCAGGAATCCGGCCACGTGGACGGTTCCCACAACGCCGGATTGAAGGTTTCCAGTTTGCCGGCACGGATGTTGGCCATGAGCTGGTCGTACCAGCCCTGCATGGAATCGGCGATGAGCTTGGACTCCAGCGTGCGCGCGGCGGTGCGACCCATGGTGGAGAACAGCGCCGCGGGTGGCAGGTCGAGCTTGCTTAACACCATGCCGACCAGTTCGCGCGTGGCCGGGTCGCCCTTGGCGTACAGCATCAGCACGCGCGCCAGCGGGCCGACCTCCATGACCTTGCCTTGCCAACGCGGCGACTTCAGCCACGAGTAACTGGCCTGGGTGTCCAGGTGCTCATAGGGCGGCTTGGGGCCGCTGTAATGCAGGTTGGTCTGGCCCGCGTAGGGGTGCAGGCCGCTGTCCTTGCCGGTGCTGTAGTCGTACCACGAGTGCGCCACGAATTCCTGGATCTGCTCGCTGGCGTTGAGATCAACCTCGTGCACGCGGCTCAGGTCGCGATCGAGGATGATGCCGCGCGGAATCATCAGGCTGGCGAGGTCGTTGATGCTCTTGCCTTCGCTGGGGAACTCGCCATAGGTGAGGAAATTGCCGACGCCTTCGCCCTTCTTGAACCAGTCCTTGTAGAAGCCGGCGATCGCCAGCGTGTCCGGCAGATACACCTCGTCGACGAAGCTGCGCATCTGCCGGATCACGTTTTGCACGGTCTCCAGCCCGTTCATGTTGATCGCGGTGGCACCACCGACGCCGGCGCTGGCGCCGGGGCCGACGCTGATCGCGGCCGGCGCGCCGCCGACGACGAAATTCGGGTGCGGATTCTTGCCGCCGAAGATGGCGTGCAGCTTGACCACTTCACGCTGCCAGGCCAGCGCATCGAGGTAATGCGCGACCGCCATCAGGTTGGCCTCGGGCGGCAGCTTGTACAGCGGACTGCCCCAGTAACCGTTGGCGAAAATGCCGAGCTGGCCCGAGGCGACGAAACGCTGCAGCTTGTCCTTCACCGCCTTGAAATAGCCCGGGGAAGACTGCGGATAACTGCTGATCGATTGCGCCAACGCCGAGGTTTTCTGCGGGTCCGCCGACAGCGCCGACACCACGTCCACCCAGTCCAGCGCGTGCAAGTGGTAAAAGTGCATGACGTGGTCGTGCACGAACTGCGCGGCGATCATCAGATTGCGGATGAGTTGCGCATTGGGCGGAATCGGATACTTGAGCGCATCTTCCACCGAACGCACCGCGGCGATGCCGTGCACCAGCGTGCACACGCCGCAGATGCGCTGCGCGAACGCCCAGGCATCGCGCGGGTCGCGGCCGCGCAGGATCAGTTCGATGCCGCGCACCATGGTGCCGGAACTGGAGGCCTGGCTGATGACGCCGTTGTCCAGCGTGGCCTCGATGCGCAGGTGGCCTTCGATGCGCGTGATCGGATCGACGACGACGGTTTGGGCACTCATGGCGCGGGCGCCTCCCGGTATGGATTGACGATGGCAGCGGGTGCAACGGACCTGGCCGGCGGCGTGTCATCGAGGTTGTCAGCCACGGCCTCGAGCAGGCTGTGCGCGGTCTTGTCCCAGTGGAAATGCGCCTGGCTGTCGTCGAAGCTGAGCCGGCAGTTGGAGCAACTGGTGACCAGCATTTCGGCGCCGGTATCCTCGACCTGACGCATCTTGATCTCGAAGGCCTTGTAGCGGATCGCATCGGCGCGGTGGATGCTGATCACGCCGCCGCCGCCGCCGCAACACCAGTTCATGCTGCGGTTGTCCTTCATTTCGTGGACCTCGGCGCCCAGCGCGGCCAGCACCACGCGTGGCGCCTCGAACACGCCGCCGCGGCGCGCGACCTGACAGGGATCGTGGAACGTCACCGTCTTGTTGAGACCTTTCTTGAGTCGCAGGCTGCCATCGGTGATGTGCTCGCCGAGGAATTCCGAGATATGGCGCACCTTGAACGGCAGCGGCTGGCCATAGACATTGGCGCCCTGCCAGCGCATGGCGGTGTAGGCGTGGCCGCATTCGGGCAGCAGCAGCAGCTTGGCCTTGCAGGCGATCGCGGCCTTGATCATCTTCATGCTCATGTCGCGCTGCCAGTCGGCGTTGCCCGAGAGCAGGCCGAAGTTGGTTGCCTCGTAACCGTCCGAACGGATGGTCCAGCTCATCCCCAGGTGATTCAGCACCTTGGCCACCGCGGCCATGGCCTGCGGATATTTCTGGATCTCGATCGAGGACATGGTGACCAGCACGTCGGCGTGTTCCTTGTCCAGGTGGATATCCACGTCATCCTCGTCGGCGATCCACTCGATGCGCTCCTTGAGCACCTTGGGCGTCGCGCCCAGCGGGCTGCCTTCGCGTTCGCCGCGTTCGGCCGCGGCCCAGAGCTCGTGCGGCACCAGTCCGGCCTTGTGCATGCCGTGACGCGCCAGACTCACCAGTGCTGCGATGTCGATGCCCATCGGACAGATCAGGGTGCAACGACCGCACATGGTGCAGGAGTCGTAGATCAGCTCCTGCCACTCCTGCAGCTCCTCGATGGTGACCTTGCGCTTCAGACCCAGCGCGCGCATGAACAGCGCGAAGGGGCCGGCCTCGCGCTTGTAGGCCTGCTTGAACGGCTCGATTTTCCAGATCGGCGTGTACTTCGGATCGCCGGTCTGCACGTAGAAGTGACAGGCCTCGGCGCACATGCCGCAGTGCACGCACGATTCCATGTAAGTGGCGGCGACTGCGCCAAAATCGCGCACGAAATGGCGCATGGCGATATCCACGCGCTCCTGCGCGGGCATTTCGCCCTGCATGTCCTGGCGCAGGTCGGGCCTGGGCACGCCGCGCGCGACGCCGCCAACGGGATCATTCACGACGGTTGCGCTCATGTGCTGGCTCCTTTGCGGGCAAACAGCGCGCCGGTGGTGCCACGCGCGATGAACACCAGAAACGCATGCATCAGCTTGCCGAATGGCAGCCAAGCCAGCAGCAGGCACACGCTGAGCACGTGGATGGCGAGAATCGTCGGATAGGGCCCGCCCCAGTGCGCCGCCGCCATCAGTCCGGTGATGACCGGCGCGATGGTCACCGCCCAGCTGAAATAATCATCGGCATTGGATATCAGGCGCATGACCGGATTGCTGATGCGGCGCACCAGTGCCGCCACCAGCGCGGCGACGGTGAGCGCGCCGACCACGTAGACGATGCCGCTGGGCAGCCCCGGCCACGACAGCCCGGTCAGGCTTTTGATGAACAGGATGTGCGGCACGAAGCCAAACACCACGACCGCAAGGCCGATGTGGAATACGTAACCGATGGTGTTGCCGAACGCCGTCTGCGCGGCGAATTCGCGCTTGGGCACGGTGCGCTTGACGATCAGGTTGGCTGCGCCACGCCAGGTATGCGTGCTGCGTGGCTCGGTGTAGTCGGGCTTGCGCCGCAGCAGCAGGATGCCGGCCAGACGCCAGACCGTGCCGACGACGAAAATCACCAATGCCCATTGCAGGATGGGGCCGCGTGCGAGCGTGAGCAGGTCCATCACTTGCCCTCCGGTTTCCTGGTTTCCGTTTCAGTGCGGGTCTTGTCCTGGCGATGCCGTGCGGTCAATGCCGCGGCACCACCGAGGACGGCACCGGCCACCGCGGCGATGCCGAGGTCCTCGCCGATGCTGCCGTGCCACAGGCCGGCCGACAGAGGCTTGTAGAAATCGCCGCGGTCCCAGAACTGCGGTTCCGAGCAGCCCAGGCAGCCGTGTCCGGATTCGATCGGGAAACTGGTGCCGCCGTTCCACTTCATGGTGGCGCAGGAGTTGTAGGTGGTCGGACCCTTGCACCCCAGTTCGTACAGGCACCAGCCATTGCGCGCGCCGGCGTCATCGAACGTCTTGGCGAACAGGCCCTTGTCGTAGAACGGCCGGCGGTAGCAGCGGTCGTGGATCGTGTTGCCGTAGAACACCTTGGGACGGCGGTGCGCGTCCAGCTCGGGCACGCCGAAGGTGAGGAAATACACGATGGTGCCGGTGATGATCTCGGGGATCGGCGGACAGCCGGAAATATTGATCAGCGGCTTGTTCTTGATCAGATCCTGCACCGCCACCGCGCCCGTGGGATTGGGCGCGGCCATGGGCAGCCCGCCAAACGCCGCGCAGGTGCCCACCGCGATCACCGCGGCAGCGCCCTTGGCCACTTCCTGCACGGATGCCAGCGCGCTCTTGCCCCCGATCACGCAGTAGGCGCCATCGAGCGGGGCTGGAATGGAGCCATCGACCACCAGCACGTACTTGCCCCAGGCCTTGCGCATCGCCTCCTCGCGCGCAGCCTCGGCAGCCTCGCCCGCGGCGGCCTGCAAGGTATCGTTGTAGGCCAGCGAGATGGTGTCGAAGATCAGGTGTTCGATGGTTGGCGAGAACGAGCGGGTCAGCGATTCCAGGCAGCCGGTGCATTCCTGGAACGACAGGTAGATCACCGTCGGTCGCGGCATGGCACCCAGTTTTTCGGCCAGTTCGGCCGCGCGCGCGGCGGGCAGCGCCAGCAATGAGGCCGCAGCCGCGCAGAATTTCAGGAATGAACGCCGGCTCATGCCCTGCTGCTGGAACGATTCGAGAATGGTCGGTTCGCGATCCATGGTCAGCCCCTCAGTTGGGTAGTGCCGTCAGCCCGCACAAACGCGCGCTGGCGGCCTCGATATCCGCGCGATAAGCGCGCACGATCTCCGGCACATCGGTGACTTCGAGCAATTCGCACAACAGCTTGCCCTCGACGTCCTCGTGGCGTACCCACCAGATGCCGGCAAAACCCGTCTCGCGCAGCAGCGAGGCCCCGAGGGCGTTGATGCGTACCTCGATCTCCCCCGCGCCCAGCGTCTGCTGCAACGCCGCGCGATCCGCCGGCCCCAGCGGCAGGGTGGCAAGGTCGATCACATGGGTTGTGCCACTGGCGAGATACGCCTGCAGTGCATCCTCCAGCTCGCGCAGGATGGCCGCGACCATGCCGGTCGCGTCGTCGCGCGGCTCGATGACCACGGCGATTTCAAGCGGTTTCATCGGTCCACCTGCGCAGCACATCGCGCACGCAGTGCTCGACTTGCGGCAGCGCGCCCGTCAGTTCCGCGCTGAGGTGTTCGCCCCAGCCGATAGTGCCGGGTTCGATGCCGATCAGCGCGCGTCGCGGTGGCAGGCGATCGAGCAGTCGCGCCATGTCCAGCAACTCGCCCAGGCTGACCTCGTGCACGCTGCCGGCTTGCGCGCGGCGCAGCCATTGGTCCATGGCCGCGCCCTCGAAACAGCGCACCGTACCCGCCGCAGTGTTCATGCGCATCGCGTCGATGAAGATCAAACGCCGGGTTTGCTCGATCTCGACCAGCAATGTGGCACCCAGCGTGCCAGCGTCGTACAGATGGATGCCGGGCTGCGCACCCAGCGCGTTGTGCAGCCAGTGCAGCGCATGCACGCCCACGCCATCGTCGCCTTGCAAGGTGTTGCCGACCCCCATGATCAGCGTGGGTCGCAGCGCCGGATCCCAGGTCGGCGGCGCGGGTGCCGTGCATGCCGGCACTGCATTTGCTGAATGGCTCGGCATGCTGCACTCCCCAAGGCGGGTGACCCAGGCACTGACCGGCAATTTATGCCTGCGCACGGGCTGTGACCAGATGCAATCGCCGCGAAAATTGATCTGGATCAAATCCGACGCAGAATGCTGATCCGGCAACCCCGGCCGTGGCATGCATGCAGCGGTTCAGTGGGCCAGCGCAAAGGCCTGTTGTTGCCGCGCCAGTGCATCACCCAGCGCCGCGCGCAGCGCGGGATCCTGGCGATACACGTCGGGTACCAGACCGATGCGGCCATCAGGCGCTACAGCAACGGTCCAGTAAATCATGCGCAGTGGCACGGATGGGTTCAGCGGCACGTCGCGGGTCACGTCATAGCTGGCCGCGGTCTGCAGGCTTTCCGCATTCCAGCGCACGGGATCGCCGAGCAGCAGTTGCGCCAGCTCCATCGCGTTTTCCACGCGCACGCAGCCCGAGCTGAAGGCGCGTCGGGTCTGCGCGAACAAGGCCTTGTGCGGCGTGTCGTGCAAATACACCTCGTGGGTGTTGGCGAAGCGGAACGCGACCAGGCCCAGTGCACCGTCGGGGCCCGGGGCCTGACGCAGGGTCAGCCCCGAGGGTGGTCGCGTCCAATCGATTGCGTTGTCCGGCACGATTTGTCCTTGACGATCGAACACGCGCAAATGATTGCGTGCAAGATATTCGGGATCGCGGCGCAGCTTGGCGAGCATGTCCTCGCGCAGGATCGTCGGCGGCACCACCCATGAGGGGTCGAGGGTCAGCCGCGTGATGGCCGAGCGCAGCACTGGCGTGGGCCGCCGCGGCTGGCCCACTTGCACACGCGTGGACCAGGCCAGGCGGCCATCGTCGTAGTAATCGAGGCGGTAATTGGCGAGATCGACCTGCACGTAGCGTGGCGGCAGATCGTGCAGGTACCAGCGCGCGCGCTCCAGATCGAGGCGCAGTTGCTCGATGCGCGTGGTCACTGGCACATTCAGCGCCGCCAGCGTGGCCGGGCCGACCACGCCATCGGCTTGCAACCCGTGCCGGCTCTGGAACGCGCGCACGGCGTTGGCCAGCGCCGCATCGTCGTCATCAGCGTCGCCCTGTGGCGTGCGGGCCAGGTCACCGGAGATCAGCAGCCGCCTGCGCAACAGCGCCACGCGCGCGTCCTGCATGCCGGGCTCGAGCGCCGGTCCGGCAGGCAGCGCGGGCCAGCCGCCGGCGGCGGCCTCATCGCGCAGGCGCTGCAGCGCCGTGCGCAACTGCGCGTAGACCGGTGCGGAGGGGCGCGCCGCGTCAAACGCCGCAGTGATGTGCCCGGCTTCTGCTGCGTGCGCGGCGGCCTGCAGCCACGCAGCGGATGCGGACCACCGCGGCGCGGCCTGCCAATCCGGATAGAACGCATCGACGTCGAGCACGCCATGGCGCAATTGCAGCAATGCCAGCAGATAGGCCGCGCTGGCACGCACATCGATGTCAGCGCGTTGCGCATCGGTCATTGGCACATGCTCTTGCAGCCGCAGCACATCGCGTGCGAGGCGATCACCACCATAATCCTGCGCGGCCAGACCATCATCGACCAGACCATCGAGCGCATCATCGAGCGCGCGCAGGCGCGCAGCGGATTGCCACAGGGGTGCGTCGGCGCGTTGCGCATAAAAACGCGAAACCAGCGTGCCCAGCGTGTGGTCGCCGATTCGCAGCACACCCAGCGGTTGCTGCGCCAGCGCGTCGAGGCGCACGGCGATGGCGGTTTGCGACGCGGTGTCGGGTACCTGCGCCTGCGCGCAGGTTGCGAGCAGCAGGGCGAGCACGATCCAGGCGTATCTCATCATCAGTGGCGGGTCGCTTTGCACATGGAAATCCCGCCGCATTCTGCGCTCGCGCGACGTGTTCAGGAACGGCGCGTGCTCAGCCACTACAATACAAACATGTTTTTTCTGCACTTTCGATTTCGCCCGCTCGCGTGCGCGCTTGCACTGTTGCTTGCCGCGCTGGTGTTGCCTGCCAGTGCGGCATCGACGACGGGTCCGTCACTATGGCGCACGCTCGCGCAGGCGGCTCCCACGGCGAATCCGCAAGTACTGCGGCTGGCGGTGGCGGCCATGCACTGTGCCGTCAGCAGCGGCATGCCGGGTGCGCAGCGGCTGGCCGTGATCGACTACTCGCTACCGTCCACGCGCCGGCGTCTGTGGATTTTCGACCTGGCCGACCAGCGCCTGTTGATGCGCGAGCTGGTGGCGCACGGGCGCAACTCGGGCGGCAATTTCGCCAAGCATTTTTCGGATCGCCAGGGCAGCCTCGAATCCAGCCTTGGCCTGTACCGCACGCTGGGCACCTATCAGGGCGACAACGGCTATTCGTTGCGCTTGCAGGGTCTGGATGAAGGTTTCAACAACAATGCGCTGCAACGCGCCATCGTCATCCATGGCGCGCCCTACGTGAGCGAAGCTTTCGCGCAGCGCGAGGGTCGCCTCGGACGCAGTTGGGGCTGTCCGGCGGTGAGCAGACGCGTGGCGCAGCGGGTGATCAACTCGCTCAAGGGCGGGCAGTACGTGTTCGCCTACTATCCCGACCAGCACTGGCTGAGCGATTCCGACCTGCTGCATTGCGCGGCCGCGCGGCGCAGCGTCGCGGCCATCGAGGTCGCTTCGGAGCAAGCCGGCGCGCGTACCAGCGCCGCGCTGTAAGCGCGGCGCACGGCTTCAACTGCGCAGCAGTTTGAACGTGTGCTGCGCGATCATCAGCTCCTCGTCGGTCGGCACCACGCGCAGCGCGATGCGCGAGTCGGGCGCGGCAATATCCAGCACGCCTGCGTCACCAGCGTTGGCCGCTGCATCCAGACGCGCGCCGAACAGGCCCAGACGCCGCACGATCGCGGCGCGCGCGCCGGGCGCGTGCTCGCCAATGCCGGCGGTGAACACGATGCCATCGAGACCGCCCATGCTCGCCGCCATCGCCGCCACGCACTGCGCGACGCGGTGCGCGAACACGGCCAGCGCCAGCCGCGCCGCCGCGCTGTCGCTGGCCAGCAGCTCGCGCATGTCGCCGCTGAGCCCGGACAAACCCTTCAGCCCGCAGTCGTGATACAGCAGGTGGCTGATCTGCGCCGCATCGAGGCCTTGCTCCTGCGCCAGATACAGCACCACGCCGGGATCGAGATTGCCAGGGCGCGTGCCCATCACCAGGCCCTCCAGCGCCGAAAAGCCCATGGTGCTGTCCACGCTGCGGCCGCCCTGCAGCGCGCACAGCGAGGCGCCGTTGCCGAGGTGCGCAATCACGGTGCGACCGCGTGCCAGATCGGGCGCGACGCCGGGCAGGCGCGCGGCGATGTACTCGTAGGACAAGCCATGGAACCCGTAGCGGCGCACGCCCGCGGCGATGAGCGATTGCGGCAGCGCGTACAGGTCCATCTCGGGCGCGTGGCCGTGATGAAAGGCGGTGTCGAAGCAGGCCACCTGTGGCAGGCGCGGCTGGCGCTGCAGCAGCGAGCGGATCGGCGCGAGGTTGAACGGCTGGTGCAGGGGCGCCAGCGGGCTGAGTGCCGCGAGTCGGTCCAGGATCGCAGCATCGACACGCACGGGCTGCCAGAAATCGACACCGCCGTGCACCACGCGATGGCCGACCGCATCGGGGGCCGCGCCGAGGTGCGTGGCGATCCAGTCGTTGACCATGGCTTCCGCCGCGGCCACATCGGGCACGGCTTGGATGTCCAGTGTGCGATCAACCAGGCCATGCCCGGCCGCGTCATGCGCCTGCAGTCGCGGCGTGCTGCCGATGCCGGCCAACTGCCCGCGCTGCAACAGTTCCAGTGTTCCGCCGTCGACACTGTGAAACGCCGCGAACTTGATGCTGGAGCTACCGGCGTTGAGTACCAGGATGCAGGTCATGTCGAATCCATCGGTAGCATGTGGCGCGCGGACACGCTGCGCATCAGCCCGCTTTCGCCGCCGGCACCGCCATGCTCAGCAGCACCGCCAGCGCGCACGAGGCCATGCGTGCATCCGGCAGGTCGGCGCGACTGGTCAACACGACCGGGACGCGCGCGCCCAGCACGATGCCGGCAACCTTGGCCTCGGCGAGATACTCGAGCTGCTTGGCCAGCATGTTGCCTGCTTCGAGATCGGGCGCCAGCAGAATATCTGCCTGGCCCGCCACCGCGGAGACGATGCCCTTGGTCTTGGCGGCCGCGGCGGATACTGCGTTGTCGAATGCGAGTGGACCATCGAGCACGCCGCCAGTGATCTGGCCGCGGTCGGCCATCTTGCAGAGCGCGGCGGCGTCGATCGTGGAGGGGATTTTGGGCGTGACGGTTTCCACCGCGGACAGAATCGCCACCTTGGGCCGCGCCATGCCCAGCGCGTGCGCCAGGTCGATGGCGTTCTGCACGATGTCGCGCTTGGCCTCCAGATCGGGAACGACATTCACCGCCGCGTCGGTGAGCAGTTGCAGCGTCGGCCAGTTCACCGTGTCGATCACGAACACATGGCTGATGCGGCGCGCGGTGCGCAGGCCGAGTTGCGCGTCGACCACGGCGTGCATGAGTTCATCGGTGTGCAGCGAGCCTTTCATCAGTGCCTGCACTTCACCGCTGCGCGCCATCGCCACGGCCTGCGCGGCGGCGGCGTGGCTGTGTTCGGTCGCGATCAGCCGGTACGGCGCGATGTCGATATGCGCGGCCTCGGCTGCGGCACGGATGCGCGCCTCGGGTCCGACGAAGACGGGGGTGATCAGCCCGGCCTGCGCCGCGTCAACGGCACCGCCCAGCGACACCGCATCGACCGCGTGCACCACCGCCATCGTCAGCGGCGCATGGTCGGCGAGTGCCACGCGCGCCTGCTCGACCAGTGCACGTAGCTTCGCGCCAGGATCGCGCAGTTGCAGCTCGGGCAAGTGCACACGCGGGCGGCTGATCTTTTCGGTGGGCGCCAAAACGGTGGCTATGCCTTCCACCACGATCTCGTTGCGCTGATTGCTCACGCTGCACTGCAGGGTGACGCGCGGCGCATGCGCGGCATTGGTGTCAATGGTGGTCACGGTGACGGTGACGCGCACACTGTCGCCGAGAAATACCGGCTTGCGGAATTTCAGACTCTGGTCCAGATACACCGTGCCGGGGCCTGGCAATTCGGTGCCGAGCACGGTGGAGATCAGCGCCGCGCTCCACATGCCGTGCGCCACGACTTCATGGAAGCGATCGCTGGCGGCGAAGTCGGCATCGACGTGCGAGGGGTTCACATCCCCCGACATCAACGCGAAGGTTTCCACATCGCTTTGCATGAAGGTGCGCGTCAACGATGCCGTATCACCAACCCGGAGTTCGGCCAACGGACGGTTTTCGATCATCTCGGTCATTTTGCTTCCAGTGTGGTTTGCTTGAAATCAGCGTTGCAGCACATAGTGCCCCGGGGCATCCGCGAGCGGCGGCGTGTCCGGCATGCCCATGCGCGGCAGCGCCACCAGGCCACTACCGTGTGCCGCCAGCCAGTCATGCCAGCGCGGCCACCACGAGCCTTGCTCCGGTTGCGCCTGTTGCAGCCATTGTTCCGGCGCGACGAATGGGCTGCCCTGCGCGTGCGTGGCCCAACGATAATGCCGGCGCGGATGGCCAGGCTCGCTGACGATGCCGGCATTGTGGCCGCCGCTGGTCAACACGAAGGTCACCTCGCGGTCGGTCAGCAAGTGGATCTTGTAGACCGAGCGCCATGGCGCGACATGGTCGGACTCGGTGCCGATCACGAACCAGGGCTGGGTGATGTCTTCCACGGTGACGGCGTGGCCAGCCACCTTCCAGCGCCCTTCGGCCAGGTCGTTGCGCAGATACAGGCCGCGCAGATACTCGCTGTGCATGCGGAATGGCATGCGCGTGGCGTCGCTGTTCCAGGCCATCAGGTCGTTGGGCGGCCGGCGCTGGCCGAGCAGGTAATCGCGGGTGATGCGCGACCAGATCAGATCGTAGGAGCGCAGCATCTGGAAGGCACCGGCCATCTGCGCGCCATCCAGATAGCCAGGTCCCCACATCATGTCTTCGAGGAAGGTCACCTGGCTCTCGTCGATGAACAGCGACAGCTCGCCGGGCTCGGTGAAATCGGTTTGCGAGGCCAGCATGGTGACCGTGGCAAGGCGCGTGTCGTTCTGCGCCGCCAGGGCAGCCGCGGCGATCGCCAGCAGTGTGCCGCCGAGGCAGTAGCCGGCGGCGTGCACCTTGCGCCCGGGCACGATGCGCTGCACGGCATCGAGTGCCGCCAGCGGGCCCAGCGTGAGGTAATCGTCCATGCCCAGGTCGCGATCACCCGCGTCGGGGTTTTTCCACGAGATCATGAACACGGTGTGGCCTTGATCGACCAGGTACTTGACCAGCGAGTTGCCGGGTGAAAGATCGAGGATGTAGTACTTCATGATCCACGCCGGCACGATCAGCACCGGCTCGGCGTGCACTTGCGGCGTGGACGGGCTGTACTGAATCAACTCGATCAAGCGATTGCGCAGCACCACTTTGCCTGGTGTCACGGCCACCTGGCGGCCCGGGATGAAGCGCTCGCTGCCCGCGGGCGGTTGCCCACCGAGCGTGCGTTGCAGGTCGTCCATGAAGAGCTTGCTGCCTTCGAGCAGATTCATGCCATTGCTCTTGAGCGTGGCCTCGATGACTTCGGGGTTGGTGAATGGCGAGTTGGTGGGCGCCAGCATGTCCAGCCACTGCCGCGCCATGAACGCCACCATTTGCTCGTGATGCCCGGACACGCCGCGCACGCCGGTTGTGGCGTGTTGCCACCATGCCTGCTGCTGCAAAAAAGCGTGCGCGAACAGATTGAATGGGTAACGCAGCCACGCCGGATCGGCGAAGCGCCGATCCAACGCCTGCAGTGCCGGGTCGCTGTCGTCGGTCTGCTCCAATGCGCCACCCTGCATGGCGCGCATCCAGTTTGTCGCGTTGCTGGCAAGTGCCTGTACGAGCTCACTGGCCAGTTCCATGCGCTTCATCGGAGAGCCGTAAAGATGCAGCCACCAATCCATCCGCGCCTGTGCCAGGGCGGGGGGCGAGAGGCCGAACGTGACGTGTGCCAGTGCGGCGTGCATGGCACGATCCAGTGGCGCGGTGGCTTGCATGGGTCTCGTCGCCGCGACTGACGACAGCGTCGTGGCGTTCGCAGGGGGAGTGCCGTGATCGTTCATGGGTGTCTCGAGCAGTCCAGATGGCGTTTCCAGCAGTTGCATCAGTGCGCGATCGAGTACGCACCGTCGATCGGCGCCGGGTCCAGTCGGCGAGGCACACAACCTCGATCCACCGCTCTGTGCACGATTCAGTCGATTCCGGAATCATCGGCACGGGCCGCATCGGCCGGTCGTGGTTCGGACCGGTAGTTCCACGAACTTTAGTCTTGACAATCGACATCGCTCTTGATCTGGATCAAGGATTGTGCTTGCACCTGCGGCTAAGGTGTTCACCTCAAGCATCGATTCGCTCGCGTCGATCGATGTTTTCCGGCTGCACGGGCGCGAGCTGCACAGCCTTGAAGTCCATGGTCCACATCGGACCCCATCGTGCGACTTGCGTCGCACCGCTCGCATACAACCGCGCATCACGCGCCAGGAGTTCGTCATGATCTCGACCACGCAACTCGATGAGCTGAAAAAACTGCACAAGGACCATATCTCCAACACCTTTCTGTTCACCTCCAAGGTGCTCGATCAGTACAAGCGCATGAGCGATGCGCATGCCGAAGTGCTGCACGGCATGCTGCGCGACTTTTCGGTGACCAGCGCGCTCAATGGCAACGACCCCACGGCGCTGGCGCAGGAGGCGATGAGCCTGATCACCCGGAATTTCGCCAACCACAGCAGCCGCTCCGGCAGCTTCATCAATGAAACCGCGGCGGCCTACGCCGAAATCATGCGTCTGGTCGTGCAGTACGGCACCGATAGTTTCGTCGGCGCGCAGAGCGTCAGCCGCAGCGCGACCGATGGCGCATCGCTGCAACCGCAGAATCTGCAAAACGCCTGGATGGCGCCGTTCATGAGCGCATTCCAGAACGCGGCCAGCATGATGACCGCGGGCATGGGTTCGCTGACTGCGCTGCAGCCGGCATCGAACAGCGCGGCCAACGTCGCGGATACCAAGCCGGTGACAAGCGGCAAATCCGCCAAGTGAACCAGGGTCGCACTGCAGTGGCGCGCGTCCATGCGGGCGCGCGCCGGATGGGTGCGCAAGGAGGTCGCGCATGAGTACGTTCAAACATCTGCTGGTTCCCATCGATGGCAGTTCCGGGGCCGATCAAGCCATCGCCAGGGCTTTGGCGCTGGCCGCGGATCAGGCCGCATCGGTGCATTTCGTGCATGTCATCGATCATGCGCGCTTGGCGATGACCGAACCGATGAGCACAATGGCCGCCGATCTGATCGGCGCGGTCAATGCCGCCGGTGAGATGCTGCTTGGGCAGGCCGTGGCGCAGGCGCGCGAGCACGATGTGCCCAGCACGCAGGCGCTGCGCGTCACCGACGGCAAACTGCCGACGATCGCCGATCAGATCCTCGAAGAGGCACGGGCGCACGCCGTGGATCTCATCGTCTGCGGCAGCCACGGCAAGACCGGCTTTCGCGCCATGATCCTGGGCAGCGTGGCGGAAGGACTGATCCACCGCAGTCGCGACATCCCGTTGCTGCTGATTCCCACGCAGCCCCCGCGACGTTGATCCCCTGCGGCGCCGTGCGCCGGTTCGCCGGTCGGGGTGCTGGCGCGCCTTTCATTCACGATTCTGGAGACGGCTCGTCATGACTTCTGCATTACCACGTTTCGCGTTGGTCACCGGCGGCACGCGCGGCATCGGCGCGGCCATCGCACGGCGTCTGCTGCACGATGGCTACCGCGTCGCCGTGACCTACCACGGCAATGACACGGCCGCGCAGGCGTTCACCAAGGACACCGGCATCCGCGCCTACAAATGGGATGCCGCGGATTTCACCGCCTGCCAGGCCGGCGTGCACCAGGCCGAAACCGACGCCGGGCAGCCGCTCGACATTCTGGTCAACAACGCCGGTGTCACCCGCGATGTCACGCTGCACAAGATGACGCCGGAGCAATGGCGCACGGTGCTTGAGGACGACCTGTTCGCCTGTTTCAACATGAGCCGCGCGGTGATCGAGGGCCTGCGCGCGCGCGGCTGGGGGCGCATCGTCAACATCGCCTCGATCAACGGCCAGAAGGGCCAGTTCGGGCAGACCAACTACTCCGCCGCCAAGGCCGGGGTGATCGGCTTCAGCAAGGCGCTGGCGCTGGAGTCGGCGCGCAAGGGCATCACTGTCAACGCGGTAGCGCCGGGCTACACCGCGACCGAGATGGTCGCCGGCATGGATGCCAGGGTGCTGCAAGGCATCATTGCGCAGATCCCGGTGGGGCGCCTGGCGCAGCCTGACGAAATCGCGCACGCCGTGGCGTTTCTGGTCAGCGAGCAATCCGCCTTCATCACCGGCTCAACGCTGTCGATCAATGGCGGGCAGTACCTCGCATGAACCTGTCATCGCAAGCGGATGAAAGCGTCGATGTGCTGGTGATCGGTGGCGGCCCGGGCGGCACACCGGCAGCGCTGGCGCTGGCGCAGGCGGGACGACGCGTGTTGCTGGTGGAACAGGGTGATGGCCTCGGCGGCACCTGTTTGTTCGAAGGCTGCATTCCATCGAAGATTTTTCGCGAAAGCGCCTTGCGCCTGCATGCGGCGGATCGCGCGGGTGAGTTCGGCGTCGGTTTCGATGCCGCAATGAAACCAGCGATTGATTGGCAACGCGTGCTGGCGCGCAAGCGCGACATTCTTGCTGCCCGCGCAGCGGCAGCGCTGCACAATGCGCAAGCCTTGCCCACGCTGCAAATCGTGCGTGGGCATGCGCGGCTGCTTGGTGCGCACAGGGCCGAGATCAGCCTGCCCGGCGCCGCGCCGCGCGGCCTGCGCTTTGCACATGCCATTCTGGCGGCTGGCGCACAGGCGGCGCAGCCTGCCTTGGTCGGCAGCGATCTGGCTGGCGTGCATGCATCCGAGCAACTGCTGTCGCTCGATCGTGTGCCGGATAGTTTGCTACTGGTCGGTGGCGGGCCGATCGGTGTCGAGATGGCGCAGATCTTCTGCTTGCTCGGCAGCCGCGTCACGCTGCTGCAGGGCAGGGAGCGCATCCTGCCATCCATGGATGGCGATCTCGCCCTGCAATTGCAGCAGCGCCTGCAGGACAGCGGCATCGATCTGCGCTGCGGTGCGCGCGCGCAATCCATCGTGGCCGTGCCGGGTGGCTTGCGTGTGACCTACAGCGACGCACAAGGCAATGGCGGTCAGGTCGAGGCGCAACACGTGGGTCTGGCACTCGGCCGCGTACCGCGCGTCGCGGATCTCGGCTTGGAGCACACGCGCATCCGGCATGATGGCAAGGGTCTGCGCGTCGATGCGCATTTGCAGACCGACGAGCCCGATGTGTATGCCGTGGGCGACTTGCTGGGCCAGCCCATGTTCGCGCACTGGGCCACGGCGCAGGCGCAGGCGCTCGCTGCGCATCTGCTCGGCAAGCCTGCGGCGTTTCCCAAGCCCGAGCACAACTCGGCGGTGATCTTCTCGCATCCCGAGTTCGCCACCGCCGGCCTGACCGTCGCGCAGGCGCAGGCCGCCGGTCTGATCGTTGACACAGCGACCTATGACTACGCCATCGATGCACGTGCGCAGATCGGCGGCGAGACCGGCTTGCTGCGCCTCGTGTTCGAGCGCGACAGCCGCCGCATCGTCGGTGTGCACGCACTGATCGAAGGAGCATCCGATCTGATCGGCGAGGGCGCGCTGATCGTGCGCCATGGTCTGACGCTGGAGCAGCTCGCGCAGGCCATCCACCCGCATCCCACGCTCACCGAGTCGATGGGCGTGCTCGCCCGGCAAACCCTGGCCCGATTGCAGGGGCTGGCCACACACGCCCATCACCCGGTGCCTTGAACACACGTTACGGAGATAACAGCCATGCCCCATGCCATGCATCAGCGTCTGGATGAAATCCAGCAACTGCTCGACACCCTCGGCAAAAGCCATCCCAACGAGGTCGGCGCGTTCGTCAATTTCATGGGCAAGGCCGAGGCCGGACCGGCGCTGTCGCTCAAGCAGAAGGAACTGGTCAACGTCGCGCTGTCGGTTGCGGCGCAATGCGAGTGGTGTATCGCGCTGCACGTCAAGAATGCCCTCAAGGCCGGCGCCAGTCGCGACGAGCTGGTCGAAGCCGGCTTTCTCGCGGTGCTGATGCACGGCGGCCCGGCCCTGATGTACCTGACGCCGCTGCTGGATGCGGTGAATGAATTCACCACGGGTGCGACGTCGAGCTGAGCGTCCGCACCGTGATTGCCGGGCGGTCACGGCGTGACCCCCGGGCTGCTTGTTCCATTCGAGGATCGTGATCATGTCAAACCCTGAAATCGTGCTGTGCGCGCCCGTGCGCACCGCCATCGGCACCTACAACGGCACGCTCAAGAACACGCTCGCCACCGCCCTCGGCGGCGCGGTCGTGCACGCCACCTTGCAGCGTGCCGGGCTGCCCGCCGATGCGGTGCAGACGGCGGTGTTCGGCCATGTCATCCAGGCTGGTTGCAAGATGAACCCTGCGCGTCAGGCGGCGATAGGCGGCGGCCTGCCGGTGGAAGTGCCGGCGATGACCGTCAACCGCGTCTGCGGATCGGGTGCGCAGGCCATCGTCAGTGCCGCGCTGGAAATCATGGCCGGACAGATTCAGTGCGCGATTGCCGGCGGCATGGAGAACATGGACATGGCGCCCTACCTGTTGCCAGGCGGGCGTTGGGGCATGCGCATGGGCGATGGCCACGTGCTCGACAGCATGTTGCTCGATGGCCTCAACGATGCCTTCAGCGGCGAGCATTCCGGTTGGCACACCGAAGACCTGGTGACCCGTTTCGGCCTTACCCGCGAACAGCAGGACGCCTGGGCGCTGCGTTCGCAGCAGCGGTTCTCCGCCGCGCAGGCGGCTGGCAAGTTCGACGCCGAGATCGTCGCGGTGGAGGTAAAAGGGCGCAAAGGCCCGGAGAACTTCGCCAAGGATGAGCACAACCGCCCGGATACCACAGCCGCATCGCTGGCCAAACTCAAGCCCGCCTTCCGCAAGGACGGCACCATCACCGCGGGCAATGCGCCGGGACTGAACAGCGCGGCCAGCGCCATGATCGTCGCCGAGCGTGGCTGGGCCGAGCAGCATCATCTGCGCCCGCTGGCACGGCTGGCGGGCTATGGCGTCGCGGCAGTCGAGCCGGGCTACTTCGGCCTGGGCCCGATCCCGGCGACACAGATGGCGCTGCAGCGCGCAAAGTGGGCGATCAAGGATGTGCAGCGCGTGGAAATCAATGAGGCTTTTGCAGCCATCGTGCTTGCCTGCACGCGCGAACTGGGCTTCGGCGCTGACATCGTCAATGTCGAGGGCGGCGCCATCGCGCATGGCCACCCGATCGGCGCGACCGGTGCCATTCTCACCACGCGGCTGATCCACTCGATGCATCGCGACGGGCTGAAAAAAGGCGTGGTCACGCTGTGCATCGGCGGCGGGCAGGGCATCGCACTGGCGCTGGAGATGCT
>DZBX01000265.1 GCA_022730075.1 Rhodanobacter sp. | reverse complement strand
GTCGATTGCGACCGCGTGCTGCGGGCCCGGCAGTCCGAGTATCCGTTTAACCGCGGTTATATGTACCGCGGTCGCGACGCCTCGCCATGTCCAGAGACGGTCGAGTCGGCGCGGAAGACGGCCGCCGTATGAACGTGTGCCTGCGCAGAGCAAAATCCTGTTGCGCGAGTAGCAGTCAGCCACGGCGATGCCCGATCGATTCTGCTGTAATGGGTCAAAGGAGATGGCATCCTCCTGAACCAACCGCCTCCCGGCTGAGGATGTCTGCCCCGCCGCCCTGCTCGGCCTAGCGAGCGAAATTCGGGAGATGACCAATATGTCCGCCACCAGGGTCGATGCAGCCGCGGCTGGCACGGCGCGTAAGCGCCAGGCGTTGTCGTTCGTGCTGACCATTGGCGTGCTCAGCCTGTTCGCCGATTGCACCTACGAAGGCTCGCGCAGCATCGTCGGGCCGTATCTCGGCTTGCTTGGCGCCTCGGCGCTGGCCATCAGCAGCGTCAGCGGTTTCGGCGAACTCGCCGGGTACGCGCTGCGTCTGTTCTCGGGCCGGGCGGCTGACCGCACGCAGGCGTTCTGGCCGATCATCCTGGTCGGCTATGTCGTGCAGATGCTTTCGGTTCCGGCGCTGGCGCTTGTTCACACTTGGCCGCAGGCGGCGCTGCTGCTGATTCTCGAGCGCGTCGGCAAGGGCTTGCGCAACCCGCCGCGTGACGCCCTGCTGGCGCATGCCGGGCAGAGCCTGGGCGGCTTCGGCTGGGCATTCGGCCTGCATGAGGCACTGGACCAGACCGGCGCGGTGCTCGGCCCCTTGCTGGTCGCGGGCGTGCTGACCTTCCGTCATGATTTCCGGCTGGCCTACGCGTGGCTGCTGCTGCCGGCGTTGATCAATCTCGCGTTGGTGCTGCGTGCGCGCTCCATCTATCCGCGCCCGCAGGACCTCGAACCCGCGTCGTCGATGCAAGCGCAGTCGGGTGCCTATGGCCGCGGCTTCTGGTTGTATTTGACGGCGGCTTGCCTCGTCGCCGTGGGCTTTGCCGACTATCCGCTCATCGCATTCCATCTCCATCAGCACGACGCCGTGCCTGGAACCTCGATCGCTCTAGCCTATGCGTTGGCCATGGCGGTGTCGGGCGGCGGATCGCTGCTGCTCGGGCGCTGGTTCGACCGTGTCGGGGTGAAGCTGCTCGTGCCGCTGACCGTGCTTGGCGCGGCTTTCGCGCCGCTGGTATTCCTCGCCGGGCCGCCGTGGGCCTGGCTCGGCGTGGCGCTGTGGGGCCTCGGCATGGGTGTGCACGAATCGATCATTCCAGCCGCGTTGGCCTCGCGGGTCGATCCGGACCGTAGGGCGTCGGCCTACGGATTGTTCACTGCCGGATACGGCGCCGCTTGGTTCGGCGGCAGCGTCGTCATCGGTGCGCTGTATCAGGTCTCGGCAGGCTGGCTCGTCGCGTTCTGCCTGTTGACGCAGGCGGCAGCGTTGCCGCTGTTCCTGCGTTTGGCAAGGCAGGACGGCGGGCGAAGTGCACTGCGTTGAGCCGGGTGAAATCATGATGGGCCTGAAGCAGACCATCGCCGACCGGCTGGCGGCCTGCATTTGCTGCATTTGCGTTTTTGGCGACACGGTTTCGCGCCGCCGATGTCCACCCCTCAAGGAGAAGCTATGCCTA
>DZBX01000264.1 GCA_022730075.1 Rhodanobacter sp. | reverse complement strand
GCGCTGCCCAGGAACCCCCAGTTGTCGGCATCGTGGCGCAGGTGTTTGTGCACCGGCATGTAGATGTGGCTGGTGGCCGTGGCGACATGCAGCAGGATGGGATTGGCGCAGCCCTGGTCGTGCTGCATCTGTGCGGCAAACTTGTACGCGTTGCTGGGCACCACGCGGTCGTCATCGGTGGATGTGGTGATGATGGTCGGCGGGTAGCACACGCCTTTCCTGAGATTCTGCAGGGGCGAGTAGGCGTACAGCCACTTGAAGTCGGCCGCGCTCTTGTCGGCGTCGCCGTATTCGGAGATCCAGTATTCGCCGCCGGAGAATTTCTGGAAGCGCAGCATGTCCAGCACGCCATGGCCGATATACACCGCGCCGAACAGGTGCGGGTGCTCGGTCACGCTGGCGCCGGTCAGCAGGCCGCCGTTGGAGTAGCCCATGATCGCCAGGTGCGGCGTCGTGGTGTAGTGGTGCGCGATCAGCCAGCGCGCGGCATTGGCGAAGTCGTCGAACACGTTCTGCTTGTTCTGCAGCATGCCGGCGTGGTGCCAGGCCTGGCCATACACGCCGCCGCCGCGCAGGTTGGGCATGGCGTACACGCCGCCCATGCGCAGCCAGGTGGCGATGGCCGGGCTGAAGTAGGGCGGCACGGTGATGTCGAAGCCGCCGTAGCCGTACAGCACCGTGGGGTTCGTGCCGTCCAGCGCCAGGCCCTTGCGGTGCACGATGAACATCGGCACCTCGACGCCGCCGGTCGATGGATAGAACACCTGCTGCACCACGTAGTGATCGGGATCGAAGCGCACCTGCGGCTTGAAGAACACCCGCGCCTTGCCGTTGGCGACGTCATAGTGCTCGATCTCGCCGGGGCGCAGGAACGAGGTGAACGCGAAATACACATCGGGCGAGTCGGCGCGCGCCGAGATGCCGTCGACGGTGCCCATCGCATCCGGCAGCGGCACGTCGCGAATGAGCTTGCCGGCGGTGGTGTACAGCGCCAGGCGGCTCTTGTCGACGACCGCGCGGTGCACCAGCAGGCGGCCGTCGGCGAGGTGCACCGAGGTCAGCACCGTGCCGGTCTGCTGCGGAATCACCGTGCGCCAGTGCGCCGGCGCCGGATCCTTCATGTCGACCGCGATCAGGCGCCCCAGCGGCGCGTCCTGGTCGGTCTGCACATACAGCGTGTCGCCCTGCGTGCCGATGGGCGTGTACGAGCCATCGTCGGCGGTGAACAGCGGGCGCACCGGGGCCTTGATATCGGGGTGCTCGGGGTTGCCCAGATCGACGTAGTACAGCTCGTTGCTGGTGATGCGGAACTGGAAGTCGATGAACAGGTAGCGGCCGTTCTGCGAGGTCGAGCCGTCGATGATCCACTCGGGCTTGTCGGGACGCCGGTAGATGAGCTGGTCATCCGCCTGCGGCTTGTTGATCCAGTGGTAGTACAGCGCCTGGTCGGCCAGACGCTGCGCGATGGCCTTGCCCTTGGGCGGCTGCGGATAGCGCGAGTAGAAAAAGCCCGCGCTGTTGTGCGTCCAGCTGAGCCCGGAAAACTTCACCCAGCGCACGACATCGGGCAGCGTCTTGCCGGTGGCCACGTCCATGACGTGGATGGTCTGCCAGTCGGAGCCGCCCACCGACAGCGCGTAGGCGAGATAGCGTCCATTGGGCGAGGGCAC
>DZBX01000104.1 GCA_022730075.1 Rhodanobacter sp. | reverse complement strand
GCTGCCGGCCAGTACCAGCACGCAGACCAGCGCCAGACCCATGGCCAGTTCGTAGGACACGACCTGTGCGGCAGAACGCATCGCACCCAGCATGGCGTAACGCGAATTGGAAGCCCAGCCGGCGAGGATGATTCCGTACACGCCGAGCGATGTCATCGCCAGCAAATACAGAATGCCCGCATTGGCGTTGGACAGCACCACGCCGTCATCGAACGGAATCACCGCCCAGGCCGCAAGGGCCGGCACCAGCGCCAGCATTGGCGCCAGAAAGAACAGGAAGCGATTGGCGTTGGTCGGAACGACGATTTCCTTCAACAGCAACTTGACCACGTCCGCGAAGGCCTGCAGCATGCCCATGGGGCCAACCTGATTCGGCCCCATGCGCACATGCATCCAGCCCAGCACCTTGCGTTCCCAGTACACGAACATCGCCACGGCGATGACCAGCGGGAGAACGATGGCCAGGATCTTGATCAGCGTCCACAGCACCAGCAGCAGATCGGCAGCCATGCTCAAGCCTTCGTCAAATTCAGCGTGCTGCCATGCGGCGGCAACGCTGCGGTTTCTGGATAGGTCGTGTCGATGCGTACCGCACCGCGTGCGATGGCGGCATCAATGACCACCGGCAAGCTGATGCCCTCGACATTGACCCGCGCGCCGGCCTGCACACCCAGCGCCAACGCGTCTTGCGGGTGCAGCAGCGCCTGTACAGGCTGCGTCAAGGCGTGCTCCTGCAACGCGGCGGCACGGCGCAGCACAGCGTCACCGCGGTAGATCGGCACGTTGACAATGCGCTGCAATCCGTCTGCCGGCACGGCGCACGGCGGCGACAAACCCGCACCCGACACCGGCTGCTGCGCCAACTGCGGCGCCAGTGCAGCGCGCAGTTCGGCCAGCTCGGTAAACTCGAAACCGCTGCAATCGAGCAAGCCGCCGAGTGCGCGCAATACCTTCCAACCGGCACGCGCTTCGCCCGGCAACCTGGCGCCGGCGGCACTCTCCTGCAGCGTGCCATCGAGATTGATCAGTGTGGCGTCGATCTCCGGGGTGAGCCCGATCGGCAGGATCACATCGGCCAGTTCGCGCAAGCGCTCGCTGGCAAAAGCCGAAAACGCGATCACGCAATCGGCGGCGCGCAACGCGGCCAGCGCCTTGCCACCGTCAGCAAAGTCCTCGGGCGCTTCGGCGCCGTAGAGAACATAAAGTTTGCGCGGCCGGGCGCACTGCGCATCCAGTGCCAGCCCGGCCTGCTGCGGCAGCACGCCAGCGCGCGCCAGGCCCAGCGCATTGGCACCATCGGGCACGGCATTGAATGCCGCGCCGGTGGCTGCGGCGATGTACTGCGCCAGCGCACGCAACCAGGATGCCTGCGCATGCCGCTGCGCCTGCAGGCCCAGCAGCACGCAGCCCGTGCCGGCTTCGTGCAGTGCCTGCGCGGCTGCACGCTGCGCATCGTTCACGCTGGCTCCCGCCAGCAGCGCGCGCAACGCTTCGGGCACGGCGGGCGCGCCATCCAGTTCGGAGACTGCGCGCGCGATCTGCGCCAACAGGCCCGGCAAGGACTGCGGCGCGGCAATGAACTGCTCGCTCAATGCGAAGTGAGTATCGTGGCGTTGCGTGGCGACCGCGAACACCTTGGCACCCTGTTTCACGGCCTCGCGCAGGCGATGATTGACCAGAGGCAATTCGCTGCGCAGGTCACAGTCGACCAGCAGCGCCGTATCGACGGTTTGCAGCGCTTGCACGCCGCATGCCCAGGGCTGTGCCACGGGCGCATCGGAAAAATCCAGGGTACGCAAACGGTGGTCGAGGTTGGCGCAACCCAGACCCCGCGCCAGATGCGCCAGCAGCATGCCTTCCTCGCACGAGGTCGCCGGCTGCACCAGGATACCGATCTCGCTGCCCGCGACACCGCGCAGGCGCTCGACCGCAACCCCCAGCGCATCGTCCCATCCGCATTCGATCCATGCGCCGTCGCGTTTGATCTGCGGCCGTTGCGCGCGGTCGTCCGCGTACAGACCCTGATGACTGTAACGATCGCGATCCGACAACCAGCACTCGTTGATGGCCTCGTTGTCGCGCGGCACCGTGCGCAGCACCTCGCCACGGCGCGTGTGCAGCCACAGATTCGAGCCCAGCGCATCATGGTAGGCGATGGATTCGCGTGCGATCAGCTCCCAGGCACGCGCCCTGAAGCGGTAGACCTTGTTGGTGAGCGCGCCGACCGGGCAGACATCGACGATATTGCCCGACAGTTCGCTCTCGATGCTCTTGCCGATGTAGGTGCCGATCTCGAGGTGCTCGCCACGCGACATGCCGCCCAGCTCGTGGGTGCCGGCGATCTCGCCGATGAAGCGCACGCAGCGCGTGCACTGGATGCAGCGCGTCATCTCGGTGGCCACCAGCGGACCGATGTCTTCGTCGGCGACCACGCGTTTGCGCTCGTTGTAACGCGAGATCGAACGCCCGTAACCGAGCGAGACATCCTGCAACTCGCACTCGCCGCCCTGATCGCAGATCGGACAATCCAGCGGATGGTTGATCAGCAGGAACTCCATCACGTCGCGCTGCCAGTGCAGCGCCTTCTCGGAGCGCGTATGCACCTTCATGCCCTCGGCCACCGGCGTGGCGCAAGCCGGTTGCGGTTTGGGGATGGGCTTGCCGCCCATCTCCACCTCGACCAGACACTGGCGGCAATTGGCCGCGATCGGCAGCTTGTGGTGGTAGCAGAAGCGCGGAATCGCAACGCCGATCCGGTCCGCGGCCTGGATGATCATGCTGCCTTTGGGCACCTGCAGCGCATGGCCGTCGATCTCGATGTTGACGTGGTCCGGCGCGGCGCCGGCTTGGGCGGGTTGTGCGCTCATCGGCGAGCTCCATGGAATCCGGTTGCGCCACGCGCCGCGCGATTGGCACCTGAAACGGCGCTCACGCCGCCACCCCGAGGTCGGTCTCGACCATCGAATGCCCATGCTCGACGTAGTACTCGAACTCGTGCCAGTAGTGACGCAGGAAACCCTGTACCGGCCAGGCAGCGGCCTCGCCGAACGCGCAGATGGTATGACCCTCGATCTGACCGGCGATGGCTTTCAAACGATGCAGGTCATCGACCGTGCCCTTGCCCTCGACGATGCGCGTGAGCACGCGATACATCCACCCGGTGCCTTCGCGACAGGGCGTGCACTGGCCGCAGGACTCGGCGTAGTAAAAACGGCTGATGCGCTGACAGGCGCGCACCATGCAGGTGGTTTCATCCATCACGATCACCGCGCCCGAGCCGAGGCCCGAGCCGGCTTTCTGGATGGCGTCGTAATCCATGGTCAGCTCGAGCATGATCTCGCCGGGCAGTACCGGCATCGACGATCCGCCCGGAATCACCGCCTTGAGTTTGCGTCCACCGCGCACGCCGCCGGCCAAGGCCAGCAGGTCCTTGAACGAGGTGCCGAGGCGGACTTCGAAATTGCCCGGATTGTTGACGTGGCCGGAAACCGAGAAGATCTTCGGCCCACCGTTGTTGGGCTTGCCGAGGCCGAGAAACCACTCGCCGCCCTTGCGCAGGATCGCCGGCACCGAGGCATAGGTTTCGGTGTTGTTGATCGTGGTCGGCTTGCCATACAGGCCGAAGTTGGCCGGGAATGGCGGCTTGAAACGCGGCTGGCCCTTCTTGCCTTCCAGCGATTCCATCAGCGCGGTTTCCTCGCCGCAGATGTAGGCACCGGCGCCAAGCGCGCTGTGGATATCCACGTCCACGCCGGAACCCAGGATGTTCTTGCCCAGCAGGCCGGCGGCGTAGGCATCGCGCAACGCCTGTTCGAAATGCTCGAACGGCTCGTGGTGAAATTCGCCGCGCAAATAGTTGTAGCCGACGGTGGTGCCGGTGGCGTAGCAGGCGATGGCCATGCCCTCGATCACCGCATGCGGGTTGTAGCGCAGGATGTCGCGGTCCTTGCAGGTGCCCGGCTCGGACTCGTCCGAATTGCACAGGATGTACTTCTGCATCGCACCCTTGGGCATGAACGACCACTTCAGGCCGGTGGGAAAGCCCGCGCCGCCACGCCCGCGCAGCCCGGATTTCTTCACCTCGTCGATGATCGCCGCGGGCTCGGTTTTCTCGGCCAGGATTTTATTCCAGGCCTCGTAGCCACCGATTTTCCGGTAGCTCTCCAGCGACCACGGCCTATCGAAATGCAGGGTCGTGAGCACGACCTGGTGTTCCTGCGGGGCGGGACCGACTGCCATGTGCTACCTCATTTCAATGCATCGAGGATCTGGTCCATCGCGATGATGTCCAGACGCTCGTGGTAATGACCGTTGACCACCATCATCGGTGCGCCCGCGCAGGCAGCCAGACACTCCTCTTCACGCTTGAGGAAAATGCGGCCGTCCGCGGTGCTCTCGCCCACTTTGATGCCCAGCTTCTGCTCGCAATGGCGCAGCAGATCCTCGGCGCCATTGAGCCAGCAGGAAATATTGGTGCAGATGGCCACGTTGTTGCGGCCCACCGGTTCCAGCGCGAACATCGAATAGAAGCTGGCGACTTCGTAGGCCCATACCGGCGGGATGCCCAGATATCTGGCCACGGCCGCGATCAGCACGTCGGTAAGATGCCCGCCGTTCTGTTCCTGCGCGGCCATCAGCGCCTGCAGCGTGGCCGAGCGGCGGCGATCAGCCGGGAACTTGGCCAGCCAGTGCTCGATGTGCTGGCGCGTGTCCGCGCTGAGCACGACCTCGGGATCGACATCCTTGACCTGCTCGAAATTGCCGGTTGCGCGCATCGTTGGATTCCAGATCAGCGGTCGATTTCGCCGAAGACCACGTCGTAGGTGCCGATCATCGCCACCACATCGGCCAGCATGTGTCCGCGCACGATCTCGTCTATCGACGAGAGGTGCACGAAACCCGGGGCGCGCAGTTTCACGCGGAACGGCTTGTTGGCCCCGTCCGAGATCATGTACACGCCGAACTCGCCCTTGGGCGCTTCCACCGCGCTGTACACCTCGCCCGCCGGCACGCTATAGCCTTCGGTGAACAGTTTGAAGTGGTGGATCAGCGCTTCCATGTCTTCTTTCATGTCGGCGCGATGCGGCGGGATGAGCTTGTGGCTTTCCAGCATCACCGGGCCGGGATTGCGCCGCAGCCACTCGATGCATTGGCGGATGATGCGGTTGGACTGGCGCATCTCGGCCACACGCACCAGGTAACGGTCGTAGCAATCACCGTTGACACCCACGGGAATGTCGAAATCGACATCGGCATAAGCCGCGTAGGGCTGCTTCTTGCGCAGGTCCCAGGCGATGCCCGAGCCGCGCAGCATCGGCCCGCTCATGCCCCAGGCGCGCGCCTGCTGCGGACTGACCACGCCGATGCCGACCGTGCGCTGCTTCCAGATGCGGTTGTTGGTGAGCAGCTCCTCGTACTCGTCGACCTTGCGCGGAAAGTCCTCGCTGAAGGCATCGAGGAAATCCAGCATCGAACCCTGCCGCCACTGGTTGAGACGCTTGAGATCGGCACCCTTGTGCCACGGTGATTCGTGGTAGTTGGGCATGCGCTCGGGCAGGTCGCGATACACGCCGCCGGGACGGTAGTACGTGGCGTGCATGCGCGCGCCGCTGACGCCCTCGTAGCAGTCCATCAGCTCTTCGCGCTCGCGGAAGGCGTAGAGGAACACCGCCATGGCGCCCAGATCCAGGGCATTCGACCCAACCCACATCAAGTGGTTGAGGATGCGCGTGATCTCGTCGAACAGCGTGCGGATGTATTGCGCGCGCAGCGGCGCCTCGATGCCGACCAGACGCTCGATGGCACGCACATAGGCATGCTCGTTGCACATCATCGACACGTAGTCCAGGCGATCCATGTAGCCGATCGACTGGTTGAACGGCTTGGACTCGGCCAGCTTTTCGGTGCCGCGATGCAGCAGGCCGATATGCGGATCGGCGCGCACCACGACCTCGCCGTCCATCTCCAGGATCAGGCGCAACACGCCATGCGCGGCGGGATGCTGTGGCCCGAAATTCATCGTGTAATTGCGGATCTCTTCCATGGGCAGCTCAGTTCTGGCGCCAGTGATCGGCGGTTTCGGCGGCGCCCTGCGCATAGCGCTCGTCATCGCGCACCACGCGCGGAACCAGCACGCGCGGCTCGATGCTCACCGGCTGGTAAATCACGCGGCGCTGCTCGGGGTCATAGCGCACTTCGACATTGCCGATCAGCGGAAAATCCTTGCGGAAGGCATGCCCGACGAAACCGTAATCGGTGAGGAGTCGGCGCAGGTCCGGATGGCCTTCGAAGACGATGCCGTAAAGATCGAAAGCTTCGCGTTCGAACCAGTTGGCGGCGGGCCACAGCGCGGTCACCGAAGGCACGACGGGCAGACCCTGGTCCGGGCAGAACACGCGCACGCGCAAGCGTCGGTTGTGGCGCAGCGAGAGCAGATGCAGCACGGCGGCGAAGCGGCGTGGCGAGTCCACCTCGCGCGGGCGGCCATCCCAATCGAAGCGTCCAGGGCCGGAAGTTCCCTCGACGCCGCGCGAATAACCGGTGCCGGTGACCTGCCCGGAGTTCTCCCACTCCGAGTGGCCGTAGCCGAGATGATCGACCCCGCAGACATCGATCAATACCTCGAAGCAGAACGCATCCTCGTCGCGCAGCGCGCGCGCCAGCATCAGCAGGTCGGCCGGCGCCACCTCGATCGTGGTTTCGCCAAGATGCTCGGCACAGGACTGAATTTGCGCGCCGAAGCGCTCTTGCAGGCATTGGGCAAGGGGAATGGTTGCATTCATGACGTGCGCCTCAACGCGCGATCGTGCTGGTGCGGCGGATCTTCTGCTGCAACTGCAGGATGCCGTGGATCAATGCTTCGGCAGTTGGCGGGCAGCCCGGCACGTAGATATCCACCGGCACGATGCGATCGCAGCCACGCACCACCGAATACGAATAGTGGTAATAGCCGCCGCCGTTGGCGCAGCTGCCCATGGAAATGACCCATTTGGGATCGGGCATCTGGTCGTAGACCTTGCGCAATGCCGGCGCCATCTTGTTGACCAGGGTGCCGGCCACGATCATCACGTCGGACTGGCGCGGGCTGGGACGGAACACCACGCCGTAGCGATCCAGATCCAGACGCGCCGCGCCGGCATGCATCATCTCCACCGCGCAGCAGGCCAGGCCGAAGGTCATCGGCCACATCGAGCCGGTGCGCGCCCAGTTCATCAGCGCGTCGATGCTGGTGGTGGCGAAACCGCGCTGCATCACCGGGTTGTCCGGTGCCGGTCGCAGAATGTCGTCGACCAGGTTCAGTGGCTCCGGGTTGTGCATCACCCGGTCGAAGCTCTGGATCATTCCCATTCCAGCGCTCCTTTCTTCCAGATGTAGATGAAGCCAACCACCAGCAAACCGATGAACAATGCCATCTCGATCAACGCGATCAGACCGATGCGCTGGAACACCACCGCCCACGGAAACAGGAAGGCGATTTCCAGATCGAAGATGATGAACAGGATGGCGAGCAGGTAGTAACGCACATCGAACTTCATGCGCGCATCCTCGAAGGCCTCGAAGCCGCACTCGTAGGGCGCTAGTTTCTCGGCTTCGGGACGCTTGGGCGCAACCAGGAGGCCCAGGGTCAGCAGGACCAGACCCAGCCCCGCGGCAACGACCATGAACAGCAGAATTGGCCAATATTGATCGAGTAGCACGGCTCGAACGTCCTCCGCGTCTGGCGCTGGGCAGCCCGTTCGGGCGCAGCGCGGTGAATGACAATGGTGCC
>DZBX01000263.1 GCA_022730075.1 Rhodanobacter sp. | reverse complement strand
CTTGCCGGGTACCACCCCGTGCCGATGCCGGAACCTGCGCGCTGCTCGACAGCAGGCCGCGCGCGAAGGTTGCGGCTACCGGCTTCCGGCATCCGCGGCCGGCTCCGCCTCAGCATCCGCCAGTGCGCGCTGCACGCGCTTGAGCGAGACCGGCTGCGCCGTGCCCAGCTCCTGCGCGAACAGCGACACGCGCCATTCTTCGAGCAGCCAGCGCAGCGCCTGCCACGCCGTGCCATCGCGGCCCTGCGCGCGCAGCGCCAGCAACTTGCGCCAGAACGGCAGCACTTCGAGCATGCGTCGCTGGTCGCGCGCGGGATCCTGGCGCAGACGTTCGGCGCGCAAGCGCATGGCCTTGAGATAACGCGGCAATTCGGCCAGATGCGCGCGCTGCAGCGTCTTCAGAAACACGGGTTCCAGCAACAGATCGAGCTGCTCGCGCAGATCGTCGTAGCTGGCCCGGGCGTAGCCAGGCAGCGGCGGTTGCAGCCAGGGGCGCAACTCGGCCTGCGCGGCGATCGCCGCCTCGGCGAGCGCGAAACGCTGCATGGCGGCGGCGAACAGCGTGCGCGCCAGTTGCCCGCGCAATGCTTCGAAGGCCTCGCGCGTGCGCACGTCCAGCACCGCATCGCGCAGCAGCTCGCACAACGCACCCTCGACGACGTCCGCGCGCAGGCCGTGGACATCGCCCAGCGGCGCCCAATGCAGCGCCGTGCCCTGCGCCAGCGGCAACTGGCGCGCGGCGCGCTTGACCTCACCCGCCAGAACCATGCGCAGCAGGCGCTCGACGCCGCCACGATGCGCGACCGCGGCCACGTCCGCGCGCTCGAACACGCGCAACGCCACGCTGCTGCCCTGATCGACCAATGCGGGAAACGCATCCAGTCCGCCCACGGCTTGTACGCGCAGCGGAATCTCGTCGAAATCGAAACCGGCCACATCCTCGCGCTGCACCTCGATGACGCTGCGCTGCGCGAACGCGCTGCGCGCGGCGCCGGACCATTGCCCGCGCAGTGCGTCCAGGTCGCGTCCCGCGGCCAGCGCGGCGCCGGAATCATCGCGCACCAGCACGCGCAACAGCAGGTGCGGTGGCAGTGCGACGGCGGCGAAGTCGGCCGCACCGATGTCCACGCCACTGACGCGCCGCAGATAGCCGGCCAGCGCCGCGGCCAGCGGCTCGTCGCGCGGCGCCTCGGCCTCGCAGAAGGCGCGCGCGAAATCCGGCGCCGGCACGAAATTGCGGCGCAGCGACTTGGGCAGTCCACGGATCAGCTCGGCGACTTTTTCCGGGAGCAGCCCGGGCACCAGCCACTGCAGACGCGCCTGCGGCAGCGCGTTGAGCAGCGCCAGCGGCACACGCAGAGTGACGCCGTCGTCCTCGCTGCCGGGCGTGAATCGGTACTCCAGCGGCAGGCGCTGGCCGGCCAGCTCCAGCGTGGCTGGATAACGTCCGGCATCGTCAGCGGCCGCGTCGAGCAGGTCGTCCAGCGACCAGTGCAGGGCCGCGCGTTCGGCTGCTGCGGCACGCTTGTACCAAGCGGCCAGCGCGGTGGCGCTGGCCACCGCTTCGGGCAGCTTGCCGGCGAAGAACGCCGCGCGCTGCACCGCGTCGCGCAGCAGCCCGGCGCGACGCTGCTGTGCCTCGATGCGTTCGGCCTCGCGCAGCACGCGCCGGTTGGAAGCCAGCACCTCGAGACGCAGGTCGATGGC
>DZBX01000016.1:26451-30863 GCA_022730075.1 Rhodanobacter sp. | reverse complement strand
TCGCGGGTTCCACTCCGGGCGCGCCGTGCATTCGCATTCGATGCTGCTGCCGCTGCTGATTTTTCTGCTGGCCATCGTCATCGCGGTGCCGCTGGCCAGCCGCCTGCGCCTGGGCGCGGTGCTGGGCTATCTGGGCGCGGGCATGCTGATCGGTCCGCATGGGCTGGGCTGGGTGCGGGGCGGCAGCACGCTGGACACGCTGTCGGAATTGGGCGTGGTGCTGCTGCTGTTCCTGATCGGGCTGGAGCTGTCGCCGCAGCGCTTGTGGGTGATGCGGCGCCAGGTGTTTGGCTACGGCGCGCTGCAGGTGCTGGTGTCGGCGTTGCTGCTGGGCGCGGCCGCGCATGTTGGCCTGGGGCTGGACGCGCGCGCGGCGAGCGTGGTCGGGCTGGGACTGGCGCTGTCCTCGACGGCGTTCGGTTTGCAGATCCTGGGCGAGCGCAAGGAGCTGCCCAGCGCCTACGGACGCCTGGCGTTCGCGCTGCTGCTGTTTCAGGACCTGGCGGCGATTCCGCTGATCGCCGCGGTGCCGCTGCTGGCGCCCGGCGCGCAGGCCGATGCGCCGCTGTGGCCGCGCCTGCTGCAAGTCGCCGGCGTGGTGCTGGTGGTGGTGCTGGGCGGGCGCCTGCTGTTGCGGCCGCTGTTTCGCATGGCCGCGCGCGTGCAGCAGGTCGAGGTATCCACGGCGATGGCGCTGCTGGTGGCGCTGGGTACGGCGTGGCTGGTCGGGCAGGCCGGTGCGTCGATGGCGCTGGGCGCGTTTCTGGCTGGTCTGCTGCTGGCCGATTCGGAATATCGCCACGAGCTGGAAGCCAGCATCGAACCGTTCAAGGGCCTGCTGCTGGGCTTGTTTTTCATCAGCGTGGGCATGGCCGCCAACTTGCCGCTGCTGTTGCGTGAGCCGCTGCTGATCGCGGCGCTGGTGCTGGGCCTGTTGCTGATCAAGGCGCCGGTGCTGTACGCGCTGGGCCGCGCCGGCTTGCGCGATGCCGGCGCCGCGTTGAAGCTGACCGTGCTGCTGGCCGGCGGCGGCGAGTTCGCCTTCGTGGTGTTGCAACTGGCGCGCGCGCACGGTTTGCTCGATGCAGCGATGCACCAGCGCCTGGTGCTGGCGATCACCCTGAGCATGGCGCTGACGCCGCTGCTGGTGGCCGCGATCCACGCGCTGCTGGCGCGGCGTCCGCATGCGCCGCAGCGGCCGTTCGATGCCATCCCCGCCGAGCACATGCCGCGCGTGATCATCGCCGGCTACGGCCGCGTCGGGCAGATCGTGGCGCGCGTGCTGCAGGCGCACGGCATTGCCTTCACCGCGCTGGAGCATTCGATCGAGCAGGTGGAAACCTCGCGCCGTTACAGCGGCATGCGCATTTTCTTCGGCGATCCGGGCCGCCCCGAGCTGCTGCGCGCCGCGCAGGTCGCGCAGGCCGAGGTGTTCGTGCTGGCCACCGACGACCCGGAGACCAATCTGCGCACCGCGCGTCTGGTGCGACGCCTGTATCCGGGGCTCAAGGTGATCGCGCGCGCGCGCAATCGCCAGCACGCGTTTCGGCTGATGGATTTGCAGCCGCACCGCGTGGTGCGCGAGAGCTTCCATTCCAGCCTGGTGATGGCGCGCCAGGTGCTGGAGACGCTGGGTTTCGATGCCGCCACCGCGGCCGCGCACGTCGAGCGTTTCCGCAAGCACGACGAAGACCTGCTGCGCCGGCAGCACGAGGTTTACGACGACGAGACCAAGCTGGTGCAATCCACGCGCGAGGCATTGGTCGATCTGGAGCGTCTGTTCGAAGCCGATGCCGCCGAAGGCGATGCGCCGATCAATCCTCGGCCGCCGGGCGCAACAAAGTCCGCTTGACGCCGGGCAGCGCGCGCGCTTCCAGTTCCAGCGCCAGATCGCTGAAGCCGAGGCGCTGCGCCACCTCGGCCGGGGTGCGTCCCCACGCATCGCGGACCTGCAGCGGTGCGCCACGACTGATCAGGGTGCGCGCCGGACCCAGCAGCGCGTGCAGCGCGCAGGCGTGCAGCGCGGTGACGCCGCGCTGGTCGGCATGCGCGACCTCGGCACCGGCATCCAGCAGCAGCGGCAGCAACGCGCCGAGATGCGTCGCATCACCATCCTGACCGGGCGGCGCGTGCGCGCCCAGCAGCAGCAGCAGCGCACTCATGCCGCCGCTGTCGCTGTGGTTGACCGCGGCACCGTGGCGCAGCAGCACGTCGAACACGCGCCGCGCGCCGAGGCTGTCGCCACGATCGAACGCGTAGCGCGCTGCCGCCAGCAATGCGCTCTGGCCGTGTTCGCTGCTGGCGTTGACGTCCGCGCCCGCGCCGAGCAGTAGCTCCAGCAGATCGGCGCTGCCGCGCGCTGCCGCCAGCATCAGCGCGCGTGCGCCGCCGGCGAGCGGCTGGTCGACTGCCGCACCGTGCTGCAGCAGCAGCTCGACCAGCGCGCGCTGGCGCCCGTTGACCGCTGCGGCGAGGCAACTGATGCCGCTGCTGCCGAGCACATCCAGGCGTGCGCCGGCGCCAATCAGCACGCGCGCCAGATCGGCGAAGCCGCGCCCGCTGGCATGCAGCAAGGCGCTGTAGCCGGCGCGATCCGGATGATCCACCGCGAAGCCCAGTTGCAGCAGACGCCGCACCGCGGCGAGGTCGCCGCAGGCGGCGGCGGCGGGCAGATCCTCGGCGCGCAGTGCGCGTCGCGGCAGCGCGTAGCCGCCGTCCCAGCGCAGCCAGTCGATCAGCGCGGCGTCGCCCTGCGCCAGCGCCAGGCCCAGCGGCGTCTCGCCGTTGTCGCTGCTGGCCTGGGCATCGGCACCTGCGGCGATCAGGCTGCGCACCAGTGGCAGGGCCTGCGTCGCGGGCAGTTGCAGCGCGTGGTGCAGGGGCGTGCGTGCGCGCGCATCGCGCGCATTGGGATCGGCACCGCGCGCCAGCAGCGCATCCAGCGCCGCCTGCCAGCCGGCCGCGGCGGCCAGACTCAGCGGCGTGCGGCCATCGTCACAGGCGCCAAAGGCATCGGCGCCGCGTGCCAGCAGTGCCTCGGTCAGCGCCGCGCCTTCCGGGGCATTGCCCAGATGCGCCAGCATGCGTGCCAGCAGTCCGCCGCCGGCCGGGCTGGCGCCTTGTTCGAGCAATTCCTCCAGCGCTTCCAGCGTGTCCGGCAGGCGCTGGATGAGTGCATCGAACAGGCGTGTGCCGTCCTCCAGGCGCGCCTCGCCCAGTGCGCCGCGGTCCAGCAGCCAGCGCCGCGCGCTGTCGTAGCCGCCGCCGGCCAGTTGCAGATACAGCTCGGCCAGGCTGTGCGCGGGCCAGGTATCGAGAGAGCGCTCGAAAGTGGACACCGCGGCCCAGTGCTCGCCGCGCAGCGCGTCGAGCAGATCGGCGGGGCTGTCGGCACCGGGCGCGGGCATGACCTGGCCACGCAGACTGGCCGGCAGCGGCGTGTCCGGGGCCAGCGCCGCGACCAGATCCCAGCGCCCGGCGGCGCTGGCGTGGTCCAGCGCGCTGCGGCCATCGCTGCCGCGGCGTCGTGCATCGGCGCCCAGCGCCAGCAGCGCCAGCACCGCGGCGGCATCCGCGCGTGGCGACTGGCAGGCCAGCATCAGCGCATCGCGGCCGTGCACGTCCTGTGCCTGCGCATCGGCGCCAGCCGCGCCCAGCGCCTCGATCAATTCGGCCTTGCCGGCGCGTGCGGCTTCCATCAGCGCGGTCGTGCCATTGCGATCGGCACGGCGCGCATCGGCGCCGCCAGCCAGCAGCAAGCGCAGCAATGCGGGATGCCCTTCCAGCGCCGCGGCCATCAGCGCGCTGCGCCCCAGGCGATCGCAGCGATCGACCTTGGCGCGGTGCTTGAGCAGCAGGCGCGCGCCGGCGATGTCGTCCTCACCGATGCCGCAGGCGGCGACCAGTGGTGGCTCGCCCTCGGCAGGATCGGCCGCGGCACCGTGCTCCAGCAGGAACGCGGTCAGCGTCCAGTTGGCGGCGCGGCAGGCGAGGCTGAGCGCGCTCATGCCCTGCGTGTCGAGTGCATCGATCGCGGCGCCGGCGTCCAGCAGCATCGCGGCGATATTGGGATTGCCGCTGAGCGCGGCGCCGTGCAGTGCGGTGCGGCCCTCGGCGTCGCGCAGGCGCGGATCGGCGCCGTTGGCGAGTAGCGCCAGCACGGCCTCGTCGCGGCCGTGCCAACTATCGCGCGTGGCTGCGTGCAGCGCGGTCAGGCCGCCTTGCAGGCGATTGACCTCGGCACCGCGTCCGATCAATGCGCGCAGCAGGCGTGTATCCGGCAGCACCGCGGCCAGCGCAAGCGCGCTGCGTTGGTCCGCGGCGTCCTTGCGCGCGACGGGATCGCCCGGCGCGCCCGCGTCCAGCAGTGCGAGCGCGGCGTCGCTGTCACCGCAGCGCGCGGCGTCGAGCAG
>DZBX01000016.1:0-26351 GCA_022730075.1 Rhodanobacter sp. | reverse complement strand
GTGCTGCGCCATGTCTTGCAATACTTTCGCGTACGGCGCAGCCTCGCGCGGCTCCCGAAAACGGCGCCCGCGCCGCAAACACGCCCCGCCAGCCTAATGGAGAACACCCGCATGCCCCACAACAAGACTTCCACGCGCACCGCTCACGGTGCCTATGCCGTCGGCGCACTGGCGCTGGCGGTGGCCGTCGCCTTGGCAGCGCCGCAGGCCGCCCGCGCCAGCGCGTTCCAGTTGAATGAAAACAGCGCCCAGGCCATGGGTCGCGCCTATGCCGGCGACGGCGCCGCGCCGGGCGACCCTTCGGTGGTGGTCAACAACCCGGCGTCGATGGCGTGGTTCAAGCACAGCTACCTCCAGGTCAGCGCCACCGCGATCGACTTCAGCTCGCGTTTTCACGGCAGCGCCACCGATGCCCTGGGGCAGCCGATTTCCGGCGGCGACGGCGGCAATGCCGGCGGCACCATCCCGGTGCCGGCGTTCTTTTATCTGCGGCCCATCAACGAGCAGTGGGCGTTCGGCATGGGCGTGTCGGCGCCGTTCGGCTTCCAGACCCAGTACAACCCGACGTGGGTGGGCCGTTACAGCGCGATCCTGTCGGATTTCAAGTCGGTGGATGCGACCTTCTCGGTGTCGTACAAGGTGGCGGACAACTTCGCGCTGGGTGCCAGCCTCATCGCGCAGCGCACCAGCGCGGACCTGACCTCGGCGGTCAATTTCGGTTCGATACTCGCGGCGCCGCCGTTCAATCTGGCACCGACCTTCATGCCGCAATCCGCCGATGGACTGGCGCAGATCAAGGGTCACAACTGGAAATGGGGCTGGCAGGCCGCTGCGACGTGGAAGCCGACCGACCGCGATACGATCGCCCTGCTGTATCACGCCAAGATCAGCCAGACCCTGACCGGCAACGCCACGTTCACCGTGCCCGCGCAGGTGCAGGCCGTGTTCACCGCCGCGCAGTTGCCCCTGTTCCAGAACACCCGCGGCAGCGCCGCTTTCGCCACGCCGGCGTACGTGAACCTGAGCTACTGGCACGTGTTCAATAATCGCTTCAGCGCCGGCGTGCAGGCCAACTGGACGCAGTGGAGCAGTTTCAAGAACCTCACCGTGGTCTATGCCAACCCGGCGCAGCCACCCAGCACCGAAGTGTTCGACTGGCACAACTCGCACTTCATCTCGGTGGGCGGCGACTACAAGCTGAGCGACACACTGACCCTGCGCGCCGGCGTGGGCGTGGACAGCACGCCGACCTACCAGTTGACGCGTGATGCGCGCGTGCCCGACGCCACGCGCCGCTGGCTGACCGTGGGTCTGGGTTACAAGCCTCTGCACAACTTCGAGGTCAACGTCGGCTACGCGCACCTGTTCGTCAACGATGCGCATGTCAACAACGAAAGCCCGACCGACGATCTGCTCACCGGCTACTACACCAACAGCGCCGATCTGCTGTCGGCCTCGGCGACGTATCGCTTCTGATCGCTGCTGCATCGAGGCCTTGGAAACCCGCGTCATGGCGCGGGTTTTTTCGCGCTGGCGCGAGCGCCTACTCGCCCAGTGTCAGCAGCGAGGCGTTGCCGCCGGCGGCGGTGGTGTTGACGCTGATCACGCGCTCGGTCATGAAGCGCTGCAGGTAGTGCGGCCCGCCGGCCTTGGGCCCGGTGCCGGACAGCCCCTCGCCGCCAAACGGCTGCACGCCGACCACGGCGCCGATCTGGTTGCGGTTGACATAGCAGTTGCCGGCGCGCACACCCTGACTGATGCGCTCGACGGTGGCGTCGATGCGGCTGTGGATGCCCAGCGTCAGCCCGTAGCCGGTGGCATTGATCGACTCGATCACCGCGTCGAGCTGATCGGCCTGCCAGCGCACCACGTGCAGCACCGGGCCGAACACTTCGCGCTGCAGTACGCCGATGCCGTTGATCTCGTAGGCGCGCGGCGCGAAGAACGTGCCGTGCGCGCAGGCCTCGGGCAGCGGCACCTCGGCGATCAGTCGGGCCTCGCGCTGCATGCGCGCGGCGTGCGCGCCCAGCACATCCAGCGCGTCCTGGTCGATCACCGGGCCGATGTCGGTGGACAGCAGGCCGGGGTCGCCCAGTTTCAGTTCGGCCATGGCGCCGGCCAGCATGGTCAGCACCTTGTCGGCGATGTCGGTCTGCACGAACAGCACGCGCGCCGCCGAGCAGCGTTGCCCGGCCGAGTCGAAGGCCGAGGCGATGGCGTCCTTGACCAGTTGCTCGGGCAGCGCCGAGGAATCGGCGATCAGCGCGTTCTGGCCACCGGTCTCGGCGATCAGCGTGGCGATGGGCGCATTGCGCGCGGCCAGGCTGCGGTTGATGGCCCAGGCGGTGTCGGTGCCGCCGGTGAAAGCCACGCCGGCCACACGCGCGTCACGGGTGAGCGCCGCGCCGACCGTGGCGCCATCGCCCGGCACGAATTGCAGCACGTCCGCAGGCACGCCGGCCTCGTGCAGCAGTCGCGTCATGGCGTGGCCGATGAGCGTGGCCTGCTCGGCGGGCTTGGCGATGACGCTGTTGCCGGTGGCCAGGGCTGCGGCGATTTGCCCGGTGAAGATGGCCAGCGGGAAATTCCACGGACTGATGCACGCGAACACGCCACGGCCATGCAGATGCAGGCGGTTCTGCTCGCCGGTGGGGCCGGGCAGGGCGATGGGTGCGGCGCAGAGGCGGCGCGACTCGTGCGCGTAGTAGCGCAGGAAGTCGGCGGCCTCGCGCACCTCGGCGACGCTGGCCGGCAGGGTCTTGCCGGCTTCGCGCACGCACAGTGCGATGAACGCGCCGCGGCGCGCCTCCAGCAGATCGGCGGCGCGCTCGAGCACGGCGGCGCGCGTCGCGGCGGGTGTTGCGTCCCAGCCCGGTTGCGCGGCCACGGCATTGCCCAGCGCGCGCTCGACGCAGGCGCTGTCGGCGGCGAGCCACTGGCCCAGCGTGCGGCGGCGGTCGGCGGGGTCGGTCACCGTGCGCGGCGTGGCGCTGCTGGCGGCGGCGCCAGGCACCAGCGGCGTCGCCTGCCAGGGGCCGGAATCGGCATTGATCTGCGTGGCCAGCGCGCGCAGCTCGGAATCGTTGGCGAAATTGACGCCCATGGAGTTGGTCCTGACCGGGAGATACATGGAAAGTGGTGACGGAATGCGCGGATGCTGCGCCTGGACATTGCGCGCTGCGGCGGCGCAGGGGTCGGCCACCAGTTCGGCCGGCGCCAGGCTGGCGTCGGAGATGCGGTTGACGAAGCTGGTGTTGGCGCCGTTTTCCAGCAGGCGCCGCACCAGATACGGCAACAGGTCCTCATGGCTGCCGACCGGCGCGTAGACGCGGCAGGGCACGCCCAGTTTGTCCTTGCCGACAACTTCTCCGTAGAGGTCCGCACCCATGCCGTGCAGACGCTGGAACTCGAACGGGCGCCCCGCGGCGAGGTGGTGGATGGCCGCGACGGTATGCGCGTTGTGCGTGGCGAAGGCGGGGAAGATGTGCGCGGCGCCGGCATCCAGCATGCGCCGTGCGCAGGCCAGGTAGGACACATCGGTGTTGAGCTTGCGCGTGAACACCGGATAGCCCTCGTGGCCGAGTTCCTGCGCGCGCTTGATTTCGGCGTCCCAGTAGGCGCCCTTGACCAGGCGCACGCACCAGCGCCGCCCGACCGCGCTGCTGCGCTCGAGCAGCCAGTCGAGCACCTGCGGCGCACGCTTCTGGTAGGCCTGCACGGCCAGGCCGAAGCCCTGCCAGCCCTCCAGCGTCGGATCGGCGAACACCGCGTCGATCACGTCCAGCGAGAGTTCGAGGCGCTCGGACTCCTCGGCGTCGACGGTCATGCCGATGCCCTGCGCCTTGGCCAGTTGCGCCAGCTCGAGCAGGCGCGGCGCCAGTTCGCGCAGCACGCGCGCACGCTGCGCGAACTCGTAACGCGGGTGCAGCGCGGACAGCTTCACCGAGATCGACGCTGCATCCAGCACGTCGGCGTAGGGGCCGCGCTGGCCCAGCGCGCGGATGGCGTCGCGGTAGGCCTGCTGGTAACGCGCGGCATCCGGCGCGGTCAGTGCGGCTTCGCCCAGCATGTCGTAGGAATAGCGGTAGACGCGATTGGCCTTCTCGGCGGCGCGTTGCTGCGCCTCGTCGATGTTGCGGCCCATGACGAACTGGTGGCCCATGATGCGCATGGCCTGGCGCACCGCCAGGCGCACCATCGGCTCACCGCTGCGTCCGGCCAGGCGCTTGAGCGCGCCCAGCCAGTCGCGTTCGGTGGATTGCCCCAGCGCCACCAGCCGTCCGGTCAACATCAGCCCCCAGGTGGAGGCGTTGACGAACAGTGAATCGCTCTTGCCGAGGTGTTGCTCCCAGTCGGCGTCGCCGAGCTTGTCCTGGATGAGGCGGTCGGCGGTGGCGCTGTCGGGGATGCGCAGCAGGGCCTCGGCCACGCACATCAGCAGCACGCCTTCCTCGCTGGACAGGTCGTACTGGCGCATGAAGGACTCGACCGCGCTCTGTTCCTCGGCGCGCGCGCGCACGTGCTCGACCAAGGCCACGGCCTGGCGCTGGATGGCGGCGGCGGCTTCGGGCGTGGGCGTGGCTTCGGCGAGACGCGTCGCCAGGGCGCGTTCTTCCGGCTCGCTCCAGACGGCATGCAGCGCCGCAAAGCGCGTGTCGACGGACAGTTCGGATTCGAGGATGGGCATGGGCGACTCATCAAGATGCAGCCCATTAGTGTAGCCGTGGCGCCGATCCCGGCCATGCTGTGCGCGCGCAATGCGGCGTGTTGTCGCAGCGTCGACCTGTCGGCGCGGGGTTTGCTCACGGCCAACTCACCGAACGCGATTCCGCGTCTTGCCGGTAGGCGCAAGCGGGCGCTATTCTGCAAGCTGAAGAGAACCCGAACGCCGTGATCTCGATCAATACGCCATCGTCATCTTCTGGTGCGCAGGTTTTGTGGCTGCGGCCCAATCGCGCGCTCAGTCTGCGCGGATTGCGCTGGGCCGCGGGACTGCTGGCCGGCTACATCATGCTGGTGGCGCTGATCAGCAGCCTCGCCGGCAATGCCTACGCGCCATTTTTCGCGCTGATCGATGCCGCGGTGGTGGTTGTTGCGTTCGCATCGGTATGGCGCGCGGGCGAGCGCGCCGAGCGCATCACCCTGACCGACGAGGCCCTGGAAATCGCGCGTTTTCCCGCGCGCGGTGGCAGCGTGCAGATGCAGCCCTACTGGGTACGCGTGTGCTTGCAACCCGGGCGCGCGCATCCGCGACTGACGCTGGTTTCGCACGGACGCGCGCTGGAGATCGGCGCGTTTCTAGGCGAAGAGGAACGGCAAGTGGTGTGCAAGCAGCTCGAAGACAGTCTGGCGCGCCTGCGCCTGCCCGCCCATCAACAGGATCCACGGACAAATCCATGACCCAGCCCGCGACTCGTTCCGCCAACCGGTCAGGCGCGCATTGCTTGCCGCGCACATTGCTGGCGCTGGCCGGCGCGTTGTCATCGGCCGCCGCACTGGCCAACCCCGAGCACCCCACGCAGTGGCAGTTGAACCTCACGCGTGGCGTCAGCCCCCTGTCGCACGACGTGTGGGATCTGCACATGGCGGTGTTCTATGTGTGTATCGGCATCGGCGTGGTGGTGTATGGCGCCATGGTTTACGCCATGTTCAAGTTCCGCAAATCCAAGGGTGCCGAGGCCGCCCAGTTCACCCACAACACCAAGGCCGAGGTGATCTGGACGATTCTTCCGGTGCTGATCCTGATCGGCCTGGCGTGGCCGGCTACGCGCATTCTGGTGTACGAGAACAACACCAGCAATTCGGTGCTGACGGTGAAGGTCACCGGCGTGCAATGGAAGTGGTTCTACGAGTACATCGATTACAAAGGCCAGCCGGTCAACAACGTCAGCATCATCTCGATGCTGGCCACCGACAGCAACGACGCGCGGCAGATGGATTCAGGCATCAGTCCGTGGAGCATCAAGTCCAAGCACGGCGTCGATGATTATCTGCTCAACGTTGATCATCCGCTGGTGCTGCCCACGCATACCAAGATCCAGTTCTTGATCACCGCGGCGGACGTGATCCACGGTTTCTGGGTGCCGGCGCTGGGCTGGCAGGCCGACGCCATCCCCGGCCAGATCCACGACGCCTGGGGGCAGCTCGACAAGCCCGGCACCTATCGTGGCCAGTGCGCGCAGTTGTGCGGCCAGGATCACGCCTACATGCCGATCGTGATCAAGGCCGTGCCGCGCGCCGAGTTCCAGCAGTGGCTGGTGACGCAGGAAAACAAATCGCGCATGCAGGATGTTTCCCGTACCGCGCAGGTCGTCGCCGCTCCCGGCGCCGCCCCGCAGGGTTGATCCGATGATTCACACCGACCGAGGCTACAGGCCATGAACACCGACGCCGCCATCCACCACGACGACGCCCACCACGACGACGTGCCCAAGGGTTTCGTCCATCGCTGGCTGTTCGCCACCAACCACAAGGACATCGGCACCATGTACCTGGTGCTGGCGCTGGTGATGTTTTTCATCGGCGGTGCCATGGCCATGGTCATCCGCGCCGAGCTGTTCAAGCCGGGTCTGCAACTGGTGCAGCCGTATTTCTTCAACGAGCTGACCACGCTGCACGGCCTGATCATGATCTTCGGCGCGATCATGCCGGCGTTCGTGGGCCTGGCCAACTGGCAGATCCCGCTGATGGTCGGTGCGCCGGACATGGCGTTGCCGCGCATGAACAACCTGTCGTTCTGGATCCTGCCATTCGCCTTTCTGCTGATCCTCTCCACGCTGTTCATGCCCGGCGGCGCGGTCGCCGGCGGCTGGGTGATGTACCCGCCGCTGATCCTGCAGACCGGCGAATCGCTGGCCTTCACCATCTTCGCGATCCACCTGATGGGCATCAGCTCGATCATGGGCGCGATCAACATCATCGCCACCATCCTCAACCTGCGCGCCCCGGGCATGGATCTGCTGAAGATGCCGCTGTTCGTGTGGACCTGGCTGATCACCGCGTTCCTGCTGATCGCGATCATGCCGGTGCTGGCCGGCGCGGTGACCATGTTGCTGACCGACCGGTATTTCGGCACCAATTTCTTCAATGCCGCCGGCGGCGGCGATGTGCTGCTGTACGAGCACATCTTCTGGTTCTTCGGGCACCCCGAGGTATACGTGATGATCCTGCCGGCGTTCGGCGTCATCTCCGAGGTGATCCCCACGTTCGCGCGCAAGCCGATTTTCGGCTACAAGCCGATGGTTTACGCCACCGCCTCCATCGCCTTCCTGTCGTTCATCGTCTGGGCGCACCACATGTTCACCACCGGGCTGCCGGTGGGCGCGCAGTTGTTCTTCATGTACGCGACCATGCTGATCTCGGTGCCCACCGGGGTGAAGGTGTTCAACTGGGTGGCGACGATGTGGAAGGGCTCGATGACCTTCGAGACGCCGATGCTGTTCGCCGTGGCCTTCGTCATCCTGTTCACCATCGGCGGATTTTCGGGTCTGATGCTCGGTCTGGTGCCGGCCGACTACCAGTACCACAACAGCTATTTCGTGGTGGCGCACTTCCACTACGTGCTGGTCTCGGGCGCGGCCTTCGGCATCATGACCGGCGTGTATTACTGGCTGCCCAAATGGTCCGGGCACATGTATTCCGAACGCTGGGGCAAGATCCACTTCTGGCTCAGCGCGATCTCGGTCAACGTGCTGTTCTTCCCGCAGCATTTCCTCGGCCTGGCCGGCATGCCGCGCCGCATCCCCGACTACAACGTGGCGTTCGCCGACTGGAACATGGTCAGCTCGATCGGCGGCTTCGTGTTCGGTGCCAGCCAGCTGATCTTCGTCGGCAACATCATCTACACCGTGTACTTCGCCAGGGACAAGGCGCCGGCGCGGGTGTGGGAAGGCGCGCGCGGACTGGAGTGGGAGGTGCCTTCCCCGGCGCCGCACCACACGTTCTCGACCCCGCCCACGATCCTGCCCGGCATGCTGGCGCATGGCGACATCACCCACTGAGGATGCCTCCCGGTCGGGCGCCCGCGCCCGGCCGGATCCCGCGATGAACAGCAATTCCGGCAAGCGTTCCCCCCAGGCCGATGGTCCCAAATCGGGTACGCGCCAGAGCAAGGCGCGGCGCACGGCGCTGATCCTGGCGCTGGTCTCGGCCGGGTTCTACGTGGTCTTTTTTCTCGAGCACCTGTTTTTCTGATGTGCGCCGCGCGCCGGCCGGGCAATCATGCGGTGCACAGCAGCATTGCGCCGCGCTGGTCTTCGCTTAAACTCTCGTTCATCCACGCGGCAGCTTGACTGTCGCATCGCCACGCATCCGCAACGGAACCTCGCCATGTCCCAGCAAGCCGGCGCTTATTACATTCCACACGGCAGCCGCTGGCCGATCATTGCCGCGGTCGGCCTGTTCATCTTCATGTGGGGCGCCGCGCACTGGCTCGATGGCATCGAGCCGGAGGGGCCGATCCTGCTCTTCACCGGCCTCGCCATCATCATCTTCATGAAGTTCGGCTGGTTTGGCGAGGTCATCCGCGAATCGCAGCGCGGAGCCTTCAACGCGCAGGTGGACGTGTCCTTCCGCATGGGCATGATGTGGTTCATCTTTTCCGAGGTGATGTTCTTCGGTGCGTTCTTCGGTGCGCTCTTCTACAGCCGCGGCCTGCAGGTGCCGTGGCTCAGCGGCGAGGGCCACGGCGCGCTGACCAACTACTACCTGTTCCGCGGTTATACCGGCGGCTGGCCGACCGCCGGGCCCGACGCCATCGGCGGGGCGTTCAAGACGGTGCCGGCGTGGGGCGAGCCGCTGCTCAACACGCTGCTGCTGCTGTCATCGAGCGTCACCATCACCATCGCGCACCACGCGCTGCGCGACGGCCATCGCCGTCGCATGCTGGTGTTCCTGGCGGCCACGCCGATCCTGGGCGCGCTGTTCCTGTGGTTCCAGGCGCATGAGTACATCGATGCCTACACCCACCTGAATCTGACCCTGCACAGCGGCATCTATGGCGCCACGTTCTTCCTGCTGACCGGCTTCCACGGTCTGCACGTGACGCTGGGTACGATCATGCTGCTGGTGATTCTCTATCGCACCTGGCGCGGCGACTTCAGCAAGGAACACCACTTCGCCTTCGAGGCGGTGGCCTGGTACTGGCACTTCGTGGATATCGTCTGGCTGGGCTTGTTCCTGTTCGTCTACATCCTGTAGCCCGGCATGCGTCGCGCGGACCCATGAGCCGCGAACCGGCCGGGGTCCGCGTGACTAGCCGCCCAGGCCATGCGGTCTGAGCAGTCCGGTCAGGATGCCGATGATCACCAGCAGGAACACGCCCAGCGAAAACCCGATGCGTCGTGTCAGTGCCCAAGCCATGCGCTTGGGGTTGGAGTCCTGGCGCTCGGTCATCATGTAAAACAACGCCTGGCCGAGGCTGAAGATCGCCGCCAGCAGCATCAGGATCAATGCGGCTTTGAACAAGGTGTGCATGTACATGCATCCGCTCGATGTCTCGATCAGTATAGACCGCGGCCGGTCAAGGCTGCATTCGTGCTGAGGCTGCGCCGACCCTCGTGGTTCGCGGTGCTGCTGACGCTGGCGGGGATCGCGATCTTCGTGCGTCTGGGCATCTGGCAACTGGATCGCGCGGCCTACAAGGAACACTTGCTGGCGCGATTCGCGCATGCCACGGATGCGCCGCTGATCCCGTTCGCGCAGGTCAGCGACACCGCGCCGCATCACGGTTTCGCGCACGTCGCGGTGCGCGGTCACTATCTACAGGGCCGGGCCTACATGTGGGACGACCAGACCATCGGCGAGCAGGTCGGCGTCGATGTGTATGTGCCGTTCGTGGTGCAGGGACACGCGCGCCTGGTGATCGTCAACCTCGGTTTTCTGCCGCACGGCAACAGTGAGCTCGACCGACGCCCGCAGATGCCGCCGCTGCCCGCAGGCGAGCTCACCCTGCACGGGCTGTATGCGTCGATGCCGCCGCCCGGGCTGAAGTTGGGCGGCGACCAGATCGCGCGGCAGAAGCAGTGGCCCAAGCTGAGCACCTACCTCGAATTGAGCCAGATCAGCCGCGATCTCGATCAGCGCCTGTACCCCGGCATCGTACTGCTGGATCCGAACCCAAAGTCGGCGTATCTGCGCGACTGGACGCCGACCTTCATCCCGCCCGCACGGCACCAGGCCTACGCTTTCCAGTGGTTCTCGTTTGCCGCCGCGGCGCTGGTGATATTCATCGTGCTGCACCGGCGCGTCGAGCCGCCAAAAAATGATCGCCAGGACTGATTGCCACGCATGAACGCTACGCTTGACCCTCGCCGCGGTCGCCGCCAGTTGCTGCTGATCGCCGCCGTGTTTTTCGCGCCGATGCTGTTGGCCGCCATCCTGGCGCTGTCCGGATGGGTGCCAAGCGCCAGCAGTCACGGGCAGCCGATCGTGCCGCAGGAAAGCTTCGCCGCGCTCAAGGTCGGCATCGCCGGAGGCAAGGACTGGCCGTGGAAGGCGGCGACGCCGCAGTACACGCTGATGGCTCTGGCCGGGCCGGGTTGCGCCGCGGCGTGCCTGTACAAGCTGTACATGCTGCACAACGCGCAGATCGGCTTGAACAAGAGCAGCAAGAACCTGCGCCTGTTGTATGTCGGTGCGCCACCGGTTCTGGCCGACACGCATGGCGCGCTGCAATCCTGGACGCTGGGGCGAACCCGGGCTCCGCAATTGCTGCGCTTCGTTCCCCGGCCGGCCGATCAGGTCGCGGTGATCCTGGTGGCGGCCGACGGCACGGCGATCGTGTATTACCCGCCGGCAGTCAGCGTGGCCGGCATCAACAAGGATCTGCGGAGGTTGTTCAAGTGATCGTCAAGCCCGCATGGGTGCGGCCGCTGGCCTGGATCGCCGCCGCGTTGGCGCTGGGCGTGATCGTATTCGGTGCCTTCGTGCGCTTGTCCAACGCCGGATTGTCCTGCCCGGACTGGCCGACCTGCTATGGGCAGATCACCTGGCCCACGCACCACGCCGCGATCACCGCGGCCGATGCCGCGTTTCCGCAGCGGCCGGTGGCCGTGCATCTGGCCTGGCGCGAACAGGTGCACCGCTTCATCGCGGGCACGCTGGGCGTGCTGGTGCTGCTGCTGGCGCTGGGTGCGGTCTGGCGCCAGCGCATGCCACGCGTTGCGGTGATCGTAGCCGCGCTGGCCGCGGCGGCGGGTGTGTGGCTGTACATGGGTGGGGAGCACGCGTACTCCAGCGCGCTGGCCGGCATCGCCATCGCGTTGCCGCTGCTGGCTGCGTGGCGGCTGCGCCGCGCGGTGCCGTGGAAGATACTGACGGTGGTGCTGGGTTTGATCATCTTCCAGGCCATGCTGGGCATGTGGACGGTGACGTTGCTGCTGAAGCCGGCCATCGTCACCAGTCATCTGCTGGGCGGACTGGCCACGTTCGCGCTGCTGGCCTACGCGGCCTTGCGCCTGAGCGGCGCGGGCACACGCGACACACCAGCGCGACGCCTGCTGCCCTGGGTGGCGCTGGGCGTTCTGCTGCTGGTCATGCAGATCGCGCTGGGCGGCTGGACCAGCACCAACTACGCCGCGCTGGCCTGCGGCACGAGTTTCCCGGAATGCGCGGGGCGCTGGTGGCCGCCGATGAATTTCCATCAGGGTTTCATCCTGTGGCGTGACATCGGCGTCAACTACGAAGGCGGCGTGCTCGATGCAGCGGCGCGCGCGGCGATCCAGATGGCGCATCGCATCGGCGCCGTGGTCGTGTTCGTTTACGGGCTGTGGCTGGCCTGGCGCGCGACACGCGCCGGGCTGAAGCCGCAGGGCATCGTGCTGGCGCTGTTGCTGTGCGCGCAGGTGCTGCTGGGCATCGGCAACGTGGTGCTGGGACTGCCGCTGGACGTCGCCACCGCGCACAATGCTGGCGCCGCGCTGCTGCTGTTCACCCTGATCTGGTTGCTGGCCGCCACGCAGCGTCCATCCACGCAGCGGGAGTTCTGAGTGAAGTTGTGGCGCGAGTATCTGGAGCTGACCAAGCCGCGTGTCGTCGCCCTGCTGGTGTTCACCGCGCTGATCGGCGCGCTGCTGGCGGTGCCCGGCCTGCCGCCGTGGCGGCAGCTGCTGCTGGGCCTGGCCGGCATTTGGCTGGCGGCGGCCTCGGCGGCGGCGCTGAATCACCTCATCGACCAGCGCATCGACCGCATGATGGCGCGCACCGCGCACCGGCCGCTGGCCACCGGCACGCTGCGTCCGCTGCAGGTGTTGCTGTTCGCCCTGGCGCTGGGCGTGGTTTCGATGCTGATTCTCGCGTTGGGAGTGAATGCGCTCAGTGCATGGCTGACGCTGGCCTCGCTGATCGGTTACGCGGGGGTGTACACCGCGTTTCTCAAGCGCGCCACGCCGCAGAACATCGTCATCGGCGGCATCGCCGGCGCGGCGCCGCCGGCGCTGGGCTGGGTGGCGGTGACCGGCACGCTGGCGCCGCACGCGCTGCTGCTGGTGCTGATCATTTTCCTGTGGACGCCGCCGCATTTCTGGGCGCTGGCGATTTTCCGCCGCGCCGATTACGCGCGCGCCGGCATCCCGATGCTGCCGGTCACGCATGGCGTGGTGGTCACGCGCTGGCACCTGCTGGCCTATACCGTGCTGCTGGTGCTGGCCACGCTGCTGCCGTATCTGACCGGCATGAGCGGGCTGTTCTATCTCGGCGGCGCGCTGATCCTGGACATCGGGTTCCTGTATTACGCCGTGCGCATGCTACGCCCGCCGGATGAGCTGTTCGCGATGCGCACCTTCAGCTATTCGATCATTTATCTGGCGGCGCTGTTCGGCTTTCTGCTGGCCGACCACTGGTTGTTGCCGGTGCATGCCGCGGCACCGCAGTTGCTGCAGTACGTGCCGATCCGCTAGGCGCGCTGCCGGCGATGCTCGCGCTGCTGCAATTCTTCGTGCCCTGGGAGCCTTCGCCCCTGGCATGGCTGCTGGCCCTTGCCGCGATCGTGCTGTACTGGCGCGGGCAGCGCCTGCGCCCGGTTTCGCGCTGGCGCCGCGCGGCATGGTGGATCGGTCTGGCCTTGTGCTTCGTGGCCATGCAGTCGCGCTGGGATTATTTTTCGCAGCACGCGTTTTTCCTGCAGCGGCTGCAGCATCTGGTGCTGCACCATCTCGGGCCTTTCCTGCTGGTGCTGGCCTATCCCGGTCCGCAGTTGCGCGCCGGATTGCAGCTGCGCTGGCGTGTGCGCTGGTTGCGCGCCTGGCGGGCGCTGCCGCCGCTGCGCTGGATCTTGAACGTGGTGCTCAACCCTTGGGTGGCAGGCGGCCTGTTCGTCGGCGTGATCGCGCTGTGGCTGTATCCGCCGGTGCAGTTCGTGGCCATGCTGGACGACCGCATCTACCGTCTGATGAACTGGAGCATGCTGCTCGATGGCTTCCTGTTCTGGTGGCTGGTGTTGGATCCGCGCGCCAAGCCGCCGGCGCGGTTGTCACCGGGGATGCGCGTGGTGCTGCCGCTGCTGGTCGCGCTGCCGCAGATCATGATGGGTGCCTTCATCACCTTTACCGGCGAAGACCTGTATCCGGCTTTCGAGGTATGCGGGCGCGTGTTTCCGTGGCTGACTTTCCAGACCGATCAATATCTCGGCGGGCTGATCATCTGGATTCCGGCGGCGATGATGAGCGTCATCGCCGCGCTGCTGGCGATGCGGCGCTGGACGCTGCTGGACGCACGCCGGCACCTCAATGCGCGGCGGCGGGCTGCACCGTGAATTCGACCGGGTAGGGCGCATGGCCTGCGAACTGCAGGTCGATGCGCACGCGTGTGCCGGGCTGCACCGTGGACGCGGCGTGCATCAGCATCAGATGGTAGCCGCCGGGTGCGAAGTGCACGCTCTGCCCCGGCGCGATCGACACCTGATCGACGTGCACCATGCGTTCCATGCCACCGCGATCGGTGCTCTCGTGCAGCATGACCATCCGGTAGCTGGGACTGGTCGCGCCGACCAGTTGCAGCGGCTGCCTGCCCAGGTTGCGCAGCGAAAAATACCCGCCCATCGGCAGGCCGGCCGGCAGCCAGCGCACCCAGGCGTTGGTCACCGCGACGGCCGCCGCGGGCAGTGCATGCGCGTCAGCGGCGGCTGACATCGACGGCATGTCGTGCATCGCATGCGCCGCTGCGGGTGGCGCAGCGTTCACCAGCAACGGCGCGGCGAGCAGGCCGAGGCCAAGCAGGCCGAGGGCGGGTGGGTGGCGTCGTGTATTCATGCATTGGGTTCCGTCAGCAGCAGGTGCAGGTCGTGGGTGAGCTGCGCGACCGAATCGTGCTCGGTTGCCAGCAAGCGCGCGCGACCACGCGCGTCGAAAATGAAAATCGCGGCACTGTGGTTGACCACGTAATTGCCGTTGGCATCCGGTTTGCCGTAGCTGTAGGCCACGCGGTAGCGCTTGGCCACGCGCGCGATCGCGTCGGGCGTGCCGGTCAGGCCGATGATGTGCGGGCCGAAGGCGCTGGTATAGGCGTGCAGCAGGGCCGGCGTGTCGCGTTTGGGATCGACGCTGACGAACAGCACGCGCACGTGTTGCGCCAGCGGGCCGAGGTTTTGCAACACCACGGTCAGGTGCGCCAGTGTGGTTGGGCACACGTCCGGGCAGTGCGTGTAGCCGAAATACAGCAGCACCGCCTTGCCGCGATAGCTGGCACCGGTCACCGGCTGGCCGAGGTCGTTGATCAGATGAAAGCGCAGATCGGGCAGATGCCCGCGCACATCGGTCAGCAGCCACGGGCTGGGCGCATGCGAGCACGCGCTCAACAGCAGCGAAACGGCGACGAGGACGATGAGCAAGCGGCGCGGCATGCGCCATTGAATCACGATCGATCGCCCTGATTCACCCTGCGGCAGCGCGGCGCAAGTGCTATACCGCGCATCCCGTCCCGAAGGAATCCGTGCATGAGTCCGCTTGCCACCTTGCATGCCGCCACGCTGGAGGGCGAGGACCAGGCCTTGTCGCGCTTTCTCGGCCAGACCCTGCTGATCGTCAACGTGGCATCGAAGTGCGGCTTCACCCCGCAATATCGTGGGCTGGAGACGCTGTATCGCCAGTACCAGCCGCGCGGGCTGGAAATCCTCGGCTTTCCCTGCGACCAGTTCGGCCACCAGGAGCCTGGCGATGCGGCGGAAATCCGCCGGTTTTGCACGCTCGAGTATCCGGTGAGCTTCCCGTTGTTCGCCAAGATCGCGGTCAACGGCGCCGACACGCATCCGCTGTATCAATGGCTGAAACGCGAGGCGCCCGGCGTACTCGGCTCGCAGGGCATCAAGTGGAACTTCACCAAGTTCCTGGTCGATGCCGAGGGCAGGGTGTGCAGGCGCTACGCGCCCACCGACACGCCTGAGGCGATCGGGCGCGAGCTGGATGCGTTGCTGCCCGCCGCGGCATGAGCCTGGGTTCCGCCGCCGCGCACGCGCCACTGGCGCCGCCATTGCGTGCGCTGCTGGCGCAGCGTTATGCCGATCTGGTCGCGCATCTGCGGCTTGCCGGGGTGCCGTACTACGACGATGCCGGCGTCGCCGAGCGCGTGCAACGCCTGCTGCTGGTCAGTGATTTCGCCTACGCCGTGCTGCGCGCGCAGCCGCAGTTGCTGGCGCCTGCGGGCCTGCACTGGCTGGGCAGCGGCGGGGATCCCGGTGCGCGCCTGCTGGCCGGGCCCGGCCTGCCCGTGACGCGCGACGCCGCCATGGCGCAGTTGCGCCAGACGCGCGCGCGCGAGGCGCTGCGACTGGTCTTCCGCGATGCCAACGCGCTGGATACGCTCGAGGACACGCTTGCCGCCACCAGCAGCCTGTACGCGGCGCTGCTCGAGCTGGCCTTGCGCCACGCCGAGCGCAGCCTGCGCGCGCGTCACGGCGTATTGCGCGACAGGCGGGGGCGCGCGCAGCGCATGATGGTGCTGGCTCTGGGCAAGCTTGGTGGCGGCGAGCTGAATTTTTCCTCCGACGTGGACTTGATCCTCGCCTATCCCGAAGAAGGCGAGAGCGACGGCGCGCGCGCGCTGGAGGCCAGCGAATACTGCGCGCGGCTGACGCGCGAATTCGTCGGCCTGTTGACCGAGGTCAGCGCCGACGGTCAGGTCGCGCGCGTCGATCTGCGCCTGCGCCCGTATGGCGCCGCCGGACGCCCGGCGTGGTCGTTCGCGGCCATGGAGGCCTATTACCAGAGCGAGGGCCGCGACTGGGAACGTTACGCCTGGATCAAGGCGCGCCCGGTGGCTGGCGACCTCGATGCCGGGCGCCGATTGCTGGCGCAACTGCGACCATTCGTCTATCGCCGTTATCTGGATTACACCGCGTTCGCCGGCCTGCGCGCGATGAAGACGCTGATCGATGCCGAGGTGGCGCGCAAGGATCTGGCCGGCAACCTCAAACTCGGTCCAGGCGGCATACGCGAGATCGAGTTCAGCGTGCAGCTCGAACAACTGATCCGCGGCGGACGCGAAGCCGCCCTGCGCGAGCCCGGCCTGCTGCCGGCACTGCTGGCGGCGGAGCGGCGTGGCTTCATCGCCAGCGCGCGCGCGCGCGTCTTGCGGCAAGCATGGACGCTGCTGCGTCACGTCGAGAATCGCGTGCAGATGCTGGCCGACGCGCAAACCCATGCGCTGCCGGATGAGCCGTTGGCGCGGTTGCGCATCGCGCAGGGACTTGGTTACGCCGATGACGCCGCGCTGGATGCAGCGCTGGCCGCGCAGCGCGCCGCGGTCAGTGCCGCGTTCGCGCCGATCCTCGGTGGCGCCACGCCGGCCAGCGTGCCGGGACAGGATGCGCTGTTGGCGCTGTGGCGTGACATGCAAGTCGGCAACGCCACTGCCGCCGCGATCAGCGCCTGCGCACTGGATGCAGAGTCCGGCGCGGCGCTGCAGGCGTTGGCCGGCAGTCGTGCCGTGCACGGCATGAGCGAGTCCGCACGGGCCGGCCTGGAGCGCCTGCTGCCGCGCGTGCTGCATGCCGCGCGCCACAGCGCCGCGCCGTCGCTGGCGCTGCCGCGCCTGTTGCGTCTGCTGCACAACATCGCGCGACGCCCGGCCTATCTGGCCTTGCTCGAGGAATCGCCTGCAGCGCTGCAACGTCTTGCCGTGCTGTGCGCCGAACGCGCGTTTCTCGCCGAGCGTGTGCTGGCGCAGCCGCTGTTGCTCGACGACGTGCTCGATCCGCGCATCGAGCAGTTGCCGCTGAAGGCCGCGGCCATCGCCGCCGAGATCGCGCACCTGCTCGACGCACTGGACGAACGCGGCCCCGAGGCCGAACTGGAGCGCATCAACGAGGCGCGCGCCAGCCTGGCGTTTCGGCTGGGCCTGGCCTTTGCCGACGCACGCGCCGATGCACCAGCGACCGCGCGCCGCCTGGCCGCGCTGGCCGAGGCCGTGCTCAACGCCGTGCTGCGTCTGGCCGAAGGCGAGCTGGCCGCACGCCACGGCCGCCTGCCGGGCAGCGGACTCGGCTTCTGCGTGATCGGTTATGGCAGCCTGGGTGGACACGAGCTGGGTTTCGCCAGCGATCTCGACGTGGCGTTCGTGTACGACGGCGCGCGCGCCGCGCTGAGCAGCGATGGCGCGCGTCCTCTGGAAGGGGCGCAGTGGTACCAGCGCCTGGCGCAACGCGTGGTGCACTGGCTGGGTACGGTCACCCGCGCGGGGCAGCTGTATGCGGTGGATACGCGCCTGCGCCCGGATGGCAGCAAGAGCCTGCTGGTGCAGAGCATGGAGGCCTATGCCGACTATCAACAGCAGCGCGCCTGGACCTGGGAGCATCAGGCGCTGGCACGCGCACGCGTCGTGTGCGGTGATGCGCAACTGGGCGCGGCTTTCGCGCAGGTGCGCCAGCGCGTGCTGGCGCAGCCGCGCGCAGCCGCGCAAGTCGCCGCCGAAGTCGGCGCCATGCGCGAACGCTGGCGTGCCGAACGCGATCGTTCGGACGCGCGGCGCTTCGACCTGAAGCAGGGTGCAGGCGGGCTGCTGGATATCGAGTTCCTGCTGCAAGGCATGGTGCTGACGCATGCATCGCGCGCGCCGCTGATCACCGAGAGCACCGCCAGCGCGGCGCTGATCACCGTGCTGGAAAGTCTGCATGTGTTGCGCACCGCGCAGGCCGCGGCACTGCGCGCCGCGCATGCCGCGCTGCTGCAACACGCGCTGAGCTGCACCCTGGACGATCGCCCGCGCCTGCTTGCGCGCGAGCCCGTGCTGCAGCAGCACGCCGACTCGGTACTGCGCGTGGTCGCCGAATGCGGATTTGCATTCGCCGTCGGGTCTGGCAGCCGCTAGCGGATCATCGCGTGATGGTCATGCGCGCCACCCAGCAATGTCGCCACGCGCGCGGCGATCGCTGCGGTTTCGCGCAGCGGCGCCGGCGCGCCATAGGCGGCGTCGGCGTCGAGCAGCCAGCCGCCTGCGCGCAGCGCGGCATGGAAACGCGCCAGGCGCGGCGGCAGCGGCGCGCTGACCACGCTATGCAGCGGTACGCCGCAGGCGGCGGCTTCGCTGAGCATGTTCACCGAATCGGGACTGACCAGCAGGCGGTCGCTCCATGCCAGCACGCCCGGGTAGGGATTGGCGCCATCCGCGGCGCCGCGCCAGGCGCGTCGCGGCTGCTCGCCGATGGCCTGCAGGCAGCCATCGACCAAGCCGGTGGGCGTGCGTCGCGATGCCACGACCATCACGCTGCCGCCCTGTCGCAGCAGTCTGCGCAATTGCGTGGCCAGCGCCGATTGCCACGCTGCGTCCAGTGGCACGCCGCGTCGCGGTCCGCCCAGCAGCACGCCGATGCGCGGCGCCGGCAAGCGCGCGAAGTCGTCGTGCCAGGCCGCGCGCGCATCCGCCAGCCAGGCCGTGTCGATGGGGTGCAGCGAGCCCAGCGGAGCGAGCACGTTGGCCCCGCGCAGGCCATCGTGACGCGGCGCGATCACCACATCCCAGTGACGCGTGTCGCAGCGCGGGTCGAGGATCTGCACGCTGCGGCAGCGGCCATCGCTGAAGCGGCGCAGTTGGCGCGTTGCCAGCGCGGCCTGACGGCCACAACCGATGGCCAGGTCCGGCCAGGGCGGCGCAAGCCGGGCGCGCGCAGCGACATCCCAGGCCAGCCGACCGCCCGCTGCCACGCGCGGCGCCAGCCACGACCAGGGCGCGCGCGGCCGCAGGACCAGTTCGCGCGTCTCGCCGCCCAGCGCCGTGGCCAGCGCCAGCGCCTGGCGCTGGTTGCCTGCCGCGCCATCGGTGATCACCCAGATCGACTGCATCGCTCTCCGTCCGCGTCCGACCGCCGCCGACCGCATTGTCGGGCAAAGCGCGATTGGGTGAATCGCGCGGGCGCGGCGCCGACGCATTGTCCATGCCGCGCCGACAGTGCATTGCCGCGCGCGGCGCGTGCGCGCGTCGCGACGCGCCTACACTGTGCCGCGAAATACCCGTCCGCCCGCCTTGTTCGATTGGAGTCTCGATGAAGTCCGAACTGTCCGCCGCCGCGCTCGACCAGATTTTCCGCGAAGCGCGCACCTACAACGCCTTCCTGCCGCGCGAAGTCAGCGACGCGCAACTGCGCGCGATCTATGACCTGGCGAAGATGGCGCCGACCAGCGCCAACGCCTCGCCGGCGCGCATCGTGTTCGTCAGGTCGCCGCAGGCCAAGGCGAAGCTGGGGCCGCTGCTGTCCGATGGCAATCGCGCCAAGACGCTGGCCGCGCCGGTGACCGCGATCGTCGCCACCGACCACGCGTTTTACGAGCACCTGCCCAAGCTCTTCCCGCATGCCGATGCGCGCAGCTGGTTTGCCGGCAATCCGGCGCTGATCGAGACCACCGCGTTCCGCAACGGCACCCTGCAGGGCGCGTATCTGATCATCGCGGCGCGCGCGCTGGGGCTGGACTGCGGGCCCATGTCCGGTTTCGACAACGCGCAGGTCGATGCGGCGTTTTTCGCCAACACCACGTACAAGTCCAATTTCCTGATCAACATCGGTTACGGTGATGCCAGCCGTGATCTGTTTCCGCGCAGTCCACGCTTCGATTTCGACGAGGTCTGTCGCATCGACTGACGCCACGGCGCCGCCTTTCATCACGTTCGCGGAGGATTTCATCATGCGTTTTTCCCATGCACTGCTCGTGGCCGGCCTGGCCCTGTTCACGCTGCCGGCGCTGGCCGCGCCGGTGACCTATCACTTCAATCTGGGACATACCCAGGTGCGTTTCTGCTGGGATCATTTGGGTTTCTCCATGCCCTGCGCCAACATGAACACGGTCGAGGGCACGCTGGTGTACGACGCGCAGGATCCGGCGCGCTCATCGGTGCAGGTGACCATGCCCATGTCCGGGCTGGACACGCACGTGCCGGCGCTCGATGTGCATCTGAAGGAAGCCGGTTTCTTCGACGCCGCGAAGTACCCCGACATCACCTACAAGAGCACCAAGGTGATCCCCGGCGCCAAGCCCGGCGAGTTCACCATCGAGGGTCTGCTGACCGCGCACGGCGTGACCCGGCCGGTGACGCTGCACGCCCACCTCAACAAGATCGGCGAGAACCCGCTGATGCATGTGCCGGCGATCGGCTTCAATGCCAGCGCCGAAATCCAGCGCAGCGCGTTTGGCGTGGGTGCCTACGTGCCACTGGTGTCGGACGCGGTGCATGTCAGCATCACCCTCGAAGCCGATGCCGCCAAGCCGGCCGCGAAGGCGCGCTGAGCGCACGGCTGCAGGCATCTGGTCATGTTGCTCAAGCGACCCGCCGCCGCGCGCGGACACACGCAGACGGCGTGGCTGGACAGCCGGCACACGTTTTCCTTCGGTGACTACCACGATCCGGCGTGGATGGGTTGGGCGACGCTGCGCGTGCTCAACGAGGACCGCGTGGTGCCGGATGCCGGATTCGGCGAGCATGGCCACGCCAACATGGAAATCCTCACCTGGGTGCTGCAGGGGGCGCTGGCGCATCGCGATTCCACCGGAGCGTCGGGCGTGATCCGCCCTGGCGAATTGCAGCGCATGAGCGCCGGGCACGGCATCCGCCACAGCGAGATGAACGCCGATGCGCGCGCACCGGTGCATTTTCTGCAGGTCTGGCTGCAGCCGGATCGCTCCAATCGCGCGCCGTCCTACGCGCAGCAAGGCTACGCGCCGCTGCCGCTTGCGCAGGGCTGGACCGTGTTGGCCGCGCCGGCAGCGGAAGCTGGCGCCGCGTTGCCGTTGCATGCCGCCGCGCGCGTGTCGGCATGGCGGCCAGCGGGCGGCGCGCAGCATGCGCTGAACCTGATCGCGGAACACGCCTGGCTGCAGGTGGCGCGCGGCGCGGTGCGCGCCAATGGCCTCGCGCTGGCGGCCGGCGACGGCCTCGGCCTGCGCGACGAGGCCATGCTGGAGATCAGCGCCGAGGCCGACAGCGAGCTGCTGTTGTTCGAGCTGCTGTAACGGCTTATTCGCCTGGCGTGTCCTTGAGCTGTTGCAATCGGGCCAGGTCCACCGCGTCCACGGCCTGCTTGAGCGCGGCCATGTCCGGCCCCTGGCCCTTGGCCTGCACCATGAAGCGGTCGCCGACGATCAGCGTGTATTCGCCCGCGCGCGTGGCGGCGGTCCACTGCTCCTGCACGGTGTGGCCGTCCTGCTGAAACACCTTGTGGTAGCCGCTGGCAGATTCCTGATCCTGCTGCACCATGCCGATCATGGCCAGCATGGCGCGATTGGCGCCCATGTCGGTGATGTCGAGCCGGATCTGTTGCGCGCCACTGCCGTAATCGGCCTTGGCCTCGCTGACCTGCAGCGCACCGATGCCGCCGCGCGTGCTGTCCACGTTGCCGCGCACGAGCCCGGGCAGGCTGGCCGGCAGCAGCGCGGTCATCTGGCCGGGCGCCAGCGGCTTGATCGGGGCGAGGTTCGCGGCCTGCCCGGCGGCGCCTGCCTGTTCGCCCTGCAGGGCCTTGCCGGTGGCCTGCATCTGCCGGGCGGCTTGCTGCATGCCGGCAGCCAGACCGCTGATGCCGCTGGACGCTGGCATGGTCACCGAGACCTCGATGTTGGCGCGGTTCATCGCGCCGTTGCTGGTGAACACCGCGCTGGTCCAGCCGATCACCACACTCAGCACGATGGCGATGACAATGACCACGGCGGTATAGGCCAGCGCGCGTTCCTGCGGCGCGCCCAGCGTCGCCTGCAGGCCCTGCCACAGCAACCACACGCTGTATGCCGTTGCCGCCAAGGTCAGCAGGACGGTCAGCGCGCCGAGCAGCGGGATCAGGTGCAACACACCGACGATCCATACCGGCGTCCACGCATAGGCGATGGCCTTCAGCGCCTGCACGCGATCGTTGCGCGCGCCGAAGCTGGGCGCCAGCGCGGCGGTGATCAGTGCCATCAGGAACACGATCAGCAGGGTGAGCAGGTAGGTGGTGACCAATTGCCCGAGGAGCGTGCCGAAACCGAGCCGGAAGCTGCCGATGAACGGCAGCGATATGCCGAAGATGCCCAGACTGATGAAAGTCGCCAGCGGCGTGATCGCCGCCAGCCACAGCACCCAACCGGTGTACAGGCTGCCGATGCTGGCCGGTTCGCTGGCGATCTCGGGCCAGGTGGCGCGTGGGCTGAGCAAAATGGCGCGCAGGCGCGCGATGAGGTGGGCGAAGTTCATGATGGGCATCACGCAGGCAGGGGCGCACAGCATGCCAGAGCGCCGCATCGACGTCGCGGCAGCAGCGCCGCGGCGTGCGCAACCGTTACACTGCATGCCCTGCTTGCCGAGATCGGCACCTGCCGTGTCGGCGCACCTGTCCGTCCTTCCCCGGAGGTTGTCATGACCCGTTCCGATCCCGCCGCGGTGGCGCTCAAGCCGGCCAACACGGAACACCGCTACGTGATCACCCGCGCCGATCTGCCCTTGTCCTGCCCGATGCCGAACATGGCGTTGTGGGACTCGCATCCGCGCGTGTATCTGGCCATCGAGGACGAAGGCGGCGAATCCGTGTGCCCCTATTGCGGCGCGCATTACGTTCTGCAAGCCTGAGCCGCAGCGCCGACTGCCGCGCACGCTGGCATCTGCATTGCATCGCTTTCGTCGCCCGCGCGACGGGCACCATCACCGGCCGTGCCGTGATCCGATCCGAACCGTCCATCGCCGCGCAACGCCTGACCGTGGTGCAGTTGATCCCGGCGCTGGACAGCGGCGGGGCGGAGCGCAGCACGCTGGAGATCGCACGCGCACTGGTCGCGGCCGGGCACCGCGCGGTGGTCATTTCCGCTGGCGGACGCCTGCTGCAGCGCCTCGAGGCCGAAGGCGGCGAGCACATCAGCCTGCCGATCGGGCGCAAGTCGCCGCTCGCACTGGCCCAGGTCATGCCTTTGCGGCACGCGTTGGCCGCGCTCAAGCCGGACGTCGTGCACGCGCGCTCGCGCTTGCCGGCGTGGTTGGCGCGGATGGCCATGCGCGGGTTGCGTCCGCGCCCGCATTTCGTCACCACGGTGCATGGGCTGAACTCGCCCAACGCCTACAGCGCCGTGCTGACCCGCGGCGAGCGCGTGATCGTGGTCTCGCAGACCGTGCGCGACCATGTGCAGCAACACTATCCGGATGTTCCGCAGGAGCGGGTGCGCTTGATCCCGCGCGGTGTCGATGCCGATGAATTTCCCTACGGCTACCGTCCCGACCCGGCCTGGCGCAAGGCGTTCTTCACCGAATTTCCGCATCTCGCCGGCGCGCCTCTGCTGACCCTGCCCGGACGCGGCACGCGCCTGAAAGGTCATGCCCATGCGCTGCGCCTGCTGGCCGCGCTGAGAACCCGCGGCATCGACGCGCGCCTGTTGTTGCTGGGTGCCGACGAACCCGCGCGCGCGGGCTATGTGCGCGAGCTGCGCCAACTGGCGCAGACGCTGGATGTGGCCGACGCCATGGCGATCACGCCGCCGCGCAGCGACGTGCGCGAGGTCTATGCCATCTCCGACCTGATTTTGCAGCTCTCGACCAAACCCGAAGCCTTTGGCCGCACCGTGCTCGAAGCACTCGCCCTGTGTCGCCCGGTGCTGGGTTACGCCCACGGCGGCGTCGGCGAACTGCTGGCCGAGCTGTATCCCGCCGGGCGCGTGCCGACCGCGGACGAAGCGCGCCTGGTCGAGCGTGCCGCCGAATTGCTGCGCCTGGCGCCACCGATCGCCCCGATGACCCGTTATCGTCTCGACAACATGCAGCAGGCGACCCTGGCGGTGTATGCCGATGTGGTGCACGGCTAGCCTGCCGCGGCTGGAAATCGGCGCACGCCTTGTGCTGTTGCAAGGTGCGCGGGCTTTTCCGCGAGTGCCGCTGCCGGGCCATTCCCCGCGCCGCGGCACGCGGCGCACAATCCGCACATGACCCTTGCCCCCGCTGTGTCCGCGGATGCGCGCCCGCGTTGGGCGTGGCTGCTGCCGTTCGCGCTGATCTTCCTGTTTCCGTTCGGGCGCGCGGGCGAGCTGGGCACGCTGGCGCTGATCGGGCTGTGCGCGGTGCTGCTGCTGCGCCAGCCGCGCGCGCTCACCGCGCTGCCGTCCGCGCGCTGGGCGCTGGCGATCTGGGCCTGTTACGAGCTGGCCGCGCTGGGCTCCACCCTGCACGCGGTGGCGCCGGTGCGCACCTGGGAAACCGTCATGGCCATGCTGCGCTATCTGCCGCTGGCCGCGGGCATCGCCTGGATCCTGCGCGATGCGCGGCAGTGGCGCGCGTTGCTGCGCGCGATCGCGGTGCTGACCCTGTTGTGGACGCTGGACGCGTGGATGCAGGCGCTGACCGGCTGGAGCGTGCGCGGCCACGCCGAGCCGCACCGGCTCACCGGCATCTTCGGTGCAGGGGATCCCAAGATCGGCCAGGTGCTGGCGGTGCTGGCGCCGTTCATGCTGGCCGAGGCGCGGCGCTGGCGTGGGCGCGTGGCGCTGGTCGCGGCGGCGCTGTTGCTGCTCGGCCCGATCCTGCTGTCCGGCTCGCGCGCCAGCTGGGTTACCTACGCCCTGGTGCTGGCGGTGTTCATCTGGCGCGAGGCGGGCTCGTGGCGACGCTTCGCGCTGTGGTCCGCCGCGGCCGTGGTGTTCGGCGTGCTGGCGCTGGGAGTGGCCTGGCGAACCTCGACCGGCTTCGACGCGCGCATGCAACGCACCCTGCAGGCGCTTAAAGGCAGCGAGCATGGCCTGAACGTGGCGCTGTCATTCCGGCTCGACATCTGGGCCGATGCGTTGCGCATGATCGCGGCCAATCCGGGCACCGGTGTCGGCGTGCGCGGTTTCCGCTACGCCTACCCGCGTTATGCGTCGCCGGGCGATCCGTTCCTGCGCGACCACGACCGCAAGGGCGCCTACTACGCGCACCAGATCGTGCTGGAGATCCTCAGCGAAAGCGGCGTGCTGGGCTTGCTGCTGTGGCTGGTCGGCGCCGCGCTGGCGCTGCGCATGTGGCGGCGCGCGTCGGCGTTTGCGCGCGCGCGCGCCTGGCCGGCGGGCCTCGCCGTGCTGGCGGCGGTGTTCCCGTTCAACACCACGCTGGCGTTCTACTCGGCCTGGTGGGGGCTGCTGTTCTGGTGGCTGCTGGCGCTGTGGATCGGTGCGCTGGGTAGCCGTGCCGACGCGGAGCCTGCGCATGGCGCGTGAGCCCTTGTCGCTGGTGGTGACCACGCTCGACAACGCCGCCACGCTGGCGCGCTGTCTGGATTCGGCCGCGTTCGCCGACGACATCCTGGTACTGGACTCCGGCTCCACGGATGCCACCCGCGATGTGGCGCGCGCGCACGGCGCGCGCATCGAACAGCATGCCTTCGACGATTACGCCGCGCAAAAGCAACGCGCCATCGCGCTGGCGCGGCACGACTGGATTTTGCTGCTGGATGCCGACGAGGCGCTGACCCCGGCCGCCGCCGCGATCATCCAGCGCGAACTGCGCGCGCCGCGCGCCGCCGGCTATCGTCTGCCGCGGCGCGAGCAGATGTTCTGGACCTTCCAGCATCGCCGCAGCCGCATCAATACGCACCTGCGCCTGTTCGATCGCCGTCACGGCGGCATGAACGCGGTGCCGGTGCATGCCGCGCCCGAGGTGCTGGGGCGCGTGCGCACGCTGCGCGCAGCCGTGTTCCTGCATTTCGGCGAGCCGGACATCGCCACCAAGATGCGCAAACTCAACGACTACTCCAGCGGCCTGGTCGCGCACAAGCGCGCGCGCGGGACGCGCTTCGTGCGCACGCGCATGCTGCTGTATCCGTCGCTGTTTTTTTTGCGCCAGTACCTGTTCAAGCGTTACTTCCTCAACGGCTGGGCCGGATACATCAGCGCCGCCAGCGGCGCCTGGTACGTGTTTCTGAAATACGCCAAGCTGTACGAGGCGCGGCGCGA
>DZBX01000103.1 GCA_022730075.1 Rhodanobacter sp. | reverse complement strand
GCAATCCGCGCGCGCCGATTCCCTTTGTTGCCAACGTGCCGGCGCGGCCGTGGCGCGTGCGCCTGTTGTGGGCATTCGATGCCATGGATACCGCCAGCGGCGGCCGCGCGCGTGGCTGGAAGGCGCCGGCGCTGATCGACCTGCGCCTGACCCGGCACCAGCACCTGCAATCCGGGCTGGACAGCTACTGGCATGTCGATCTGATCCGCATCCTCGGCAGCAATCCCTCGCGCGATGCCGGCGACGTGCAAACCCTGGACAACCTGGCCGCGCGCCATGCCTGGCGCCTGTACCGCGCGTTCTGGCAAGTGGGCGACGTGCGCGGGCATTGGGCACTGCGGCTGGGCTGGCAGGGGTACGACGAACTGTTCGGCCTGGTGCCGGACGGCGGCGATCTGCTGAATTCATCCTTCGGGCAAATGCCCACCAGTTCGCAGGCGGGCACGCCGATCTGGCCGCAGACCGCGCCCGGCATCAGCGCGCGCTGGCATCCCGATGCGTTCTACGTGATGGCCGGGCTGTGGAGCGGCGTGCCGCGCGACCCGGGCATCCCGCAGGGCTGGAATCTGCCGCGCCGCGGCGACGGCGGTTTGCAAGCCTTGGAACTGGGCTTCGATCGACACGGTCGCTACAAGCTGGCGCTGGGCGCGTGGGCTATGCATCGCGTCGGCGTGGCGCAGCAGGCGCACCGCGGCGTGTATGCGCTGGCGGATATCGCCCTGCTCGGCGCCGGTCGCGCGCGGCGCCTGGGCGGCTTCGTGCAATGGGGCCAGACGCAGCCCTACCAGAGTGCGGTCGGCCGTTATCTCGGCGCCGGCTTGCGCCTGAGCACGCGCCGTCACGGGCGTGTGAGCGTGGGCGTGGCGCGCGCCCTGCTCAGTCCGGGCTTTCGCCTGCGCCACCCCGGCGGCGCGCGCGCCGAAACCGCATACGAGCTGACCTGGCGCAAGCGCATCGACGCGCACCTCACCCTGCAACCGGATGTGCAATACATCCTGCATCCGGCGCTGGCGCCGCAGGCCACGCACGCACTGGAGATCGGCTTGCGCGTGAACGGCGGGTTCTGATCACGCGCGCGGCGGCAACCGCTGCACCACGTCGGGCGGCGCGTGGGGACCCGGCCACGCCGCCGCGCTTGCCGCTATGCTCGCGGTTTTTACGCGGAAGCCCTTGATGAAGCGCCTGCGCGCCTTGCTGCCCCTGCTGTTGCTGATCGCGACCGGCGCCGTGCTGTTTTTCTCGGGCGCGCTGCGCCATCTCGATCCGCGCCACCTCGCCGCCGAGCACGCGCACCTGCACCATCTGGCGGCGGCATCACCGTGGCTGGCGCGCATGAGCTATCTCGGCATCATGGTGTTGGCGGTGGCCAGCGGCGTGCCCGGGCTGGTGCTGATCGCCATCGCCGGCGGGCTGATTTTCGGCATGGTCGAGGCGACCATGCTGTCCACGCTGGGCCTGGTGCTGGGCTCGCTGTTGCTGTTTCTGGCCGCGCGCTACGCACTGGGCGCGGGCGAGCGGCCGGCGCCGCGGCTGGCCGAGAAAATCCGCGCGGGATTTCTGCACCATCCCGCCAGTTACACGCTGTTCCTGCGGCTGGTGCCGGTGTTTCCGTTCGGCGGCGTGACCCTGGGCCTGGCCTGGCTGCGCTGCCCGCTGTGGCTGTTCATGGCCGCCACGGCCGTCGGCGGTCTGGTGATGGAAGCCTTCGAGAGCGCGGTCGGCGCAGGCCTGAGCGAGGCCATCGCGCGCGGCGAACCGATCGGCATGCACATGATGCTGGAACCGCACATATTGCTGCCGCTGTGCGCGCTGGCGATCCTGGCCCTGGTGCCGGTCCTGCTGAGCCGGCGCGGCAAGCGCTGAAGGTCTTCAGCCGCGCCACAACAGCACGTCCAGATCGTCGCCGTCGATGAAATATTCGCGCGCCACGCGACCCTTGCGCACCGGCACGCCCTCGGCGGCCAGGCGCCGCATCTGTTCGCGCGCCAGCGCCGTGCCGGGTGGCGCGGCGAGGCGACCATCGCTGTGCAGCACGCGATGCCAGGGCAGGGCGGGGCTGTCGCCCTCGCGCAGTACTCGCCCCACCAGGCGCGCGCGCCCACGCAGGCCGGCACGCGCCGCGATCGCGCCGTAGCTGCTGACACGCCCGGGCGGCACGGCGCGGATCGCGGCACGGATCGCCGCGTGCGCGGACGACGACGTGGATTCGGTGCCCATGTCAATCACGCTACCATGCAGTCATCGCTGGAATGAGAAATCGACCATGCTGACCTTCGAGTCCGTCCGCTCGCACCTCGGCGGCCACTACACGCTGCGCACCAACGACCCGTACCTGATCAGTTTCGATCTGGACCTGCGCCGCGCGCGCCATCAAGGCATCTACCTGGTCGAACTGGAGGGCGAGAACGGGCGCAAGTACCTGCGCATCTCCACCCCGGTCGGCCCGGTGGTGGGCATGGATGCCGAGCGCTGCCTGCGTTTCAACTGGGAGCAGCGCGCCGGATTTCTGGCGATCAGCGATCTGGAAGGCTCGCCCTACCTGCACCTGTGCGAAAACCGGCCCTATGACATTCTCTCGCTGCCCGAACTCGAACGCCTGATCCGCGAGTTGGGCGTGCTCGGCGACCAGCTCGAACAGGCGCTGAGCGTGGAAGGCGACGCCTACTGAGCGCGCGAGGTGGTTGCGCGGATCGCGGACATCCCGTCCTGCGATGGACCAATGCGCCGCCCATGCGCGCGGCTGGGTGTACGCGCGCAGCCCCGATCCGTGCCGTCATGGCCGCTTGCTACACTCGGCAGCATGTGCGCCATCGTTTCCCCGCAATGCTGAGTGAACTGGGACTGGTTCTGCTGCTGGCGCTGGCCAACGGCTTTTTCGCGTTGTCGGAAATGGCCATCGTCACCGCACGCCGTTCGCGCCTGAAGCAGATGGCGCGCGACAGCAAGCGCGCGGCGCTGGCGCTGCGTCTGGCCGATGCGCCGGAGCGCTTTCTGTCCACCGTGCAGGTGGGCATCACCCTGATCGCGATCCTCACCGGCGTGGTCGCCGGTGCGAGCATCGGTGACCACATTGCCTTGTGGCTGCAAGGGCTGGGCTGGGTCGTGCTGCTGCCCTACGCGCGCCCGCTGGGTTATGCGCTGGGCATCGCGCTGATTACCTATCTCAACATCGTCATCGGCGAGCTGGTGCCCAAGCGCCTGGCGCTGGTGGCGCCGGAGAAACTGGCCATGATCGTGGGTGCGCCGATGCTGGCGCTGGCGCGTCTGGCCGCGCCGTTCGTGCTGGTGTTGAATGCCTCCAGCAACGGCCTGCTGCGCCTGTTGCGCATGGGCCATGGCGGTGCGCGCGAGCGCATCAGCGAGGAGGAAATCCGCCTGCTGGTGGCGGAAAGCGCGGAGCAGGGTGTGCTCGACGAGGACGAGCGCGCCATGGTCAGCCGCGTGCTGCGCCTGGGCGATCGCACCGTGGGCAGCGTGATGACGCCGCGGCCGCGCATCGCCTGGCTGGATGCCGCGGCGACGCTGGACGAAAACCTCGGCGTGCTGCGCGAGACGCCGTACTCGCGGTATCCCGTTTATCGCGGCAGCGAAAGCGACATCCTCGGCGTGCTGGAGGTGAAAAGGCTGCTCGAGCCGCTGACCCGCGGCGACATGCGCCTGGACCTGTTCCGCACCCTGGCCAAGCCGCTGTACGTGCCGGGCAGCGCGCGCGCGCTGGACCTGCTCGAGGAGTTCCGCGACGCCGAGACGCAGCTGGCGCTGGTGGTGGACGAATACGGCGACATCGAAGGCCTGGTGACCTTTCACAACCTGCTCGAAGCCGTGGTCGGGCGCTCCGCGCCGGTCGTCGATGCCGGCGCCGCCGATGCACCGATCGTGCGCCGCGCCGACGGCAGTTACCTGGTCGATGGCGCGCTGTCGATCGAGGATCTGCGCGAGCTGCTGGGCAACGTGCAGTTGCCCGAGGAACCGGATCTGGATTACCACACCGTGGCGGGTTTGCTGATGGCGCGTGCCGGACGCATCCCCAGCGTCGGTGAGATCATCGAGTGGCAGGGTGTGCGCTTCGAGATCCTCGATCTGGATGGCACGCGCATCGATCGCGTGCTGCTCAGCCTGGGCACGCCGGGACAGCCCGCATGAGCCGTGCGCATGCGCCGCGCACCAGCGCGGTGCTGCAAGCCGCGCTGGACGCGCAGCCGGGCGAGCAGATCCGCCTCGGCGATCTGGTCGAGCCGCTGCACGAACGCGCATTCGGATTTCTGCTGCTGGTGCTGGCGTTGCCCAACTTCGTGCCGGTGCCGATCGGCATCGGCGCGCCAATGGGCGTGCTGACCGCGCTGGTCGGCCTGCAGATGCTGCTCGGACTGTCGCGCCCGTGGCTGCCGCGCAGGGTGGCCGATTACCGCTTCGCGCGCAGCAGCGCGGGCAAGGTGCTCGGCTTCAGCAAGCCGTTGCTGACGCGCCTGGAAAAGCTCGCGAGCCCGCGCCTGGAAATCCTCACCCATCGCCGCGCGGGCTTGTTCAGCGGGTTGCTGCTGGTGGTCGTCGGCGTGTTGCTGGCGTTGCCGATCCCGTTCACCAACTGGCCGATCGGCGTGCTGCTGCTGCTGTATGGCATCGCGCTGATGGAGCGCGACGGTGCGCTGTTGCTGGCCGCCTGGCTGCTGTCGCTGCTCGGCATCGGCGTGTTCGCCAGCGCCAGCGGTGCGCTCGTGCACTACCTGCGCATGATGTTTTTTTGAGCGCTGTGGCGTGGCCTGTGGCGCTCAACGGAACAACTGCAGCAGCGCCCACGCCATGCCCAGGGTGAGATAACCCAGCAGCAACCAGAAGCTGTGATCCAGATACGGCTCGCCGGTCTCGTGCGAATACGGACTGCAGCGGTCGGCGAACCATTCCGGTGCAATCAGCATGGCCGCGCCGGCCAGCGGCATCAGCACGACCAGGCCGGCGCCGCGCGCCACGCGCAGGATGCCGATGCCGTGCGCCAGCCACAGGCCCGGAAACCAGCTGCGCAGGTGCAGCAGCATCCACAGCCAGAACAACAGCGCGGCGAGGCCGAGGATGCGGTGTGCCATGCGTGCCTCACTCGCCCTGTGCGCTGCGTGGCTGCGCCAGTTGCGCCATGCGCTCGGCATCGGCCAGCACGCCATGCAGGATGCGCAGCTCGCGCAGGCTGGGCTGCGCGCGCAGGAATAATCGGCGCAGGCGCCGTTCGACCGTGTGCGGCGCGCGGCCCTTGTGGAAGTCGATCGCATCGAGCGTTCGCCACAGGTGCGCGAAAAACGTCTCGACTTCGTGCAGCCCGGCCGGCGGCTCGGGCGCCGCATCCGTCGCCACCGCGTCCGGCGCGGCAGCCAGCGCGCACAGGCGCAGCTCGTAAGCCATCAATTGCACCGCCTGCGCCAGATTCAGCGAGCTGAAGTCATCCACGCTGGGGATGCGCACCATGGCGTGGCAGCGCGCCAGTTCGTCGTTCTCCAGACCGGTGCGCTCGTTGCCGAACAGCAGCGCCACGCGCCCGCCGGCGGCAGCGTGCGCGAAGGCGCGCGTGGCGCCGGCGCGCGGGTCGAGCTCGTCCAGGCTCACCCCACGGCGGCGCGCGCTCAGGCCCAGCGCCAGCGTGCAGCCGGCCAGCGCGGCGTCCAGCGTGGCATGCAGCGGCGCGGCATCGAGCAGTGCATCGGCGCCCGCGGCCAGCGCGCTCGCCTCGGCATCGGGAAAGCGCCGCGGCGCCACCAGCAGCAGGCGCGACAGGCCCATGGTGCGCAGCGCGCGCGCCGCCGCGCCGATGTTGCCGGGGTGCTGCGGGCGCACCAGCACGCAGTCGATGCGCGCCATGGCCGCGTTCATGCGGCCGCCCGAGCGCCAGCGCAATACGGCGGCCGGCGCGGCAACTGGCATAATGCGTGCGCCACGCCTGGCGCGGCCCCGTTCTTTTTCCACTGCGATCCGATCATGCCCAGACCCGCCATCACGATTGCGGTGCGCGCCGCGCGCGCCGCCGGCAACGTCATCCTGCGCTATCAGAACCGCGTCGAGGGCCTGGCCATCGTCGAGAAGCAGCGCATGGATTTCGCCAGCGAAGTCGATCGCCTCGCCGAGGCCGAAATCATACGCGAGATCCGCCGCGCCTATCCCGACCACGGCATTCTCGCCGAGGAATCCGGCGAAGTCGCCAAGGGCCACCAGACCTGGGTGATCGATCCACTGGACGGTACGCACAATTATCTGCGCGGCATTCCGCATTGCTGCGTGTCGATCGCCATGCTCGAGCGTGGCGAGCCGGTGATCGGGGTGATCTTCGATCCGCTGCGCAACGACTTGTTCATCGCCGGCAAGGGCGATGGCGCGTTCGTCAACGATCGCCGTATCCGCGTCGGCAAGCGCGAAGGCCTGCCCGGCGCGATGCTGGCCACGGGTTTCCCCTGGCGCCAGCGCGAGCACCTCGACGTGCAGTTGCAGATGGTGCGCGCCATGCTCACCGAGGCCGAGGATCTGCGCCGCAGCGGCTCGGCGGCGCTGGATCTGGCCTACGTCGCCTGCGGGCGCTTCGATGGTTATTTCGAGATCGGTTTGAAGCCCTGGGATCTGGCCGCCGGCTGCCTGCTGGTGCGCGAGGCCGGTGGCCGCTACAGCGATTTCGCCGGGCGCGAGGGACTGCCGGCCAGCGGCAACGTGGTCGCCGGCAACCTGGCGCTGAGCCAGGCGCTGGTCGACACCATCAAGCCGTTGGCGCCACCGGCGCTGTTGCGGGCCTAGCGACGCCGGCGCGCGCCGCGACCTGTGGTGCCGCAGGGCAGTCAATAGCCGTGCAGCGCGTCGGGGTCGACCTTGCCGCGGAACACCACGTACTGGTACACGTTGTAGGCGATCATCACCGGGATCAGCATGCCGATGCCGACCAGCATGAACACCAGCGTGCTGCTGTCCGAGGCGGCCTGATCGATGGTCACGTAACCGGGCACGATGTACGGAAACCATGTTGCCGCCAGCCCGGCGAACGAGAACACGAAGATGAGCGTGGTCCACACGAACGGCGCCACCTCGAACTGGCGCCTGAGCGCGCGCAGCAGCATGCCGAAACTCGCCAGCGCCAGCAGCGGCAGCGGCGCGAAGAAATACAGCCCCGGCGTGCTGAACCAGCGTGCGGCGATCGCCGGAAACTGCAGCGGCGTCCATACCGTGACCACCGCGCCGACCGCCAGCATCAGCCCCGCCAGCAGTTGCCCGCGCCGGTAGCAGCCGTGCTGGATGTCGTCCTGGGTCTTGATGATCAGATACGCCGAGCCGAGCATGCTGTAGCCGGCCACCACGCCCAGCACCACGATGATGCTGAATGGCGACAGCCAGTCCCAGATGCTGCCGGCGAACAGGTCGTTGGCGACCCTGATGCCGTTGAGCAAGCCACCCAGCGCGAAGCCCTGCGCGACCGCGGCGAGCAGGCTGCCGGCGCCGAACATCGCGCCCCAGAACGCCTTGCGTCGCGACAGCGCATGAAACTCGAACGACACGCCGCGCAGCATGAAGCCCAGCAGCATCAGGATCACCGGCATGTACAAGCCGTGCAGGATCAGCCCATAGGCCAGCGGAAACGCGCCGAACAGCGTGCCGCCGATCACCACCAGCCAGGTCTCGTTGGCGTCCCAGATGCTGCCCAGGCTGGCCATCATCACCGCGCGCCGGCGCTCGTCGACGAACAGCGACAGCACGCCCACGCCCAGATCAAAGCCGTCGAGCACCACGTAAAACACCAGGAACAGGCCGATGATCAGAAACCAGATACTGGCCAGGACATGGTGCAGATACTGCGGATCGGTGAAGTCCATGATCAGTGGCCTCCCTGCGTGATCGCCGGTTTGGCCGGTGCCGG
>DZBX01000015.1:23779-30944 GCA_022730075.1 Rhodanobacter sp. | reverse complement strand
GGCACCAACTCACCGTACACCGGCGAGAACAGCACCATGCAGCGCGCAGCGAGTGCGTGCTGCTGCACGACGCCACGGGCCCAGTCGTAATCGTCGCGATCGGCCAGCACGAATTTGACCTGATCCCGCGCGCGCAGATGCGCGAGGTTTTCCCAGCGGTTGCGCGCCTGCTCGCCCGAGGCCGGCGCCTTCAGGTCGAGCACCTTGCGCACGCGCGCATCGACGCCGGCGACATCGAGTGCCCCGGAGGTCTCCAGCGAGACTTCATGGCCCGCATCGCACAGGCGCTCGAGCAGGAGCAGGCAGCGCTTTTGCGCGAGCGGTTCGCCGCCGGTGACGCAGACATGGCGCGCGCCGTGCCGCGCCACTTGCGCAAGAATCTCGTCGATGTGCAGCCACTGCCCGCCCTCGAAGGCGTAAGCGGTATCGCACCAGCGACAGCGCAGCGGGCAGCCGGTCAGGCGCACGAACACCGTGGGCCAGCCCACGGCATCGGCTTCGCCCTGCAGGGACAGGAAAATCTCGCTGATGCGCAGACGCGATTCCGCGTCCGCGCCAGGCGCCGTGGCGGCCATTCAACCGCCGCTGGACTGCTGCGGAATCGCGCGCAGGCGATCGGCCGCCAGATGCGCCTCTTCGCTGTCCGGGTAGGTCGCGATCAACTGGTTGAAGGTGGAACTGGCCTTGGCGTATTGCTTGAGCTCGAACTGGCAGTAACCGAGTTTGAGCAGCGCAGCACGCAATTTGTCGCTCTGCGGGTACTGCTGCAGCAGACGCTGGAACGTGTCCAGCGCCACCTGGTAATTGCCGGTGACGTAGTACGACTCGCCCAGCCAGTAGGCCGCATTGGGCGCGAGGCTGGCGTGCGGGTAGCGCCCCAGGAACGCGCGGAAACGTCGCGCCGATTCGCCGTAGTCGCCACGGCGCAAAAACGCGAAGGCACTGTCATAGGCGGTCTGTTGCGCGGCAGCCTGCGCGGCGGGTGTGGCCGCTGCGGCTGCGGCCGGTGCCGCAGTCACGGCCGGCGACGCGGCGGGCTTGGCGACCGCTGCATGCGCGGGGTCCGCGACACCCGCAGCGGCCGGACCACTGACCGCGGACGAGGGCGCCTGCGCACTCGATGCCGCCGCGGCAGGCGGCGCCATGCTCTGCTCGAGCTTGTGCAAACGCGCATCGAGCACGAGGTACTGGTCTTTCTGCTGCTGTTCGATCTGCTGGATACGGTGCTGCAACAGCTCGATCTGACCCTGCTGCGCGCGCGATGTCTGCTCGAGCGTGTCGATGCGGTTGAGCAGGCTCAGCGTGCCCTGTTGCGCGCTTTGCAACTGCATCTGCACCTGCTGCACCTGCTCGGCCAGGCTGGGGCGGCTTTGCGCCCACGCCGCGCCGGGCACGAGGATGGCGGCGGACAAGGCCGCCGCCATCAGGATCGCCAGGGGCTGGCGCGTGCTCATTCGGTCTTGGTGTAGACGATGACGACGCGACGATCCTTGGCCCAGCAGGCCTCGGTCATCTCATTGCACACCGGGCGCTCCTTGCCATAGCTGACCACGGTGAACTGGTCGGCATTGGCACCGAGGGCTTCCATCGCCTGCTCGACCGAGTTGGCGCGACGCTCGCCCAGGCCGAGGTTGTACTCACGGCTGCCGCGCGGATCGGTGTTGCCTTGCAGGGTCACGCGCGCACCGGGATTGTCCACCAGATACTTGGCATGGCAGGCAACGATGTCGTCGAATTCGGGCTTGATGTTGGCGCGGTTGAAATTGAAATAGATGCGGCGCTTCAGCAAGCAGGCGTTGGTCTCGAGATCGGCCGGGGTGAACTTGCCATTGCTGACCGGCGCGGTCTGGACCGGCGCCGCCGGCGGTGGCGGCGTGGCCTCGGGAGCTTGCGGCTTGACTTCCTGCTTGCTGGCGCAGGCGGCCAGTCCCACACACAGCAGGGCTGCGAGTGAGATGCGGGCGAAGGTCTTCATGGATGTGTCTCGCGGGAGAAAGTTGGTTGGAGTGGATCGGGACGTTCGGGCGTTCACTTGCAGTTACGGCTTGCGCTGCCGGGCATCCTGCCGCGGTGTGCGCGTGATCGGGCGCGGTCCAGCCGCGTTGCCTGTGTCCCTGGCAAACCGCGCGGTTCGTCAGGGCGGCCCATCCGTGGTGCCATGCGGCGGCTTTTCAAGCCGCTCTGTTGATTATGCAAATCATCCTTGCAGGAATCACCGGGTCGCGTCCGTGCCTACCCGTGAAATCAATGCCCGCAGTGCTATGGCTGAGCCGAAGGCGGCACCCGGTACGGCCCCCACGAGGGAGACTGCACGTTGCCATCCACCAAAGCCAGACGTTGCCGCACGCTGCCATTGTCAGCCACTTCGTACAGCACGCCCTTGCCGTTGTTGTCGGTCGCGGCGTAAAGAAGCATGCTGCCATTTGGCGCATAGCTCGGCGATCCATCCATCGGGCCCGGCGAGATGAAACGCATCTGGTTATCCAGTTTGCGGTCCATGATGGCAATACGATACACGTTTCCGTTGCCCTGCACCATTGCGATCTGGCTGCCGTCGTAATTGATCGACGAGTCGGAATTGTTTTCGCCCTGGAAGCTCAGGCGCGTGGCACCGCCACCACTCAGCGGCTCGGAATAAAGCTGCGGCTGGCCCGAGCGATCCGAGGTGAAAACCAGCGACTGGCCATCCGGCATCCAGCGCGGTTCGGTATTGATCGAGAGGCTGTGGGTGATCTGGGTCAATTGACCACTCTTGAGATCCATGACGTAAATCTCGGGGCTACCGCCAAATGACAAGCACATCGCCAGTTTGGTTCCATCCGGCGAGAACGCCGGCGCAGCGTTGATGCCCTTGCGCCCGGAAATCAGGCGCCGCTGCCCGGTGGCGAGATTCTGCAGATACAGCGCCGAGTCGCCGCTCTCGAACGAGACATAGGCCAGCTCCTTGCCATTGGGCGACCACGCCGGCGACAGCAGCGGCTGGCGCGAACGCACCACCACCTGCGGGTTGTGACCGTCGGAGTCGGCCACGATCAGCGACCACTGCATGTCCTTGCGGCTGCCCGTCGTGGTGACGTAGGCGATGCGCGTGTAGAACGCGCCGGGCTGGCCGATGATCTTCTGGTAGATCTGGTCGGCGATCTGGTGCGCCACGCCGCGCAGATCCTCGGGCAGCGCGGTATAGGCGCCGGCCAGCATCTGCTTCTGCGTGTTGACGTTCCACAGCTCGAAGCTCACCTTGACCTGGCCGCCGCCGACGTCGCGCTCGCGGCCGATCACCAGATAATCCTGCTTCAGCAGCTTCCAGGTCGGAAACTTGATTTCGCTGCCGTGCGACGGGTGCTCGACGATGTCCGGCCCGCTGAGCGTGCGGAACTTGCCACAGCGCACCATGTCGTCGCGGATCACCGCGGCCACGCGGGTGGACGGCGGCGACGCCGCGCTCTCGAAAGCAAAGGGCACCACGGTGATCGGGATCGCCGAGGGCACGCCGTTGATGATGTCGAGGGTCAGACCCTGGGCCAGCACGCGCGATGCCGGCAGCCCGCACAGGGCCAGCGCCAGCACGGCGAGAAGGAATTTGCAGCTGCGCAGTTTCATTGGTCCACCTTGAAGTTGAGCGTCAGTTCGGAGGAGAACACGCTTTCAAAACCTTGATACGGAAGCGGCGAGGCACGCAGTACCGCGGCCACGACCGAATTCCGCGCCACCGCGTCATAGGGACAGCCCGGCAGGATGGTGGCGCTGATCACCTTGCCGCCCGGAATCTGCATGATACGGATCGGGCAGCTGACGTGTTTCTGAATGTTGTCCGGGCGCAGCCAGTTCTGCTGGATGGCCTGCACCAGCGCAGCCTGATATTGCGCCAGCAGGCTCTGCTTCTGGCCGCCCATGCCGGTCACCGCCTTGGTGGCGGCGGGCAGGTTGTCGGCGACGGCCGCGGCGGGCTGCTTGAGGTCCTTGAGCTGGGCTTCCTTCTGCGCCGCCAGTTTGACGCGGCGATCCACCGCCTCGCGTTGCTGGCGCAGGCTGTTCATCTCGGCCAGCAGCTTCTGCACCTTGTCCTGCCGCGCGGCGTCGACCTCGCTCATGCGCTGCTGCTGCCGTTCGACTTCGGCCTGCTTGGCCTGCTCGGCCTTTTGCTCGGCCAGATCGACCACGCGCTGCTGCTCGCGCACATCGGGACGCTGGGGCGGCGGCGGCAGGGTGTGCACCGGCAATCGCGGGCCCTTGGGATTGGGAATCTGCGCCGGCGGCGGTGGCGGCGGCGCGGGCGGCAACTTGATCTTCGGTTGTCTGAGGTGCAGCGGCGCCGGCGGCGGCGAAGCAGCCAGGCCGACCAGCTCGGCCTCGATCACCGGGCCGGCCAGCGGCACGGGCCGCGCGCACTGCACCGGGTTCATCCATGGTGGCACCCCGAGCCAGGCAAAGCTGCTTTCCCACGTGCCGCAGGACAAGGTGGCAAGGAGCAGGAAGCCGATGATGGCCAGGTGCAGCAGCGCCGAGAGGGCAACGGCGCGCGCATTGCCCCTAGCCGCGGCCATGGTGGGCATCGCCGGCATCGGGCTGACTGGCCAACCCGACCTTGGGCACGCCGGCTTGTTGCAGCAGCACCATCGCCTGATAGACCACGTTGTAGCTGGCGCGCTTGTCGCCGCTGATGAACACCGGCGCCTGCGGGTTGACGCGCATCACCGCCGCGACCTTGGCCTTGAGTTCATCGGCGTCGACCGGCTCGCGCTTGCCGCCACCGAGGTCCAGGAAATAATGCCCGTCCTCGGTGACCTCGACCACGACCGGGCGCTTGTCGGTGGTGATCGCCTTGGCCGCCGATTGCGGCAACTGGATATTCACGCCCAGATTCAGCAGCGGCGCGGTCACCATGAAGATGATCAGCAGCACCAGCATCACGTCGATGTAGGGCACGACGTTGATTTCGCTCTTGAGCTTGCGCTTGCGCACGCGCAGGGACGACTGCATGGGTGGCCTCAGGCGTGATCATCAGCGGCCGGACCCTGGCGCTGAAGAATGGAAAAGAACTCGTCCTGGAAGGTGTCGAAACGCACCGTCAGGCGCTCGACGCGCGTGGCGTAGCGGTTGTACGCCCACACCGCGGGGATCGCCGCGAACAGGCCCATGGCGGTGGCCACCAGCGCCTCGGAGATGCCCGGCGCGACCATGGCGATGGTGGCCTCCTTGATGCTGCCCAAGCCCTGGAACGCGGCCATGATGCCCCACACCGTGCCGAACAGGCCGACGTAGGGACTGATCGAACCGACGTTGGCCAGGAACTCGAGGTTGTGCTCCATGCGATCGACCTCGCGCATCAGTGCCACGCGCATGGCGCGCTGCGCGGCCTCGAGCAGATTGCGCGTATCCATGCGCCGCTGACGCTGGCGCGCGAACTCGCGGAATCCCGCTTCGAAGATGCCCTCCATGCCGTGTACGCCCTCGCCGCGCGCGCTGGCCTCGCGGTACAGCGAAGCCAGATCCGAGCCGGACCAGAAACGCTCCTCGAAAGCATTGGCCTCGCGCTGCGTGGCATCGAGCATCGCCTTCTTGCGGAAGATGATGACCCACGACATGAACGAGAAGATGATGAGGACCAACAGCACCGCCTTGACCGGCAGGCTCGCGTGCAGCACCAGATCGAGAATATTCAGATCGCCATTCATGGTTGGATTGTGGGCTCGGTCAGCAGGTTGCGGGGTATGGGAACAGGACGGAAACCGGTGGCGCTCACGCACGCCACGCGCACCGTCGCCTCGACCAGGGTCACGGCATCGGCGACACGCACCAGCGTCTGTGCGAACTCGAGCGCCGCCGCCTTGCGTGCCACCACGCGCAGGGTTGCGTCGATCTCGTCGTCCAGCATGGCGGGACGGCGAAAACGCAGGTCCATGGCATAGACCACGAATACCACGCCCTGTTCCGCGCGTACACGGGTTTGTTCAATACCTTGCATGCGCAGCCATTCGGTACGCGCGCGCTCGAGGAAACGCAGGTAGCTGGCGTGATAGACCACGCCGCCGGCATCGGTATCCTCCCAGTAAACGCGTATCCGCCAACTGAACGACGGTGCCGGCGTATTCATGCCTCGTCCGCGTCGGCGAACAAAGAGCCTGGCGCCGGGCGCGGCGGAGCCAGGCCGAAATGCCGCCATGCCTTGGCCGTGGCCATGCGCCCGCGCGCGGTGCGCATCAGGAATCCATGCTGCAGCAAATATGGCTCCAGCACGTCCTCGATGGTGCCGCGATCCTCGCTGAGCGCCGCGGCCAGCGACTCGACGCCCACTGGGCCACCATCGAAAGTGTCCAGGATCACGCGCAACAGGCGCCGGTCACTGTCATCGAAGCCCTCGGCATCGACCTTGAGCATGAGCAAGGCGGCATCCGCCACGGCGCGGGTGATCTCGCCATCGGCGCGCACCTCGGCGTAGTCGCGCACACGCCGCAGCAGGCGATTGGCGATGCGTGGCGTGCCGCGCGCGCGCCGCGCGATCTCGATCGCACCATCGGCGGCGCAGTGGATGCCGAGGATGCGCGCGGCGCGGCGCACGATCTGGGTCAATTCCTCGACGCTGTAGAACTCCAGTCGCTGCACGATGCCGAAGCGATCGCGCAGCGGACCGGTGAGCAGGCCGGCGCGCGTGGTCGCGCCGACCAGGGTGAACGGCGGCAGATCGAGCTTGATCGAGCGCGCCGCCGGGCCCTCGCCGATCATGATGTCGATCTGGAAATCCTCCAGCGCCGGGTACAGCACTTCCTCGACCACGGGCGAGAGGCGGTGGATTTCGTCCACGAACAGCACGTCGCGCGGCTCGAGGTTGGTCAGCAGCGCAGCCAGATCGCCGGCACGCTCCAGCACCGGGCCGGACGTGCTGCGCAAATTGACCCCCATTTCGTTGGCGATGATGTGGCTGAGGGTGGTCTTGCCAAGACCGGGTGGACCGAAGATCAGCACGTGATCCAGCGCCTCGCCGCGCTTGCGCGCCGCTTCGATGTACAAGCCCAACTGCTCGCGCACCGGCACCTGGCCGAGATACTCGGCGAGGCGCTGCGGCCGGATCGAGGCATCGAGCGCGGCGTCTTCGTTGTTTTCGGCGGCTGCCAGCAGGCGCGATTCGGTCATGCCGCGATTATGGCAGGAGGGCCGCGATTCGGGG
>DZBX01000015.1:11207-23679 GCA_022730075.1 Rhodanobacter sp. | reverse complement strand
CAGCAGGCGCGATTCGGTCATGCCGCGATTATGGCAGGAGGGCCGCGATTCGGGGGTCGGCTGGACTTCCGCTAGATCTCCACCTGCGTGCCCAGCTCCACCAGGCGATTGCCGGGGATGCGGAAGAACGCGGTGGCCGGCATCGCATTGCGCGACAGGAACGCGAACAGTTTGTCGCGCCACAGCGCCATGCCGGCGCGCTCGCTGGCGACGATGTTCTCGCGACTGAGGAAGAACGTCGTATCCATCATGTCGAACGGCAAGCCCAGTTTCTGGCACTGCTGCAGGGCGCGCGGCACATCCGGTTCCTCGGAAAATCCGAAGCGCATGACCAGGCGATAGAACTCGCGTCCCAGCGCGGTGAGTTCGACACGCTCGCCGGCATCCGCGGTGGGAGTATCCAGGGTCTCCACGGTCAGCAACACGTTGCGCTCGTGCAGCACTTTGTTGTGCTTGAGGTTGTGCAGCAGCGCGTGCGGCACCGAATCCTGATTGGCGGTGAGGAAAATCGCCGTGCCCGGCACGCGCAGCGGTGGATGGTTGGCGATGCTGGCGATGAAGGTTTCCAGGGACAGGCCACCCTGTTTCATCTCGCGCAGCACCAGCTCGCGTCCACGCCGCCAGGTACTCATCACCACGAACACCAGCAGGCCGAGCAGCAGCGGGAACCAGCCGCCGTACTCGACCTTGATCAGGTTGGCCGAGAAAAACGCGAGGTCGATGGTCAGCAGGCCGGCACCCAGCGGCGCCAGGATCAGCAGCGGCCAATGCCAAAGCTTGCGCGCCACCACCAGCAGCAGCACCGTGGTGCAGGCCATGGTGCCGGTCACCGCGATGCCGTAAGCCGCGGCCAGTGCACTGTCGGTGCGGAAACCCACCACCGCGATCAGCACCATGATCATCAGCATGGTGTTGACCCATGGCAGATAGATTTGCCCGCGGTGCTCGCTGGAGGTGTGCTGCACCTGCATGCGCGGCGAGTAGCCCAACAGCATGGCCTCGCTGGTCATCGAATACGCGCCGGAAATCACCGCCTGCGAGGCGATCACCGTGGCCACCGTCGCCAGCACGATCATCGGGTACAGCAGGATCGATGGCATCATCAGATAAAACGGATTGCTGGCCGCGCTGGGATCGCGGATCAGCAGCGCGCCCTGCCCGAAGTAATTCATCAGCAGCGCCGGCAGGACCAGCATCGACCACGCCCGGCGGATGGGTTTCTTGCCGAAGTGGCCCATGTCGGCATACAAGGCCTCGGCGCCGGTCAGCACCAGCACGATCGCACCCAGCGCCAGGAAGGCATCGGTGTGGTTGTGGATGAAAAACAGCACCGCGTAATGCGGGCTCATCGCAAACAGGACCTGCGGGTGCTGCACGATGCTGGCCACGCCGAGCAGGCCGATCACCACGAACCAGACCACCATGATCGGACCGAAAAACGCGCCCAGGCGCGCGGTGCCGTGTTTCTGCGCGGCAAACAACACCAGGATGATGGCCACCGTGATCGGCACCACGAAGTCGGCCAGATGCGGCGCGGCGATTTCCACGCCCTCGACCGCCGACAGCACCGAGATCGCCGGGGTGATCACGCTGTCGCCATAAAACAGCGCGGCCCCGAACAGGCCCAGCGTGAGCAACATCAGGCGCGTGCGCGGACTGCCCTTGACCCCGCGCTGGGCCAGCGCCATCAGCGACATGATGCCGCCTTCGCCCTTGTTGTCGGCGCGCATCACGAACAGGATGTATTTCAGCGAGACCACGATGATCAGCGCCCAGAACACCAGCGACAGCGCGCCCAGCACGTTGTCCGGCGTGGCATTGATGCCGTGCTCGCCGAAGGTGGACTGGATCGCGTACAGCGGGCTGGTGCCGATATCGCCGTACACCACACCGGCGGCGCCCAGCATCAGCGCCGTGAGGCGCTTGCCGGTGACGTCGGGATTGGCGTTGGAGTCTGTGCCGGGGGTCGTCATGCCGGGACCTTCAGTTGCCGCCGCCGAGCGCGGCCTTGAGTGCCTTGCGGATCAGCGCCTCGGCGCTGTCGCCTGGCGTCTGCGTATCGCGCAGCAGACGCTGCGCCTCGACCGGTTTGTAGCCGAGTTGCTGCAGCGCGGTCAGCGCCTCGCTTTGCGGATCGCGCGGCGCGTCGGCGTGCAAGCCCATCGACACCGCGCCCGCAGCGCCAACGCGATCGCGCAGCTCCAGCACGATGCGCTCGGCGGTTTTCTTGCCGATGCCCGGCACGCGCGTCAGCGCGGTGACGTCGCCGGCCTGCACCAGCCGCGCGAACTCGTCCACCGATGCACCGGAAAGCACGCTCAGCGCGATCTTGGCGCCGATGCCACCGACCCGCAGCAGGTTGCGAAACTGCGCGCGCTCGGCCTCGCGCAAAAAACCGTACAGCGCGACGGTGTCTTCCTTGTGCGCGTAATGCACGAACAGGATCACCTCGCGACCCAGCTCGGGCAGGTCGTACAGCGTCGACATCGGCACTTCCAGCTCGTAGCCGATGCCGCCCGCCTCGACCATGACCCAGGGCGGCTGCTTGGCCACCAGCAATCCGCGCATGCGCCCGATCATCGTCCGCCCCTCATGCCTGAATCCCTCATCGCCGCGTGCGCCAACTGGCGCGCGTCACGCCCATGCGCGCCACCGAGGCGCGCACATGCGCGTGCGCGATGGCCACGGCCAGCGCGTCGGCGGCGTCGGCCTGCGGCGTCGCCTCCAGACCCAGCAGCATTTTCACCATGTGCTGCACCTGGGCCTTGTCGGCGCGGCCGCCGCCGACCACGGCGCGCTTGATCTCGGTCGGTGCGTATTCGTACACCGGCAGCGTGCGCGTCAGCACCGCGCACAAAGCCGCGCCGCGCGCCTGCCCCAGCTTCAGCGCCGAGTCCGGATTGCGCGCCATGAACACGCGCTCGATGGCGACTTCATCCGGCACATGGGCATTCACCAGCTCGAGCAGACCGTCGAAAATCGCTTTCAGCCGCAGTGGAAAATCATCGGCATGACCAACTACCAGCGCGGTATGAAACACATGCCGCGCGCGCCCATCGGGCGTGACATCGACGATGCCGACGCCGGTGCGCAATGAACCCGGATCGATGCCGAGAATGCGGGTCATGGCTGGGCGCGGCACACGCGAGGCGCGTGCCTAGTCCTGCGCATCCGGCAGCAGCGCGTTGTGAAACACCTCATGCACATCGTCCAGATCGTGCAGCCAATCGAGCAGATCGCGCAGCGGCTGCAGCGCCTCGGCGGGAACCGTCACGCGATTGCTGGCGAGCATTTCCACGCCCGCGTGCGCGATTGGCAGGCCGGCGTCCTGCAACGCCTTGTGCAGAGCCTCGAACTGCTCGGGCGCGCACAGCACGATGCTCTGCCCGGCCTCGTTGCGCACATCATCGGCGCCGGCTTCCAGCGCGACCTCGAGCACCTTCTCCTCGATGCCTGCAGCGCCGGCCGAATCGATCGCCACCACGCCGCTGCGCTGAAACTGGAACGCCACCGAGCCGCTGGTGCCGAGATTGCCGCCATGCTTGCTCAGCGCATGACGCACGTCGGCCACGCTGCGCTGGGGATTGTCGCTGAGGCAATCGATCAGCAGCGCGACACCACCCGGGCCATAGCCTTCGTAACGGATTTCCTCCACGGCGCCACCCTCCAGCCCGGCGCCGCGACGGATCGCGCGTTCGATGCTGTCCTTGGGCATGTTGGCGACCAGCGCCTTGTCCACCGCCGCGCGCAGCTTGGCGTTGTGCGCCGGATCGGGCAGACCGCCGCGCGCGGCGATGCGAATATCGCGCGCCAGCTTGGTGAACGCCGCGCCGCGTTTTGCGTCAGACGCATTCTTGCGGCCTTCAATGGACGGACCTCGGCCCATCTCGCTTCCTCGTCAATGGTTTTCGCAGCGCAGCATTCTACCCGCAACGCCGCGTGAATGAGTTCGCCAGCCGCCGCACCGCGACGCTATTCCTCCTTGCGCACGGCGATATGCAACTCGGCCAGTTGCGCATCCGGCACCGGCGCGGGCGCGCCGGTGAGCAGGCATTGCGCGCCGGTGGTCTTGGGGAAGGCGATCACTTCGCGGATCGAATCGGTGCCGGCCAACAGCGCGGCCAGGCGATCGATGCCGAAGGCGATGCCGCCGTGTGGCGGTGCGCCGTGACCGAGCGCGCGCAGCAGAAAGCCGAACTTGGCCTCGGCTTCCTCGGGGCTGATGCCGAGCAGATCGAACACCGCGCGCTGCATGTCCGGGCGATGGATGCGGATCGAGCCGCCGCCGATCTCGTTGCCATTGAGCACCATGTCGTAGCCGCGGCTGACGGCATGGGCGGGATCGGCGCACAACGCGGCGACGTCGTCCACCTTGGGCGCGGTGAACGGGTGGTGCAAGGCCACGTAACGCTGCGCCGCGGCGTCCCACTCGAACATCGGAAAATCGGTGACCCACAGTGGACGCCAGGCGTTTTCCAGCAGGCCCAGATCGCGGCCCAGCTTCAGGCGCAGCGCACCCATGAATTCGCTGGCGGTCCGGAAATCGGCGGCACCGAAGAAGATCGCGTCGCCGCTGACCGCGCCACTAGCCGCGAGGATCGCCGCCAGCGTGGCGTCGTCGAGGAACTTGGCGATGGGCGAACTGATGCCGGCGCGGCCTTTGCCAGCGTCCTCGACCTTCATCCATGCCAGACCCCTGGCGCCGAACCTGGCGACGTGCGCGGCGCAGTCGTCGATGGCCTTGCGCGACAGCGCCGCGCCACCCGGCGCGCGCAGCGCGATCACGCGCCCGTCGGCAGCTTGCGCCCACTCGCTGAACACCTTGAACTCGCTGCCGCGCACCAGCGCGGCGATGTCGGTCAATTCGATGGCGATGCGCAGGTCCGGCTTGTCCGAACCATAGCGCGTCATCGCCTCCTGCCAGCTCATGCGCGGGAACGGATCGGCCAGCGCGATGCCGCCGACCGCGGCGAACACGTCGCGGATCATCGCCTCGACCGTGTCCTGCACCGCGCGCTCTTCGACGAAGGCGAACTCCATGTCGAGCTGGGTGAATTCGAGCTGGCGGTCGGCGCGCAGCGCCTCGTCGCGGAAGCAGCGCGCGATCTGGTAGTAGCGATCGAAGCCGGCGATCATCAGCAACTGCTTGAACAGCTGCGGCGATTGCGGCAACGCGTAGAACTCGCCGGCGTGCAGACGCGCCGGCACCAGGAAATCGCGCGCGCCCTCGGGCGTGGCCTTGGTCAGGATCGGCGTTTCCAGGTCCTGGAAATCGCGCGCGTCCAGCCAGTTGCGCAACGCTCGCGTCAGCCGCGTGCGCGTGCGCAGCGCGTGTTGCATCTCGGGCCGGCGCAGGTCCAGGTGACGCTGCGCGAGGCGCGTTTCCTCGTGGGTGGGTTCGTGCAGGGCGAACGGCAGGTCGCGTGCGGCATTCAGCACCTCGACGCGCGCGGCCAGCACTTCGAAGGCACCGGTGGCGATGCGCTCGTTGGCATTGACGCGCTTGCGCACCGTGCCCACCACGCGCAGGCACCACTCGTAGCTGGCACCGGCCAGCGCGGCATAGGCCGCGGCGTTGTCGGGCTCGACCACGATCTGGGCGATGCCGGTATGGTCACGCAGGTCGAGAAACACCACGCCGCCGTGATCGCGGCGCGTATCCACCCAGCCGCACAGGCTGATTTCATGATCGATCAGGCCAGCATCGATCTGGCCGCAATAATGGCTGCGCATGAAGTCTCCACGCCCGCTGGCGATGCGAACCGCTCATGTTAGCAGCGCGTCTGGCGCTGGCGTGCGTGCTCAGCCGCAACCGCAACCGCTGCCGCAACGGTGCGCACCGGCGCCGGCCGGCTTGGCCTCGGGCGCGGGTTTGGCCTCGGCAACGGGCTTGTCGGCAGCGGCTGCGACCGGCGCCTCGTCCTTGTGCACGACGTTGCGCTGACCGTCTTTCTTGAAATCGGTTTCGTACCAGCCGCTGCCAGCCAGCCGAAACGCCGGTGCCGTGACTTGCCGCTGCACCTGGGCGGCACCACAGGCCGGACAGGCATCAGGCGCAGGATCGGAAAGTTTTTGCAGTCGGTCGAACGCATGGCCGCAGGCAGAGCATTTGTACGCGTAGATCGGCATGGCGCGCGGGTCCGAAGGGATCGAATCGCGGCGAATTGGGGGCGGACACCACGGGTTCAAGTCGCGGCAGCCAGCCATTCCCGTTGTCCGGCCGTGCACCGCGCGCGATCCAACCGTAATTGACGCAATGCGACAATCGCGTTACGGTCGAGCTAAGGGAAGCCGGCATGCGGCCGGTGCCATCAAGGTTGATCCGATACCGAGGTATGACCCACATGCAATGCATACGTATGCCACGCCATGCAGTCCTGTTCGCCGCACTCGCCGCCGCCGGCGTCACCCACGCGCAGGATGCGAAGCAACAGCCGACCAAGGCCAAGGAACTGCAGACCGTGGTCGTCACCGGCACGCGCATGGCCGATCGCACCGTGGCGTATTCCATGGCCCCGATCGACGTGCTCACGACCAGGGATCTGGAACAGACCGGCGCGCCCAACCTGGCTTCGGCACTGCGCACCCTGCTGCCTTCGTTCAATTTTCCGCAGCCCTCGATCACCGACGCCACCGACGCGATCCAGCCGGCGCAACTGCGCGGGCTCTCGCCGGATGAAACCCTGGTGCTGATCAACGGCAAGCGCCAGCACACCACCGCCATCGTCAACATCAACGGCACGCTGGGGCGCGGCTCATCGCCGGTGGACCTCAATGCCATACCGATCAACGCCATCGCGCGCATCGAGGTACTGCGCGACGGCGCCGCCGCGCAGTACGGCTCCGACGCCATCGCCGGCGTGATCAACATCATCCTCAAGGGCGGCGATCACGGCGGCTCGGTCAGCGGCACGCTGGGCCAGTACAGCAAGCACGACAACGCCGACGGTCGCACCGCGCAGGGCGGCGCCGATGGCGGCTTCGCATTGGGACACAAAGGCTGGGTGTATCTGAGCGCCGATTACACGCACCAGGATCCGACCAATCTGGCCGGACCCGATCCGCGCTATCCCGCCGACCCCACGTACAACACGGTGACCTTCCACTACGGCCTGCCGCTGTTGAAGCAGAAGAACGCCGCGCTCAACATGCAGTACGACCTGACCCCGCAGGTGCAGTTCTACGCGTTCAGCGTGTTCAACAAGCGCGATGTCAGCGCCGGCGGTTTCTTCCGCTCGCTGTCGACTTACAAGAACAGCAGCCCGGCCGCACTGGCCGTGTATCCGGCCGGTTACCTGCCGATCGAGAACAGCGCCATCCTCGACACCTCGCTGGTGGCCGGCGTGCGCGGCACGGTGCTCGACGGCTGGCATTACGACCTCAGCTACAACACCGGCGGCAACCACTGGAAACTCGACACCAGCGACACCTTCAACTACTCGCTGGGTGCGGCTTCGCCGACCGGCTTCTATATCGGCACCCTGCTCAACCGCGAGGATGTGCTGAACGCCGACTTCAACAAGGGCGTGGATGTGAGCTGGTTGAAGAATCCGCTGACCGTGGCCTGGGGCCTCGAGCACCGCAAGGACAGCTTCACCATCAAGCAGGGCGACGCCGCGTCCTACGCCTGCGATCTGGCAATCAGCACCAACTGTTTCGCGCAGGTCTTCCCGGGCTATCAGCCGATCGACGCCGGCACGCACAGCCGCCACGACAACGCCGCGTATCTGGACCTGGAAACCGACTTCAACGACCAGCTCTCCGGCGGCTTCGCGCTGCGCCACGAGAACTACAGCGATTTCGGCAGCACCACGTCGTGGAAGTTCTCCGGTCGTTACGGATTCAATGACACGGTGGCCTTGCGCGCCACGGCCTCGAACGGCTTCCGCGCCCCTTCGCTGCAACAGGAGTGGTTCTCCAACACCTCGATCCTGTTCGTGTCACCGCCGGCTGGCGGCACCCTGCAGCCGGTCACGGTGCGCACGCTCCCGGTCAGCAATCCCGCCGCCGTGGCCCTGGGCGCGCAACCGTTGAAGCCCGAGAAATCGCGCAACTACAGCTTCGGCCTGGTGTTCACACCGCAGAATGGCCTCTACGCCACGGTCGATTTCTATCAGATCACCATCGACGACCGCATCATCCTGAGCGGGCAATTGCAGGGACAGGCGGTGGCCAACTACCTGGCGTCGGTCGGCATCGTCGGCGTGGGCGGCGGCTCGTTCTTCACCAACGCGGTCAACACGCGCACGCGCGGCGTGGACGTGGTGGGCACCTACCCCGTGGAGCTGGGCAACAGCAGCACGCTGAAGTTCACCGGCGGCTTCAACTACAACAAGACCACGATCCTGTCGATCGCGCCCAACCCGCCGCAACTGGGCCTGGCCGGGCTGGTGCTGCCGGTGATCGACCGCCCCAACCAGGGGCGCATCACCGTGGGCACACCCAAGGACAAGGCCTTCCTGGCCGCCGACTGGAGCCTGGGCGACTGGCGCGTGCACGGTCAGATCACGCGCTACGGCACCTGGACGTCCTATGGCAGCACACCCTCGGGCGACCAGACCTACGGCGCCAAGGTGTTGCTGGATGCCGCGGTCAGCTATCTGTGGAACAACTGGAACTTCACCGTCGGCGCCAACAACCTGACCAACCAGTACCCGGATCAAAACAACTCCGCCAACAACTTTCTCGGCATCCTGACCTACCCCAGCTCCTCGCCCTACGGCTTCAGCGGCGCGTACTACTACGGCACGGCCACGTTCCGCTGGTAAACACGCACGCATCGGTCACGCCGCGCGGCCGGGGCGACCCGGCCGCTTTTTCAGCGCGTTTCAGGCCACCGCACCCGCCTCGCGCCGGAAGCCGATCTCACCGCCGCTGGCGTCCACCACGATGCTGTCGCCGGGCTGGAACTGGCCCTGCAGGATGGCGCGCGCCAGCGGGTTCTCCAGTTGCTGTTGCACCGTGCGCTTGAGCGGACGCGCGCCGAACACCGGGTCGAAGCCGACATCGGCGAGCAGGTCCAGGGCCTGGTCGCTGATGCGCAACGCCAACTGGCGCTCGGCCAGGCGTTTTTCCAGGTAGCCGATCTGGATGCGCGCGATCTGGCGGATCTGCGCCCGCTCCAGCGGCCGGAACACCACGATCTCGTCGAGGCGGTTGATGAACTCGGGACGGAAGTGCGCCTGCACCACGGCCATCACCGCGGCCTTCATCTCGGTGTAGGCGGCCTCGGATTCGCCACCACGCCCGGCGATCTCCTGGATCAGCTGCGAGCCGAGGTTGGAGGTCATCACGATCACCGTGTTGCGGAAGTCCACGGTGCGGCCCTGGCCATCGGTGAGGCGGCCATCGTCGAGCACCTGCAGCAGCACGTTGAACACATCCGGGTGCGCCTTCTCGACCTCGTCCAGCAGCAGCACGCTGTAGGGGCGGCGACGCACCGCCTCGGTCAGATAACCGCCTTCCTCGTAACCGACGTAGCCCGGCGGCGCGCCGATCAGTCGCGCCACCGAGTGCTTCTCCATGAACTCGCTCATGTCGATACGCACCATGGCTTCCTCGGTGTCGAACAGGAAACCGGCCAGCGCCTTGCACAGCTCGGTCTTGCCCACGCCGGTGGGGCCGAGGAACAGGAACGAGCCGTTGGGCCGGTTGGGATCGGACAGCCCCGCGCGCGAACGCCGGATGGCATCGCTGACCACGCGCACGGCCTCGTCCTGGCCGACCACGCGCTGATGCAGCGCGGACTCCATCTTCAGCAGCTTCTCGCGCTCGCCTTCGAGCATCTTGCTCACCGGAATGCCGGTCCAGCGGCTGACCACCTCGGCGATTTCCTCGGCGGTGACCTTGTCGCGCAGCAGGGTCAGGCCCTGGTGCTCGACCTCCTGCGCCGCGGCCAACTGGCGCTCCAGTTCGGGAATGCGCCCGTACTGGATCTCGCTCATGCGCGCGTAATCCTGGTGCCGCTGCGCGGCCTCCAGGTCCATGCGCGCCTGCTCCAGTTGCTCCTTGATCCGGGTCGCGCCTTGCAGCGTGGCCTTCTCGGCCTTCCAGACCTCGTTGAGGTCGTCGAATTCGCGTTCCAGCTTGGCGATGTCGGTTTCCAGATCGGCCAGACGCTTCTTCGATTCCGGGTCTTTCTCCTTCTTCAGCGCCTCGCGCTGGATCTTCAGCTGGATCAGGCGGCGTTCGAGACGGTCCAGTTCCTCGGGCTTGGAGTCGATCTCCATGCGCAGGCGGCTGGCGGCCTCGTCCATCAGGTCGATGGCCTTGTCCGGCAACTGGCGGTCGGCGATGTAACGGTTGGATAGCGTCACCGCGGCGACGATGGCCGGATCGGTGATCTCCACGCCGTGATGCACGGCATAGCGCTCCTTGAGGCCACGCAGGATGGCGATGGTGTCCTCGACCGTGGGCTCGCCCACGAACACCTTCTGGAAGCGGCGCTCCAGCGCGGCATCCTTCTCGATGTACTTGCGGTATTCGTCCAGCGTGGTGGCGCCGATGGCGTGCAGCTCACCGCGCGCCAGCGCCGGCTTGAGCATGTTGCCGGCGTCCATGGCGCCCTCGGCCTTGCCGGCGCCGACCATGGTGTGGATCTCGTCGATGAACAGGATCACGCGGCCTTCTTCCTTGGACAGCTCGTTGAGCACCGCCTTGAGGCGTTCCTCGAACTCGCCACGGAACTTGGCGCCGGCCAGCAAGGAGCCCATGTCCAGCGCCAGCACGCGCTTGTCGCGCAGGCCCTCGGGCACCTCGCCGTTGACGATGCGCTGCGCCAGACCCTCGACCAGCGCGGTCTTGCCCACGCCGGGCTCGCCGATCAGCACCGGGTTGTTCTTGGTGCGCCGCTGCAGCACCTGGATGACGCGGCGGATCTCCTCGTCGCGGCCGATCACCGGATCGAGCTTGCCGCTCTCCGCGCGCGCGGTCAGGTCCACGGTGTATTTGTTCAGCGCCTGGCGCTGATCCTCGGCGTTCTCGCCTTGCACCTTCTCGCCGCCGCGCATCTTGTCGATCGCCGCTTCCAGCGCGGCCTTGTTCGCGCCCGCTGCTTTCAGTGCCTGGCCCAGCTCGCCGCGGTCGTCCAGCGCCGCCAGCACGAACAGCTCGCTGGCGATGAACTGGTCGCCGCGCTGCTGCGCCAGCTTGTCGGTGAGATTGAGCAGGCGACTGAGGTCGTTGCTGGCGTTGACGCTGCCCTCCTGCCCGCTGACTTTGGGCAGGCGCTCGAGCACCTCATTGACACGTTGCCGCAGCACCGGCACGTTGACCCCGGCCTGGGTCAGCAGCGGCGCGGTGCCGCCACCTTGCTGGGCCAGCAGCGCCGCCATCAGATGCGCCGGTTCGATGATGTTGTTGTCGCGGCCCACGGCCAGCGACTGCGCGTCCGCCAGCGCCTGCTGCAAACGCGAGGTGAGCTTGTCCATCCGCATGGTTGATCCCCGCAAACGAAAGACAGCAGAGTGCCGCCACTACATCCGAGATGCGGCTGCGGGCGCGGGAATCAAGCGGGTGCGGGCGCACGCCGCAGTGCGGAGCCGCGCCCGGGGCGGGATCACCCAACCACGATATTGACGACCTTGCCGGGCACCACGATCAGCTTGCGCACGCTCTGGTCCTTGAGGAACTGGGCCACGTTGGGCTCGGCCTGCGCGGCGGCTTCGATGGTCTCGCGTGTGGCGTCGGCGGCCACCTCGATGGTGCCACGCAGCTTGCCATTGACCTGCACCGCCAGCGTCAGCCGGTCGCGCACGCGCGCGGCCGCATCCGCCTGCGGAAAGGGAACATCCTCCAGCACGCACTCGGCGTTGCCCAACACCTGCCACAGCGCATGGCAGATGTGCGGCGTGACCGGATTGAGCAGCAACACCATGGCCTGCAACGCCTCGTGGCGCACGGCACGGCCCTGGTCGCTCATGTCGTCGAATTTCTGCAGCGTGTTGAGCAATTCCATCAACGCGGCGATGGCGGTGTTGAAGCTCAGCCGGCGGCCGTAATCGTCACCCACCTTGGCGATGGTCTCGTGCAGGGCGCGGCGCAGCTCCTTCTGCGCGGGCGTCAGCGCGGCGACATCCACGGACGGATGATCGGGTTGCGCGGCGTGCTGCACCACCTCGCGCCAGAAGCGGCGCAGGAACCGCGACATGCCCTCGACGCCGGCCTCGTTCCACTCCAGCGACTGCTCGGGCGGCGCGGCGAACATCGAGAACAGGCGCACGGTGTCGGCGCCGTAACGCGCGATCATGGTGCGCGGATCGACGCCGTTGTTCTTCGATTTGGACATCTTTTCGATGGCGCCGATCTCGACCGGGCGATGGTCATCGCATGACAGCGCGCCCACGATGCGCCCGCGCTCGTCACGACGTATCTCGACCTCGGCGGGATTGATCCAGGCCTTGCCGCCGTCGGCATCGGCGCGAAAGAAGGTCTCGGCCACCACCATGCCCTGGGTGAGCAGTCGCGTCGCCGG
>DZBX01000015.1:0-11107 GCA_022730075.1 Rhodanobacter sp. | reverse complement strand
CGCGAAAGAAGGTCTCGGCCACCACCATGCCCTGGGTGAGCAGTCGCGTCGCCGGCTCGTCGGAATGCACCATGCCGGCGTCGCGCAGCAGCTTGTGGAAAAACCGGAAATACAGCAGGTGCAGGATGGCGTGCTCGATGCCGCCGACGTACTGGTCCACCGGCAGCCAGTAGTCGGCGCGCGCGTCCACCATCTCCGCGGCACCCGGCGAGGTGTAGCGCGCGTAGTACCAACTCGACTCCATGAAGGTGTCGAAGGTGTCGGTCTCGCGTTCGGCCGGGCCGCCGCACTGCGGGCAAACGCACTTGCGCCAGTCGGGATCGGCCTTGATCGGCGACTGCACGCCGGAGAACGCGACGTCCTCGGGCAGGCGCACCGGCAGTTGCGCCTCGGGCACCGGCACGGTGCCGCAGTGCGCGCAGTAGATGATCGGGATCGGACAGCCCCAGTAGCGCTGCCGGCTGACGCCCCAGTCGCGCAGGCGCCAGTTGATCTTGCGCTGCGCCTTGCCCTGCGCCTCCAGCTTGCGTGCGATGGCGGCGAAGGCCTGCTTGAAATCCATGCCATCGAACTCGCCCGAGTTCACCAGGTAACCGTAATCGGTGTACGCGCCATCGACCACGATGCCGCGCTGGAACGCCTCCACCAGGTCCAGCTCGCCCGAGGCCTCGAGCACATCCAGTGGACGGCTCTCGCCCAACGCGGCGCTCATCGGATCGGCGTTGCGCGCGGCGTCCTTGCCGAGATCGCGGATCGCCTCGCGCACCGCGGGGCTGACGATGACCATCTGGATCAGCAGGTCGTACTTGCTGGCGAACTCCCAGTCGCGCTGATCGTGGCCGGGCACGCCCATCACCGCGCCGGTGCCGTAATTCATCAGCACGAAATTGGCCACCCACAGCGGGATCTTTTCGCCACTCAGCGGATGGATGGCTTGCAGGCCGGTGTCCATGCCGCGCTTTTCCTGGGTTTCCAGCTCGGCCTCGGACACGCCACCCTGTTTCAGCTCGGCCAGGAACGCGGCCAGTTGCGGATTGGCTTGCGCCGCCTTCAGCGCCAGCGGATGTTCGGCGGCGATGCTGATGAAACTGACCCCGAACAAGGTATCGGGGCGCGTGGTGAACACGCTGAGGTGGGTGCGCGCGCCGACGACTTCGAAGTCGATCTCGAGGCCCTCGCTGCGCCCGATCCAGTTGCGCTGCATGGTCTTGACCGATTCCGGCCAGCCCGGCAGGTGATCCAGCTCGCGCAGCAGTTCGTCAGCGTAGGCGGTGATCTTCAAAAACCACTGCGGGATCTCGCGCTTTTCCACCAGCGCGCCGGAACGCCAGCCGCGACCATCGACGACCTGCTCGTTGGCCAGCACGGTCTGGTCCACCGGATCCCAGTTGACCACGCTGTTCTTGCGGTACACCAGGCCTTGCTTGAACAGACGCGTGAACAGGCGCTGCTCGTGCACGTAGTACTCGGGGCGACAGGTGGCGAACTCGCGCGACCAGTCGATCGCGTAACCCAGTGCCTTGAGCTGGGCGCGCATGGCCTCGATGTTGGCGTAGGTCCACTGCGCCGGCGCGGTGTTGTTTTTGATCGCGGCGTTCTCGGCGGGCAGGCCGAACGCGTCCCAGCCCATCGGCTGCAGCACGTTGCGGCCCAGCATGCGCTGGTAGCGGCTGATCACGTCGCCGATGGTGTAGTTGCGCACGTGGCCCATATGCAGTGCCCCGGACGGATACGGCAGCATCGACAGGCAGTAGAACTTGGGCCGGCCAGCGTCTTCCTTGACCGTGTAGGCGCCGCGCGCATCCCAGAACTGTTGCGCGGCGGCTTCGATGACTTGCGGCTCGTAGGTTTCCTGCGTGCTCATGGCGTGACCTTCGTGGTTCAGCGCGCCAGCGTAGCCCAGCGTCCGCGACGGCGCCAAGCGCCGCAACCGCGCCGCGCCGCGAGTCCATGCCATGATCCGCGCATGAGCGCCGCCATCCCGCCCGGCGACTGGCTGGGCTACATCGCCGCCACGCTGACCACCGTGGCCTTCATCCCGCAGGCCTGGCGCACGCTGCGCACGCGCGACACGCGCGCGCTGTCGCTGGGCATGTATCTGACCTTCACCGTGGGCGTGGCGTTCTGGCTGGGCTACGGGCTGACGCTCGGTGCCTGGCCGATCATCGTGTCCAATGCGATCACGCTGCTGCTGGCGGGCACGATCCTGTTGCTGAAATGGCGCCACGGCTGATGCACCGCCACGCGCCTGTCTTGCGGACGACTCACGCCAGCACGCGCTGAACGTGATCGCCGGAAAACCCATCGGCGCGGAACTTGCGCGGCTCGCGCCGATCAGAGCTTCATCGCCGCCTCGCGGTTCTGCGCGCAGTCCTTCATGTCCTTGTCCAAGCGCATCGCGCCGCGCCATGGTTTCCACCTCACCGGCGCGCTGCTCACGCTGCTGCTGCTGGGCGGCTGCGCGCCGCGCCAGCCCGCCGGCGAGATCCACCACTACACCGTCGGCACCACCCTGGCGCCGCCGGCGCAGCAGGTGTTCGTGCGCAGTCTGCAAGGCTCGCCGCGCACGCTGGACCCATCCCTGGCCACCGACGTGCCCGGCTTCAACGTGCTCGTCGATCTGTTCCAGGGACTCACACAGTTCAACGCCAGGGGCCAGGTGGTGCCGGGCGTGGCGACGCACTGGACGACGAGCAGCAACGGCCTGCGCTGGACCTTCTACCTGCGCCCCGACGCGCGCTGGAGCAACGGCGCGCCGGTCACCGCGCAGGATTTCGTGTACTCGTGGCAACGCGAGGTCAACCCCGACACCGCCGCGCAGTACGCCGATTCGCTGAGCATGATCGTCAACGCCAACGCGATCATCAACGCCACGCTGCCGCCCTCGGCGCTGGGCGTGCATGCGCTCGGCGCGCACGCGCTGGTGGTGGATCTGGTCGAGCCCACGCCGTATCTGCCGGCGGCGCTGGCCAATTCGTATTTCGACCCCTTGTATCCGCCGGCCATCCGCCAGTGGGGCCTGGCCTGGACGCGGCCGCCGCACCTGATCAGCAACGGCGCGTTCTATCTGGCCAGCGAAGTCGTCAACGGCCGTCTGGTGCTGCGCAGGAATCCCTACTTCTGGAACGTCCGCGCCGTGCACCTGCGCGAGGAAATCGACTATCCGCTCAGCAACTCCGCCTCCAAGCTCGACCGTTATCTGGCCGATGATCTGGATTTCGCCGACGACCCCGCGTTCCCGCCCACCGACGTCGGCTGGCTGCGCCACGCGCTGGGCGCGCAGGTGCACATCGCGCCGTACTACGGCACCGCCTATCTGGGCATGCTGGTGCACGAAAAACCCTTCGACAATCGCGACCTGCGCCTGGCCTTGTCGATGGCGCTGGAGCGCAGGGTGCTCAACGACAAGCTGGCGCGCGGCCTGTTCATTTCGGCGTATTCGCTGATGCCGCCGCTGCCGGGCTACACGCAGCAGGTGCCGGACTGGGCGCACTGGCCGCGCGCGCGGCGCCTGGCCGAGGCGCGTCGCCTGTACGCAGCCGCCGGCTATGGCCCGGGCCACGAACTGGATGTGAAGCTGCTCTACGACACCCAGGGCAGCGCGGCGCGCCAGTACATGGAGGCACTGACGCTGATGTGGAAGGAGAACCTCGGCGCCGACGTGCGGCTGTGGAACGAGCAGTGGAAGGTGATGCTGCAGGACATCCAGTACAAGAACGCCAAGCTCTACTGGAGCGCGTGGATCGGCAACTACCTCGACCCCAACACCTTCATGCACCAGTTCCAGGTCGGCTATGCGATGAACTACGGTGACTTCTCCTACGCGCCGTTCCAGAAACTGCTGCAGGCCGCGCAATCCAGCAACGACAACGCCCAGCGCTATCGCGACTTCGAGCAGGCCGAGCGCGTGCTGGGCACGCAGATGCCCTACATCCCGCTGTACTTCTATACCTCGGACAACCTGGTGAAACCCTACGTCACGGGCTGGCACACCAATCTGCTCGACGTGCACCCGGCGCAGTACATCGCCATCCTGCAGCACACGGTGCACTGATGGGCGCGCTGGCACGCTACACCGCACGCCGCCTGCTCGGCGCCATCCCGACCATGCTGGTCATCATCACGCTGTCGTTCTTCCTGCTGCGCGCGGCACCGGGCGGGCCGTTCGAAATGCAGCGCGCGCTGCCGCCGCAGGTCAAGCTCAATCTGGAGCGCATGTACCACCTCAACCTGCCCTTGTGGCAGCAGTACCTCGACTATCTGGGCAACATCCTGCACGGCAATTTCGGGCCTTCGTTCGTGTATCGCAGCATCACGGTCAACCAGCTCATCGGCCAGGGCTTTCCGGTGGATATCGCCATCGGCGTGCCGGCGCTGCTGGGCGCGCTGCTGCTGGGCATTCCGCTGGGCATCGTCTCGGCGCTGAAGCAGAACAGCTGGCTGGATTATTTCCCGATGGCGGTGGCCATGGTCGGCATCTCCATCCCGACCTTCGTGCTGGCGCCAGTGATGATCCTGGTGCTGGCGGTGATGCTGCACTGGCTGCCCGCAGGCGGCTGGTCGGCCGGCGATCCGCTGTACGCGATCCTGCCCGCGGTGGCCCTGGGTCTGCCGCTGATCGCCTACGCCGCGCGCGTCATGCGCGGCAGCATGATCGAGGTGCTCAACAGCCCCTACATCCGCACCGCGCGCGCCAAGGGCCTGCCCGAGCGCACGGTGATCCTGCGCCATGCCCTGCGCCCGGCCATGCTGCCGATGGTGTCCTTCCTCGGCCCGGCGGTGGTCAACACCATCACCGGCTCGATCGTGGTCGAGGAAATCTTCGGCCTGCCCGGCATCGGGCGCTTCTTCGTCGATGGCGCCATGAATCGTGACTACACCCTGGTGATGGGCGTGACCGTGCTGTACGGATTGCTGATCGTGCTGTTCAACCTCGTCGCGGATGTGCTGTATGGCATCCTCGACCCGCGCGTGCGCTTCCAATGAGCGGCGCGCCGCGCCGCGAGTGGTTCAACTGGTATCCGGGGCGCAGCGCGGCGGCGCGCGCGCGGGCGCTTGCCGAAAGCGAAGCCGTGCGCGGACGCAGCCTGTGGCAGGACGCCTGGGCACGGCTGCGCCGCAACCGCGCGGCGATGGTCAGCCTGGTCGTGCTCGGCATCATCACCGTGGGCTGCATCGTGCTGCCCTGGGTGTGGCCGTACAGCTACGCGCAACCCGACTGGAATCTGCTCGACCACGGGCCGACGCTGGCCGGCATGCACTGGTTCGGCACCGACGGACTCGGCCGCGACCTGTTCGTGCGCGTGCTCTACGGTTGCCGCATCTCGCTGATGGTCGGCGTGGTGGCCACGCTGGTGACGCTGCTGATCGGCGTCACCTGGGGTGCCATCGCCGGCTACGTGGGCGGCTGGCTCGATGGCCTGATGATGCGCACCGTGGACGTGCTGTACTCGGTGCCGTTCATCCCCTTCGTGATCGTCCTGATCGTTCTGTTCGGGCGCAACATTTTCCTGATGTTCGCGGCCATCGGCGCGGTGTCGTGGCTGGACATCGCGCGCATCGTGCGCGGGCAGACGCTGAGCCTCAAGCAGAAGGAGTTCATCGAGGCCGCGCGCGCCGGGGGTGTCGGCAACGCCAGCATCATCCGCCGCCACATCGTGCCCAACCTGATCGGCATCGTCATCGTCTACGTCACCCTGACGATTCCCACGATCATCCTGTTCGAGGCGTTCCTGAGCTTTCTCGGCCTTGGCGTGCAGGCGCCGATGACCTCGCTGGGCGGACTGGTCAGCGACGGCGCCAACGTGCTGCAGTCCTATCCCTATCAACTGATCATCCCGTCGATCTTCCTGGCGGTGATCGTGTACTGCTTCAACTTCATCGGCGATGGTCTGCGCGACGCGCTGGATCCCAAGGACCGCTGACCATGGACCGCTGACATGCCCGTGCTCGAAGTTCGCAACCTCAGCGTGCGTTTCGCCACCGTCTCCGGCGGCACGGTGAGCGCGGTCAATGACATCAGCCTCAGCGTCGAACGCGGCGAGGTGCTGGGCATCGTCGGCGAGTCCGGCTCGGGCAAGAGCCAGACCTGGCTGGGCGTGATGGGCCTGCTGGCGCGCAATGGCCGCGCCGAAGGCAGCGCGCGCTTCGATGGCAGGGAACTGCTGGGCCTGTCGCATGGCGCGCTCAACGAGCTGCGTGGCGCGCGCATGGGCATGATCTTCCAGGACCCGATGACCGCGCTCAACCCGTTCCTCAGCGTCGGCCGGCAGATGACCGAGGTGCTGCAGCGGCATCGCGGCATGGACCGCCGCGCCGCCGAACGCGAGTGCATCGCGGCGCTGGAAATGGTGCACATCACCGATGCGCCCAGGCGCCTGGCCATGCATCCGCACGAGTTTTCCGGCGGCATGCGCCAGCGCGTGATGATCGCCATGACCATGCTCACGCGCCCCGACCTGCTGATCTGCGACGAGCCCACGACCTTCCTCGATGTCACCGTGCAGCGCCAGATCCTGGCCTTGCTCGATGAGCTGCGCCAGCGCTTCAACACCGCCATCGTGTTCATCACCCACGACCTCGGCGTGATCGCCGAGATCGCCGATCGCGTGATCGTCATGTACGGCGGCCGCGTGATGGAGCAGGCCGACGTGCACACCCTGTTCGCCGACTATCGCCACCCCTACACCGAGGGCCTGTTGCGCTCGGTGCCGCGCCCGGATGTCACCAGCCACGGCAAGCTGGCCACCATCGCCGGCAATCCGCCCGACCTCGCGCACCTGCCCGCGGGCTGTCCATTCGCGCCGCGCTGCGTGTACCGCGAGCCGCGCTGCGAGACGCAGATGCCGGAGCTGCTCGATGTCGGCCCCGCGCACTGGCGCGCCTGTCACCACGTCGGCGCGCTGGGCAAGCTGGAGACCGCGGCATGAACGCGCTGCGCGAGATGAGCGAGGCCAGCGCACCACGCGCGCCGGCGCTGCTCGAAGTCGATGACCTGGCGGTGCATTTCCACGTGCCCGGCAGCGGCTGGAAGGAACGCAAGCGCGTGCTGCGCGCGGTCGATGGCGTCAGCTTCGGCGTGGCCGAGCGCGAGACACTGGGCATCGTCGGCGAGTCCGGCTGCGGCAAATCCACGCTGGCGCGCGCGCTGCTGCGCCTGGTGCCGGCCACGAGCGGCCACCTGCACTACGCCGGGCGCGACCTGCTGGCGCTGGACGCGAAATCGCTGCGCCCGCTGCGCCGCGAGATGCAGATCATCTTCCAGGACCCGCTGGCCGCACTCGATCCGCGCATGACCGTGGGCCAGATCATCGGCGAGCCGCTGCGCGCGCTGCGCCCCGAACTGCCGCGCGCCGAGCGCCACGCGCGCGTGCTGGCGATGATGCAGCGCGTCGGCCTGCTGCCCAATCAGGTCAACCGCTACGCGCACGAGTTTTCCGGCGGTCAGGCGCAACGCATCGGCATCGCGCGCGCGCTGGCGGTGGAACCGCGCCTGCTGGTCTGCGACGAACCGGTGAGCTCGCTCGATGTGTCGATCAAGTCGCAGGTGATCAACCTGCTGCAGGAGCTCAAGGCCGAGCGCGCGCTGACCCTGGTGTTCATCGCGCACGACCTGGCCAGCGTGCGCCACATCGCGCAGCGCGTGCTGGTGCTGTACCTCGGCCGCGTGGTCGAGATCGCCAGCCGCGACGCGATCTTCGCGCGGCCCATGCACCCGTACACGCGCATGTTGTTCGCGGCCGCGCCGATTCCCGATCCCGACGCCGCGCGCCGCATGCGCGACGCGCCGGTGCGCGGCGAGATCCCCTCCCCGTTCAACCCGCCCTCGGGCTGCGCGTTCCGCACCCGCTGCGCGTTCGCCGTCGAGCGCTGCAGCGCCGAACGCCCGCTCCTGCGCGATCTGTCCGGCGGGCAGGTCGCCTGTCACCGCGCCGAGGAACTGCTGGACCAGGCCCGCGTGCCGGTCTGACCGCGCGTCGCGCGTGCAGCGCCGTTCACGGCGCGCGCGCGACGAACACGCGCAGCGCGGCGGCATCAAACGGCCAGCCCAGCTCGGCGCCATCGTCGCGCGCCAGTACCGGAATGCGCGTGCCGTAGCGCGCCTCCAGCGCCGCGCCGGACTCGATATCCACCACCGCGTAGATCACGCCGGCCTCGCCCAGCAGCGCCTCGGCCAGCGCGCACAGCAGACAGGCATCGCGGCGGTAAAGCGTGAACACGGGCTGCTGCATTGCGGGGCACCGGGCTGGATGGGGCGGCCTACAATAGACCGGATTTTCATGGTGATCGCGCATGGCCATCAGTGTCTTCGATCTGTTCAAAATCGGCATCGGGCCGTCGTCCTCGCACACGGTGGGGCCGATGCGCGCGGCGGCGCGCTTCGTGCAGCGCTGGCTGGCGGATGCGGGCGATCTGCCGCGCGTGGCACGCGTGCACGTCGAGTTGTACGGCTCGCTGGCCATGACCGGCCGCGGCCACGGCACCGACAAGGCGGTGCTGCTGGGGCTGGAGGGCCACTGGCCCGACCGGATCGATCCCGACACCATCCCGGCGATCCTGCAGCGCATCCGCGCCGAGCGGCGGCTGCGCCTGAGCGGCACGCACGCCATCGCCTTCGACGAAGCCCAGGATCTCGTCTTCAACAAACGCCAGAAGCTTCCTTACCACGTCAACGGCATGCGCTACGGCGCCTTCGACGCCAGCGGCGCCCTGCTGGCCACGCGCGACTACTACTCGGTCGGCGGCGGCTTCGTGGTCAACCAGGACGAGGCCGCCGAAGACCGCATCGTCGCCGACACCACGCCCTTGCCATATGCGTTCCACAGCGGTGCCGATCTGCTGGCGCACTGCGCGCGCGCAGGCAAGAGCATCGCGCAGCTGATGCTGGCCAACGAATGCGTGTGGCGCAGTGAAGCCGAGGTGCGCGCCGGCCTGCAGAACCTGTGGCAGGCCATGCAGGACTGCGTGACGCGCGGCCTGCGCTCGGACGGCATCTTGCCCGGCGGCCTCAAGGTGCCGCGCCGCGCGCCGCAGATGGCGCGCGAACTGCGCGAGCGCCCCGAGGCCGCGCTGCGCGATCCGCTGTCGATCCTCGACTGGGTCAATCTGTACGCGCTGGCGGTGAACGAGGAAAACGCCGCCGGCGGCCGCGTGGTCACCGCGCCCACCAATGGCGCCGCCGGCATCATCCCGGCCGTGCTGCACTACTACGACCGCTGCGTGCCCGGCGCCAGCGCGCAGGGCGTGATCGACTTCCTGCTCACCGCCGGCGCCATCGGCATCCTGTACAAGGAGAACGCGTCGATCTCCGGCGCCGAGGTCGGCTGCCAGGGCGAGGTGGGCGTGGCCTGCTCGATGGCCGCGGGCGGACTGGCCGCGGCCATGGGCGCGACCCCGACGCAGGTGGAGAACGCCGCCGAGATCGGCATGGAGCACAACCTGGGGCTGACCTGCGACCCGATCGGCGGCCTGGTGCAGATCCCCTGCATCGAGCGCAACGCGATGGGCGCGGTGAAGGCCATCAACGCGGTGCGCATGGCCATGCGCGGCGACGGCAAGCATTTCGTCTCGCTGGACAAGGTCATCCAGACCATGCGCGCCACTGGCGAGGACATGAAGGAAAAATACAAGGAAACATCGCGCGGCGGCCTCGCCGTCAACGTCATCGAGTGCTGACGAACTTGCGGTAGACCCGGGGCCACGCGTCTCCGCTGCGCTTATCCCCCGTCTGCAAGATGTCGCCCGTTCGTCACAGACGCTCTTTGCGTGATGACGCCTCGGCGAATGCCGCGATCAGATCGTGCAGCAGCCTTTCCCGGCGGGAGAGGGGGAGACAAGTACAGTTGCAGGTCACGCTGGACAACGACGTGCTGCTCGCGCCCGAGGCGATCAATCTCGACGAGGACAACCGCAAGAAGCTGCTCAGGGTGATGAACGCCGAGCCGCTGGCGCTGATCGAGTACCGGGCGGTGGACCCGGATTACGACGGCGCGGAGTTCCGCTCGGTGTGGCAGGACTATCGCGGCAACATCGCCAACGACGACGACGCGCTGCGCGTGGCGATCGCCGCCCACTTCAGCGTTCCACACAAGGCCGGCGAGCGCCGCGTGTGCGTGCGCGTGGTCGACGTGTTCGGCTTCGAGGCCGAAGTCGTGCAGGGCGTGCCGGAGTCTGCGCCGTGACCGCGCGCGAATCAGGCCGCGAGGCGCTTGACCTTACTCAGGCTGCCCTTGAGCTTGCGCTCGGCAATCTTGAGGTCGTAGGCATTTTGCAGGTTGATCCAGTACTGCGCGCTTTGCCCGAAGGCCCGGCCGAAACGCAGCGCCAGTTCGGCGGTCACTGGCCGCTGCTCCCGGACGATGTGCGAGATGCGCATCGGCGACACACCGAGCACCCGGGCGAGTGCGGCCTGGCTCATTCCGAGGTCATCGAGGATTTCCTGGATGAATTCTCCGGGGTGAATAGGCGGCATGCCGTTCTTGGTGGCGGGTATGGACATGATTGCGGTTCCTCAGTGGTAATCGACGATCTCGACGTCGAAGGCATCGCCATTCTCGAAACGGAAGCACACGCGCCATTGGTCGCTGATGCGGATGCTCCACTGGCCGGCGCGGTCGCCTTTCAAGGCCTCGAGTCGATTGGAAGGCGGGTATCGCAGGATTTCAAGCGACGAGGCTGCATCCAGTTGATACAGGCGCCGCATGGCGCGTCGGTGGATGTCCTGCGGCAATCGCCGCGTCCGTTCCGTCGCGAACAGCGACTCCGTTTCCTTGTCGGCGAAGCTCCTGATCATGTGACCAGAATAAACAAATTGTTTAGCACGTGCAAATCTGCGGAGCGCGTCCATGACCGCACTCATCCCCGCGAAAGAGCGTCATCCCCGAATGCTGGTGTCGGGGACGGGAATCGGGAATCGCTTCACAACAGCGAAGCTGGTCACCTAGTGGCACTTGCGCAGCGCCCGTCTGGATCCCGGCTCGGCCCTGCGGGCCGTCCGGGATGACCTCAAGAGAAGGCCATGCCGTCCAGGCGGACGTGCCAAGAGAAGGGGCGCGCCATCGGGATGGCAAAGCGGTGGCGCACGACACCGGCGAATGCGCGCGCTCAG
>DZBX01000102.1 GCA_022730075.1 Rhodanobacter sp. | reverse complement strand
CGTGGTGACGGTGACGGGCACCGCCGCCAGCGGGCCGGTGCGCAGCGCCACATAACCCAGCAGCAGGAGCAGCGGCACCAGCACCGCGAGCAGCAGCACGGTGCGGCGATTGATGGCGAAGAATCTCATGGCGTGCTCCCGATGCAGCGGCGATAGAGGGCGAACACACCCGGCGCCGAGGTACGAATGTGCTTGGGTTTTCCCGAGAGCATGGTCTGCATGACCAGGCCCTGGAGGGTGCCGATGAACAGCGCGGCGGCCGCTTCAGTGTCGATATCCGGGCTCAGTTCGCCGCGCCTTTGGCCGCCGGCGATGAGTTGGCGCAAGCGCTTGCCGTAAGCCGCGAGCAGGCTGCGCGCAACGCGCTTGGCGGCGGTGTCCTCGGCGCGTTGCAGTTCGCCGAACAACATGCGTGGCACGCCGGGATGCTCGGCGACGAAATCGGCATGCGTGAGAAACACCGCTTGCAGCGCGTCAAGCGCACGAGTGTGCGTGGCGATTGCCGCATCCACCCGCGCCAGCAGTCGCGTTGCCACCCAGTCCATCACCGCCTCCCAGAGGGCGTCCTTGCTGGGAAAATGACGGAACAGCGCACCTTGGGTCAGCCCCATTTCACGCGCGATCGCGGCGGTGGTGATGTCGCCCGGATTGTACCGCGCGGCCAGCGTGATCACGGCTTCGACGGTGACCTCGCGTCGCGCATCGGCGGGCAGGCGGATTGCATGCGTAGTCATCGCGCACCTTGAAAGTAATCGATTACTATCTTAGTGGTGCGCGGACCGACATCCACATCCACCAGACGCGGTGGATTGTCGCACCCGGTCAGCGTGCGTGACCGCGTGCTGCGCGAACGATCAGGTTCCGCGATGCGGTGCGCGACTGCGCGCAGCGCTGGGTCGCGCCGCCATGCGGCGGAACCACGGCCCGATGCGCGGCAGCGTGGCGTCGAAGGGTTGCTGCACGGCGCCGCCGAAATCCAGCCAGACATACAGCCAGATATCGGCGGCGCTGAAACGTTCGCCGCACAGCCAGGGGCCGTCCGCCATCAGCCCGTCCAGCCAGGCGATGCGGTCCTGCGCGATGCGCTTGAGGCCCGCCGCGGCTTCGGGCGCCACCGGAATGCGATCCCGGAACCGCGCCAGACCCTCGGCATAGTGATAGGCGTTGTGGATGAACTCGGTGATGTTGAGCTCGACGCGCCGCCACCACTGCCGCGTTTCGGCGCGCTCTGCCGGATTGCGGCCGATCAGCGCCGGCCACGGGTGCAACTCCTCGATGTACTCGGCGATGGCCACGGCCTCGGCCAGCACGCGGCCATCTTCGAGCTGCAGGGCCGGGGTCTGACCGGCCGGATTGAGTGCCAGGAAGGGAGGCGTGCGGTTCTCGCCGGCGAAGACATCGACCTGCGCCGCGGGCAATTGCAGCCCTTTCTCGATCAGGAACATGCGCAAGCAGCGCGGGGCGGGGCTGTCGGCGTCGTAGAGCAGCATGGCGGGTTCCGGAAAAGGGCGAGGGCCGTGAGGGCGGCCCCCGCCGGGAGGCATCGATCAGTCAGCGATCCCGATCCACCAGCGCGATCGCGGAGGTCGCCATGCCGATGCGCGCGAACTGACGTTGCATCCACAGTTTGCGCATGAAGTCCCAGGCCATGAGCACGGCGCCGGCGGCGAACACGATGTCGCCGGGCATGCGCATCCACTGCCAGAACAGCGTGGTGTCGTAGAACTTCATGCTGCGCGCGTAGGCGTAGCCGTGGGTGTACACCGCCTCGAGCTGCGGCCAGCCGATCGGGTAGAAGTTCAGCACGATCCACAGCACCATGCCGGCGTTGTACAGCCAGAAAGCCCACACGCCGAGGCGGTCGCTCCATGCGCGATCACCGTTCAAGTAGCGCAATGCCATGTACACCAGGCCGATGGCCAGCAGGCCGAAGGCGCCGAACATGGCGGTGTGCGCGTGATTGAGGGTGAGGAAGGTGCCGTGCTCGTAATAGTTCACCAGCGGCGCGTTGAGCGTGCCACCGCCGAACACGCCGGCGCCGACGAAGTTCCAGAACGCCGAACCGAGGATGTACAGGTAGGCCAGGCGGTAGGGAAAGTTCTTCCGCTCGGCGATGTGCCGGCGCTGGTCGATGGCCTCCATCACCAGCAGGAACAGCGGCAGCACTTCGAGGAACGAGAACATGCTGCCCACGCCGATCCACAAGCTGGGTTCACCCACCCAGTACATGTGATGGCCGGTGCCGAGAATGCCGCTGAGCAGGATCAGGATCCACTCGAACAGCACCGCGCGCTCGACCAGTTGGCGCGAGACCAGCCCCAGGCTCATCAGGAAATAGCCGGTGACGGCGGCGGTGAAGGTTTCGAAGGCCCACTCCACCCACAGGTGCACCACCCACCAGCGCCAGAAATCGGTGATGGTGAAGGACGGGTTGGGCGAGGCCAGCGGGATCATGCCGAACACGTAGATCACCGCCACCGCCAGCGTGCTGTACCACAGCAGGTGCTCGATGCGGAACAGGCTGTAGAACGATCCGCCCTGCCGGAACAGCGCCTTCAGCGTGGGCCAGAAGGCGCGCAGCAGCACCAGGCTCCACACCGCCAGGCCGACGAAGAACAGGATCTGCCAGAAGCGGCCCAGTTCCAGGTAGGACAGTCCCTGGTTGCCGAACCAGAACCAGTGCTTGTCGATCAGCCCCATGATGCCGAGGTAATCGCCGATCAGCGCGCCGGCGACGATCACGACCAGTACCCAGAAGATCAGGTTGACCAGATGGCGCTGGCCGGCCGGTTCGCCACGCCCGATCAGCGGCGCCAGGAACAACCCGGCACCGATCCAGCTCACGCCGATCCACACGATCGCCGCCTGCAAATGCACGCTGCGCAGGAACGCGAACGGCAGCCATTTGTCGACGTCGATGCCGTAGAAGCTGGCGCGCTCGCTGTAGTAATGCGCCATGATCGTGCCGGCCAGGATCTGCACCAGCAGCACCCCGGCGACGACCAGGAAATACTTCCACAGTGCTTTCTGGCTGGGCGTGGGTTGGGCAAAGCCCTGCAATGTCGGCTCGTAGGTCTCGCCGGGCGACTTCGGCTCGATCCACAGGCGGAAGATCACCAGCACCGCGCCGATGGCGAAGAACACCAGGGTGAACGAAGCCCAGGTCCAGATGAAAGTCGCCTTGGTGGGGCTGTTGCCCACCAGCGGCTCGGCCGGCCAGTTCACCGTCCACGAGTAGTCCTTGCCGGGCCGCAGCGCCACCGTGGTCAGCGCCGAATACAGCATGAAATCGGCGGTGTGCGCGGCGCTGGTGTCATCCAGCGCATGCGCGCGCGTGTAGCCCTTGGCGAAGTCGTCGGTCAGCAGCGATCGCGCGATGCGCGTACGCAGCGTGGTGATGGCGTCGGCCACCGCCTGTGGCAGCACCACCACCGGCTTGCTCAGGTCGATGCCCTTCAGCTCGACGCGCATGCTGCGCGTGATGCCCGACTGCTGATCGGCGCCGAGTGCCGCGTAGGGCTTGCCGTAGCGTTCCTGTGCCAGGTTCTCCTGCACCTGCCGGCCCAGTTGCACCAGGTATTCGGCGGTGTAGTCCTCACCGAAGTACGAGCCCATGCCGTACAGGCTGCCATAGTCCATCAGGTCGGCTTTCTGGAAACCCGACTTGCCAGCGACGATGCTGGCGTAGCTCATCACCGTCGTGCCATCCGCGGTGATCATCTTCTGCGGCAGCGGCGCGGCCTGCTCGTAGGTTTCCACGGTGGCCACCGCCATCGCCGCCCAGCAGACGACGGTGACGATGACCATGATCCAGATCAGCACTTTGCTGGTGCGGTCCTGCGGTCCGGCTTGGGCTGCCGGCACTACATTGGCGGACATGACGCGCTCCTGATCCACGTGTAAGGTGAATGGATGCTAGGCGTCATGCCGCCGCGTACCCTTGATCTGGATCAAGAACGACGCGGCAAATTGCCGCGGTCAACGCCCCAGCACGTTGCGTGCCAGTTCATTCAAGGGCGCCGGGGCAAGGATTTCGACCTCGCGCCCCTCACTGGCGATCAGTCCGCTGTCGCGGAACCGGGTCAGTATGCGGCTGACGGTTTCCGCGGCCAGGCGCAGGTAATCCGCGATTTCAGCGCGCGACATGGCCAGATGCAGGCGCCGTGCGGGAAAACCCTGCGCAGCGTAGCGTTCGGCCAGATCAATGAGAAACGCGGCCACGCGCGCGTCGGCCGCATGATCGCCCGCCAGGCGCGAGGTCATGCCCAGCTCCTTGGACAACAGGCGGAACAGTTGCTGCTGCAGACCCGGCAGGCGCGTGGCCAGCGCGCTGATCGCACTGAACGAAAAGCGGCAGAAGTAGGCCGGTTCCAGGGCCACCGCATCGCAGGGATAGTGCTCGGGATAAATGGCATTGAGGCCGACCACCTCGCCGGGAATGTAAAACCCCAGCACCTGCTCGTTGCCGTCGGCGTCGATCGCGACCGTCTTCACGGTGCCACCGCGAACCGCATAAATCGCGCGAAACGGGTCACGCCTGCGAAACACGTGCGCACCCGCCTGATAAGGGCCGACATGCTCGACCAGGACATGCAGATCGCGCAGCGCCGCCTTGTCATAGCCGGCTTGCGTGCATGCGCCGGAAAACGCGCAGGTGCTGCAAAAGCGCACTGCATCGCCGTCGTCGGCAATGGGGTCGTGTTCAACGCAGCGATAGGGACGCTCGACCATGAATTTGCCGGAACCGGTGCCGTGATGAACCAGTCTATCGCGAGGCGCCGTGCAAAGAGGCGGGCCGTGTGGCCGTGCGTGATGCTCTGCTGGCGCCGATCGACACGCGGGACCTGCTGCGCGTCGCCGCGTCGTGCTAGTTTTGCGTGATGACTACCAACCTGCGTCGTACCAAGATCGTCGCCACCCTCGGCCCCGCCACCGATGCGCCTGAAGTCCTCGCGCGCACGCTGGCTGCGGGCGTGGATGTGGTTCGCCTCAACCTTTCGCACGGCCAGCCCGAGGACCATCGCCGCCGCGCCGCGGCGGTGCGCGCCTGGGCCGCGGCCAGCGGGCGCGAAATCGGCATCCTCGCCGACCTGCAAGGCCCCAAGATCCGCGTCGAGCGTTTCGCCAACGGGCCGGTGCGCTTGCAGGAGGGCATGCCGTTCGTGCTCGATTGCCGGCTGGATGCGCCGCCGGGCGATGCCGCGCGCGTCGGTGTCAGCTATACCGGTTTGCCGCGCGATGTGCATCCCGGCGATGTGCTGCTGCTCGACGACGGCCTGATCGCGCTGGATGTGCACGAGGTCGTCGGCAGCGAGGTGCGCTGCACGGTCAAGGTCGGTGGCGTGCTGTCCGATCGCAAGGGGCTCAACCGCCAGGGCGGCGGGCTCAGCGTCGATGCACTGTCGGACAAGGATCGCGCCGATATCCGTCTGGCTGCCTCGATGGAGGCCGATTTTCTCGCGGTGTCCTTCGTGCGCTCGGCGGCGGATATCGAGGAAGCGCGGCGCCTGCTGCGAGAGGCCGGCGGCGATGCCTGGCTGGTGGCCAAGATCGAGCGCGCCGATGCCATCCCGGTGCTCGACGAGATCATCGACGCCTCCGATGCGGTGATGGTCGCGCGCGGCGACTTGGGCGTGGAGATCGGTGACGCCGAATTGCCCGGTCTGCAGAAAAAAATCATCCGTCAGGCGGTCAGCCGCAACCGCGCGGTGATCACCGCCACGCAGATGCTGCAAAGCATGGTCAGCGCGCCGATCCCGACCCGTGCCGAAGTGCTGGATGTGGCCAACGCCGTGCTCGATGGCACCGACGCGGTGATGTTGTCGCAGGAGAGCGCCTCCGGCGCGCATCCCGATCTGGCGGTGGCCGCGCTGCACCGCATTTGCGTTGGTGCCGAGCGCCAGTTTCAGGCGCAGGATTACGCCGCGTGGCCGGGCGCACAGCGCCTGGACCGCAGTGATCAGGCCATCGCCCATGCGGCCATGGACCTGGCCAATCGCATCGACGCCGCGGCCATCGTGGCGCTGACCGAATCCGGCGCCACCGCGCAGTGGCTGTCGCGCTACCGCTCCACGGTGCCGATTTACGCGCTCTCGCACAATCCCGCCGCGCGCCGGCGCATGCGCCTGCTGCGCGATGTGCAGCCGGTGGCGTTCAGCAGCGGTGACGTCGGCGACGACGCCGCTGCGCTGGTGCGCGCCGCGATCCATCACCTCACTGATCTTGGCCTGCTCGACGCAGGATCGCGCGTGTTGTTGACCCACGGCGAGGTGGGTCGGCATGGCGGCACCAACACGCTCAAGCTGATTTCGGTCGGCGAGCGCGGTGGCGTGGAAAGCCCGCGCGAGCTGTGACCTTCAGGCACGCCCGCGATGCCGCCCTGAACCATGTCGCGCAACGCCGTCGCGGGATGCGCGGCAACGGCTATGCTGGTGTTCCCGTACCGCGGAGAGCTTTCATGACCCGTCTGCATTCCACCACGCGGCGCGCGCAGGGCGCGCTCATCGGGGTCGCGCTGGCCGTGCTGCCCGCGCTGGTCCTGGCGCAAAGCGTGCAGCGCGTGCCGCCCGAGCATATCGACCATTACTGGGTGGTCGATGTCAGCCACGTCGATGTCAATCTGCCCTACACCGGCACCAACATCAACAAGCCGGGCTGCGTGGCAGTGAGCTTCATCATCGGCGGCAACGGCAAGCCGATGGACGTGCGCGCGGCCAGGATCGTGCCGTTGAGCGATCTGGGCCCAGCGGCGGTCAGCATGATCGAGTCCTACCGCTACCGGCCGGCGGCGGCCAATACCGCGCAACTGCCGATCGCCAGCTACCTGATCGTGCCGTTCAACCTGCCGCAGGCGCAGGCCGATGCAGCGCCGGCTGCGCGGGCGCGCATTCTCGCCGAGCGCAAGCGTTATCTGCAGCCCTGCGTGCTGCCTGGCTACGCGGCACACTGAGCGGCGCGTCGCGCGTCGCTATACTGAGCGGCTGCGCGGGTATGCCGCGCCCCTCTCGTGACGCGGAGACTTGCCAATGAGCATCGAACAACTGGAAGAAATCGCCCAGGCCATGGTGGCGCCGGGCAAGGGCATCATCGCCATCGACGAGTCCAACAACACCATCAAGAAGCGCTTCGATGCCGTCGGCATTGTCGACAGCGAGGACAACCGCCGCGCCTACCGCGAGCTGCTGCTGACCGCGCCGGGCCTGTCCGACCACATCTCCGGCGCCATCCTGTACGACGAAACCATCCGTCAGTCCACGCGCGCCGGCAAGCGTTTCACCGAGGTCATGCGCGCGGCCGGCATCCTGCCCGGCATCAAGGTGGACATGGGTCCGCAGCCGTTGGCCGGGTTCCCCGGCGAAGTGGTCACCGAAGGTCTTGATGGCCTGCGCCAGCGCCTCGCTGAATACGTCAAGCTCGGCGCGCAGTTCGCCAAGTGGCGCGCGGTGATCCATATCGGCGAGGACATGCCCAGCTCGACCTGCATCGAGGCCAACAATCACGCATTGGCGCGCTACGCCGCGTTGTGCCAGGAAGCCGGCATCGTGCCCATGGTCGAGCCCGAGGTGCTGATGGACGGCGAGCACGACATCGGCGTGTGCTACGAGGTGACCGAGGCGGTGCTGCGTTCGCTGTTCGCCTCGCTGTACGAGCACAACGTCATGCTCGAGGGCACCATCCTCAAGGCCAGCATGGTCATTCCCGGCAAGGACTGCGACGAGCAGGTCGATGTCGAGGAGGTCGCCGATGCGACCGTGCGCTGCCTCAAGTCCACCGTGCCGGCTGCGTTGCCGGGCATCGTGTTCCTGTCTGGCGGGCAGAGCGACGAGCAGTCCACCGCGCACCTCAACGCCATGAACCAGATGGGCCCGCACCCGTGGCCGCTGAGTTTCAGCTACGGCCGCGCCATGCAGCAGGCGGCGCTGAA
>DZBX01000262.1 GCA_022730075.1 Rhodanobacter sp. | reverse complement strand
CGCGGATGCTCACGTCCTCACCGACGCCCGCATTGAGGAACGCCTCGCCCTCGTAATGTTCCATCACGTACAGGCAGGCGCGGGCCAGATCGTCCACGTGCAGGTGCGCATGCTGTCAATGGCTGACCAGCGTTCTGGCGATGTGTGACCGGTCCGCTGCAAATCGCTGACCGCGATGCTGGCGATGACCGGCGCTAGCCGCGGCTTGGTTCCGTCAGTGCCCCGGTAACCGTGGAGTCCCGCCCTGTGGCCGCAGAAGCGACAGCATGGTTTCGATCACGATCAACCGTTCGCGCGTGTCGGCGAGTTGTGCGTCCATTCGGTCCACGCGTTCACTGAGCGCTCGAACACGCTCATCCATGACGATGGTTTCCCGAATGCCCTTGAGCACGTCGCCAAGCGTGCTCATGCCCGCGCTTGCCACTCGGCAGCCAGCGCGCGACCCTTGGCCACGGCCTTGCGTTCGCGTTCCGGCCAAGCCTTCTCGCGGGCATCGATATTGGACAGTGCCAGGTCAAGCGCCGCTTTCGCCGTCGCGTTCGACTTGCGCAGCATGTCGACCGCGGCGCGCAGAGCTGCGTCCTCATCCTGCTTCGGCGCCAGGGCCGCTCGACGGATCAGCTCGCCCAGCGACACGTTTTCACGCTTGGCGCGCGTTTCCAGTGCCCGCTTCTCGGCGGGATCCATCAAAATCGTGACACGTGCGGTGGCGGGCATGAGCGGTCTCCGGTGTGTTCGGGGCGGGCGCGTACTTCACATGATCATGAGCATTATCATGCTGAACCGGTGCTGCGACAAGCCCGGTCAACCCCGGTGCGGCGGTCAGCAATGACCGGAACACACCACCAGTCATCGTGCATCAGCACCGTGCCGGTATGCTCGCCCACCGCGCAGGCATGCAGCGTCACCCGTGCATCGTTGGCAAACACGCGGCGAAACACCGCGGCAACTCAGGCAGCCCGCACTTCGGCCAGTAAGTCCGGATGACGCTCAAGCACTTTCAAGAGTTTCACCAGTGCCAGAGGTGGCTTGGTCTTGCCGTTTTCATAACGGGAAAAGGCATTGACACCGCCGCCGAAAATCTCGGCCGCCTCTTGCTGGTCGAGGCGCAGCTTCTTGCGCACGCTGGCGATGAAGTCCGGATTGACCATCGCGGCGTTCACCTGTTTGTTGAATGCCAACATCAGGCTCATCGTGCGGCGCGATTCAGCCGCATCCAGAATCGACTCCTTACAGGCAGGACAAAAGTCGCCCGTCACTTGGGTAAGCACGGTCGACTCGCCCTTGTAGGTGTAGGGCACATCGCGGGTGTCGTGCACCAGCTTTTCCGCTCCGCAAATCGGGCACTTCATGGTCATAGCTCCTTGAAAGACACGATGAGCACGTCATCAATCACCATCAGCTTGAGATACATCTCGCCGGCCGACGTCGTTGGGCGGTAAACGTCCTGCCACACCCGATGGTCCGCGTGGGTTGTCATGCTCTTGTGGAAGTCGGCGGTGGTCAGCGCCAGAACCACGGCAAGCATGCCGTCGAAATCGAACCGCAACGCCGCGCCACCTTCGCGGGCAGCCCTTGTCGTGCGCACCTGGCCTGCACGGGCCAAGGCCTTCACGACGGCCAGCTTGCAGTGAGGTGTGCCTTTCTCCATGGCGAAATTAACCTGGTAGGTTACTTTTAGCAAGGGCCAGCGTGCTGCAGAGGGGGATACGCCCCGGCTCGCTGTCACACCCCGGCTTGC
>DZBX01000101.1 GCA_022730075.1 Rhodanobacter sp. | reverse complement strand
GTAAACTTGCAGCCACGCACGAGGTAACCGCCATGCCTGTCACTGCACAACCGCTCAAGCAATACCTGCACACGCTGGCCGACGAACTGCCAGACACCGCGACCACGGACGATGCGCTGTATCACCTGGTGCTGCGGCGCGAGATCGAGGCGGGCCTGGCCGACTGCGAGGCCGGCCGCACAGTTCCGCACGAAGAAGTAGCGCGGCGCTATGGCCTGCCTGAGTGAAGTTGCACTGGTCGCGGCTCGCACTGACGCGCCTCGAAGAGATCCACGCCTACATCGCGCAAGACAATCCCGCCGCGGCGTTGCGCACCACGCAGCAGATCGTGCACCGGGTCGGGCAGATCGCAGCGTTCCCGAACTCTGGCCGGCGCGTGCCCGATTACACCCGCGATGACGTGCGCGAGCTGATCGAAGGCAACTACCGCATCATCTATCGTCTGCTTGCCGACCACATCGACGTGGTGGCCGTGATGCACTGTGCCCAGCTGTTGCCGACCGACTTGAGCGACCTGTGACCCGCGCCAGCGCGTTGCAATCCAAAACCGCACATCAGCAAACTGCAGCAAAAGCCGAAGAAGAAACGTCGTCTTCGCTCCCGACCGATCCTCTTTAGCCGCCGCTGCTAAGATGAAACCACGCACCCACGGTGAATCCCGTCATGAACGCGCCCGTCTCCGCCAAGCAAGAAGTAGAGCAACTGCTGGCGCAGTTGCCCGACGATGCCACGCTGGAAGACATCCAGTATCACCTGTACGTGCTGGAGAAGATCCGGCGCGGTCGCGCCGACGTGGCCGCAGGCCGCAGCTACACCCGCGAACAAGCGCGTGAGCGCCTGTCGCGATGGCTGCCGAACTGATCTGGTCGAGCGAGTCGCTCGACGACATCGACGCCATCGCTGGGTTTATCGCGCGTGACTCACCGCATCACGCGCAGCGCGTGGTGGCTGCCTTGTTCGAGTTGGGTGACGCCATCGCTGCGCATCCGCTGGCTGGCCGCACCGTGCCGGAGCTCCATGACCAGGCGGTGCGCGAGCGCTTCCTGTATAGCTACCGCGTGATCTACCGGTAATGGGTGGGCACCATCCCGTCCACATGGCGGCACCCCTCGCCGGCAGGTAGTCGCGCCATGTGGGGCCGCCGACCCGGCCATCGGACCATGCCGGATGCGGCTGGAAATGTGCAGGAATCGCATGCGCTGGACGACCACGCGGCGAACCGTGTTGCCTGTCGGCATCGGTCCGCGCGCGGGGGCTGCGTCGGCGCCGGTGGCGAGGGCCGGATCAGCCGCCCAGGCTGCGCCGCGCGCTGGCGCTGACCGCCGCCCAGTCGCCGGCGTCCAGCCAGTCCTTCTTCACCATCCACGAGCCGCCGACGCAGGGGACGTTGGGCAGGGCCAGATAATCCCTGGCGTCGTGCTCGCCGATGCCGCCGGTGGGGCAGAAGCTCAGCTCGGCGAAGGGGCCGTGCAGTGCCTTCAGCGCGGCCACGCCGCCGATCGCGGCGGCGGGGAAGAACTTGAGCGTGCGAAAGCCACGCGCGTGCAGCGCCATGATCTCGCTGGCGCTGGCCGCGCCGGGGATCACCGGTAGCGGCGCGCGTTGCAGCGCGTCGGCCAGCGCCGGCGGCGTGCCGGGGGTGACGATGAACTCGGCGCCGTGCGCGATCGCGGCGTCCAGTTGCGCGGCGTCCAGCACGGTGCCGGCGCCCACGGTCAGCGCCAGGCCGGCGTCGCGGATGGCGCGGATCGCGGCCAGCGCGGCGGGCGTGCGCAGGGTTACTTCGATGGCGCTCAATCCGCCGGCGGCCAGCGCCCTGGCGCAGGCCAGACCTTGTTCGGCGGAAGCGAGGCTGAGCACCGGCATGATGCGCGCGCGGCGCAGCAGGTTCAGCGCATCGTGTTGCCGGGTGGCGAGGTCGGGCGTGTTCATGCGTGGGCTCCTGCTGCGGATGCGGGCGGCGTGCGCAATGCGTCGGCGGCGTCGCTGCAATCCTCGGGATCGAGGCTGATCGATAACGCGCCGTGCTCGGCATCGAGCACCTGTGCGCGGCTGTGGCCGAACAGGCGCCGGCCGACGTCGCAGCCGCTGCGCGGTGTGGCCACCGCCGTGCGCGCGGCCAGCGTGGCGGCATCGACGTCCAGCGCCAGCACACCGGTTTCGGTGTCGAGGGTGATCAGGTCGCCGTCCTGCACCTTGGCCAGCAGGCCGCCACGCGCCGCCTCGGGGGTCAGATGGATGGCCGAGAGCGTCTTGCCGGAAGCGCCCGACAGGCGCCCGTCGGTCACCAGCGCCACGCGCCGGCCCTGATTCTGCAGGTGGCCCAGCAGCGGGGTCAGGCTGTGCAGTTCGGGCATGCCATTGGCGTGCGGGCCCTGGAAGCGCAGCACGGCGACGAAATCCGCCGGCAGCTCGCCCGCGGCATGGCGGCGCGCCAGCGTGTGCTGGTCGTGCAGCACGACCGCGGGCGCGCGGATGCGGCGCTGCTCGGGTTTCAGCGCGGCGATCTTGACCAGTGCACGGCCAAGGTTGCCCTGCACCAGGCGCAGGCCGCCGTGCGGCTCGAAGGCGTCCTGCACGCCGCGCAGGACGTCGCGGTCGCTGCTGCTGGCTGGCGCATCGATCCAGTGCAGGCGGCCTCCGTCATCCACCTGCGGTCGGCGCGCGTGCTCGCGCAGGCTGGCGCCGAACACGGTGCGCGCATCGGCATGCAGCAGGCCGGCGTCGAGCAGCTCGCGCAGCACGAAACCGATGCCGCCGGCGCTATCGAAACGGTTCACGTCGCCATCGCCGTTGGGGTACATGCGCACCAGCAGCGGGATGATCGCGGACAGTTCGTGGATGTCGGTCCAGTCGATGACGATGCCCGCCGCGCGCGCCACCGCCACCCAGTGGATGCTGTGGTTGGTGGAGCCGCCGGTGGCCAGCAGCACGGCCAGCGCGTTGACGATGGCGCGTTCGTCCACCAGCTCGCCCAGCGGCCGGTAGTCGTGGCCGAGCGTGCTGATCTCGATCGCGCGCAGCGTGGCGGCGCGGGTCAGCGCCTCGCGCAGCGGCGTGCCGGGATTGACGAAGGCCGCGCCGGGCAGCATCAGGCCCATGGCCTCCAGCAGCAACTGGTTGGAGTTGGCGGTGCCGTAAAAGGTGCAGGTGCCGGGCGCGTGATACGACTCGGCTTCGGCCTCCAGCAGTTCGTCGCGCGTGGCCTGGCCGGCGGCGTAACGCTCGCGCACCTTGGCCTTGGCCTGGTTGGAGATGCCCGAGGGCATCGGCCCGGCCGGCACGAAGATCGCCGGCAGGTGGCCGAAGCTGAGCGCGCCGATCAGCATGCCGGGCACGATCTTGTCGCACACGCCGAGGTACACGCTGCTGTCGAACATGGCGTGGCTGAGCGCGATGGCCGTGGCCTGCGCGATCACGTCGCGGCTGAACAGGCTCAGCTCCATGCCGGCCTGGCCCTGGGTGATGCCATCGCACATCGCCGGCACGCCGCCGGCGACCTGCGCGGTGGCGCCGGCGGCCAGCGCGGTGGCGCGAATCAACGCCGGGTAGCCCTCGAACGGCTGGTGCGCCGAGAGCATGTCGTTGTAGGCGCTGACGATGCCGAGGTTGGGCACCGCGCTGCCGCGCAGTCGTGCCTTGGCTTCGGCGTCACTGGCGGCGAAGCCATGCGCGAGGTTGCCGCAACTCAGATGCCGGCGCGCCGGATCGCGCGGCACCGCGGCGATGGCGGCGAGATAGCGCCCGCGCAGCGGCGCGCTGCGCTGGCGGATGCGCTCGGTGATTGCATGCAGACGCGGGTGGATGCTCATGTCGACTCCGAGGTGACGCGCGCGCCGCGCAGCACGCTGCGCGCGCGGAAGAGGTGTGCGCCGGTGGGCGGGCGATCGCGTCGCGCGCGCATCAGGGTGCCCAATACACTTCCAGCATGGCGCCGGGCGTGTCGCAGGCGACGCAGATCGGCGCCGTGTGCGCATCGTTCACCGTCAGCGCGTGCTGGAACGCGGCGAGCTTGTCCTGGCCGCGCAGCAGCAGCACGCGTTTGCGCGCCGCCGCCAGACCGGCCGGGGTCAGGCTGACGCGCTGCGGGTACTGCCCGGCCACCGCGCAGCCGCTGGCGTCGATGGCCGCGTAGGCTTGCGTCGTGGTCAGCGCGGCGGCGAGGTCGCGCGAACCGGGAAATAGCGATGCGGTATGCGTGTCATCGCCCATGCCCAGGATCACGGCGCTGGGCGGGATGCCGAAACCCTGCAGCCAGGTCGAGGCATCGCGTGCCGCGGCGGCGGCATCCAGCGTGGCGTCGGTCAGCAGCGGATGGAAGCTGGCGGCCTGCGCGCCCTGATCCAGCAGGGTACGGCGCGTGAGCACGTCGTTGCGCCCGGCGGCATCGTCGGTCACGCGCTCATCGACCAGGCCGATGCTGATCTGCGCCCACGGCAGCGGCTGTCTGGCCAGCGCACCCAGCACCGGCGCCGGCGTGCTGCCGCCGGAGACCAGCAGCAGCGCGCGGCCATGGCTGGCCAGTGCCAGTTGCAGCGCGGCGCCGATCGCGCCGGCCGCGGCCGTGGCCCAGGCCTCGGCATCCGCGTAGGGCAGGAAGATGCAGCGCGCGGCGTGTTCGGGGGCCATGCCGGACGTGGCCGGGGTGGGTCGCGTGCTCATGCGCAGTCTCCCGAGTTGGCGCCGCAGTGGTGGACCTCGGCGCGCATGCTGGCGATGGCCAATGCGCCCAGCAGGCCGGGCTGCGCGTGCATGATCGCGGCGCTGGGGATGCGCTCCAGCGTGGCGCCGAAACGGCCCTTGCCGGTAAAGCGCGCGCGAAAATCGCCGCCGCGCAAACGCGGCAGCAATTGCGGAATCAGCCCGCCGGCCAGCAGCACGCCATCCCAGGCGCCGTAGGCCAGCACCAGATCCCCGGCCACGCCGCCGAGGATCAGCGCGAAGCGCTCCAGCGCCGCCAGCGCCAGCACGTCGCCGCGCAGCGCGTCGGAGGTGACCGCCTCGGGCGTCAGTGCCGGCGCCGGTTCGCCACGCACCTCACCCAGCGCGCGGTACAGGTTCAATAGCCCGCTGCCGCAGATCAGGCGCTCGTTGGACACGCGCCCGAAGCGCGCGGCGAGCACGCGCAGCAGTTCGATTTCCAGCGCGTCCTGCGGGGCGAAGCCGATGTGGCCGCCTTCGGTTTCCATCACCAGCCAGCGCCCGCCGCGACGCAACACGGCGGTGGCGCCGAGACCGGTGCCCGGCCCCAGCACGGCGAAACAGCCGTCGCTGCTGGCCGCGAGTTCGGGCAGGCCGGGGCCGATCGCCGCCATGTCCTCAGCGCCCAGCGCGGCCAGGCTGGCGCCCATCGCGGCGAAATCGTTGACCAGCTTGATGCGCGGGATCTGCAGCAGCGCGCGCAGCGCGGTGCAGTCGATCTGCCACGGATGATTGGTGATCTGCGCGTGGCCTTGCTCGACGCGCCCGGCCACGGCGAACACCGCGACCTCGGGCTTGGCGCCGTGCGCACGCAGATAGCCGCGCGCGGCGGCCTCCAGCGATGGATGCTCGGCCACGCGCAGGCTGACCAGGCTGGCATGGTCCACGCCGTGCTCGGCATCGGCCAGTACCAGACGCAGATTGGTGCCGCCGACGTCGGCGAGCAGCACGTCGGGCGCGCTCATGCCGATGCCTTGGCGTGCGTGCCGCCGGACATCGACGAGGGCAGGAACGGCGCCGCCGCCTGTGGACCCCACGAACCGGCCGGGTAGGGCTGCAGCGCGCAGTCGGCGCCGCGCCAGGCATCGGCGATGCTGTCGATCCACTTCCACGCGGCCTCGACTTCGTCATCGCGCACGAACAGCGCGTGACGGCCATTGAGTGCATCCAGGAACAGGCGCTCGTAGGCGATGCGGCGGCGCCGCGTCGGCGCCACGGACAGATTCAGCGGCAGCGACTGCAGTTCCATCGCGCCCCATTCCGGCCCGGCCAGGCTACTCATCAGTTGCAGTTCGATGTTTTCCTCGGGCTGCAGACGCACCAGCAGGCGGTTGGGCGCGGCTTGCTGGCGATTGGGTTTCTCGAACAACCAGTGCGAGACCGGCTTGAAGGTGACCACGATTTGCGTGGAGCGCGTGGCCAGGCGCTTGCCGTGCACCAGGTTGAACGGCACCCCGGCCCAGCGCCAGTTGTCGATGTGCGCGCGCAGGGCAACGAAGGTTTCCACCGACTGCCCTTCGAGCTGGTTGAAGCCGCCCACCGGCTGTGCGCCGACCACACCGGCCTGGTACACGCCGCGTACCGATTCACCCGGTGCCATCGCGGTAGTGAACGGACGCAGCGCGCGCAGCACCATGAGTTTCTGATCGCGCACGGTGTCGGCGTCCATCGCGGCCGGTGGTTCCATGGCGATCAGGCAGAGCATCTGCAGCATGTGGTTCTGCACCATGTCGCGCAGCGCGCCGTAACGCGAGTAATACTGCTCGCGCCCGTCCACGCCGGCGGTCTCGGCCACCAGCAAGTCGACGCGCTCGATCCAGCGCCGGCTCCATACGGCTTCCAGCAGGGTGTTGCCGAAACGCAGCGCCAGCAGGTTCTGCACCGTGGCCTTGCCGAGGTAGTGGTCGAGGCGGAACACGCGCGCCTCGGGCACGCAGGCGGCGATGGCGGCATTGATGGCGCGCGCGCTGGCCAGATCGCTGCCGATGGGTTTTTCCAGCATCAGGCGCGAGGGTTCCTCGAGCAGGCCCGCCAGTTTCAAGCCTTGCGCGATGGGCACGAACAAATCCGGCGGCACCGCCAGATAGCTGAGCACGCCGCCGCGCGGGTCGACCTTCAGCGTCGCGGCCAGCGCCTCGGGTTGGCGCAGATCGACCGCGGTGTACGTGGTGCGCGTGAGCAGTTCGCGCAGCGCGTCCGCATCGCAGGCATCGCCGGCGCGCCGGGCGATGCGCTCGCTCAGCCATTGATGGAACGCTGCGTCCGAATCGAAGCGGGTCTTGCCGACGGCGTGGATGCGGAAGTTGGCGGGCAGCAGCCGGTCGCGCAGCAGATTGGCGAGTGCCGGCACGACCTGGCCGGCGGCCAGGTCTCCGGTGGCGCCGAACAGTACAAGTTGCTCGTGCATCAGGGATCCTCGTGCAGCGCGGCTCCATTGCTGGCGACCACGCGGCTGTAATAGCGCGCGCTGTCCTTGGGGGTGCGCTGCTGGGTGGCGTAATTGACGTGCACCAGCCCGAAGCGTTTGGCGAAACCCAGCGACCACTCGAAGTTGTCCAGCAGCGACCACGCCATGTAGCCGCGAACATCCGAGCCGGCCGCGATTGCCGCATGCACCGCGCCGATGTGTTTGCGAAGATAATCCACGCGCAGCGAATCGACTACCCGACCGTTTTCCGCGACCGGGGGATCGTAGAACGCCGCGCCGTTCTCGGTGATGTAGACCGGCGGATTGGCATAGCGTTCCCGGATCCACGCCAGCGTGTCGGTGAGCCCCTGCGGGAACACTTCCCAGCTGGTTTCGGTGTACGTGGCTTGCGGCTGGATCACGCGTCCGGCACGCACCGGCCAGGCTTCGGGCGCGTCGCGGGTGACGCTGCGCGTGTAGTAGTTGAAGCCGATGAAATCGAGCTTCTGCTTGATCAGCTCGTAATCGGCGGCGGGCCATTGCGGCCACGCGACGCCGAAGATCTCGCGCATTTCCTCGGGATAGCGGCCGAGGAATACCGGATCGAGGTACTGGCCATTCATGTAGGCGTGCGCGCGGCGCGTGGCAGCTTGGTCGGCAGCGCTGTCGCTGGCGGCGTACTTGGGCTCCAGGTTCACCACCAGGCCGATCTGGTGCTTGCCGACGCTGCGGTAGCGCTGCACCGCGGCGCCGTGCGCGCGCAGCAGGTGGTGCGTGGCGATGGGCGCCTCGTACAGGCTGCGGTGACCGGGCGCCAGCGCGCCGTGCAGGTAGCCGCCGTCGGTGACCACCCAGGGTTCGT
>DZBX01000100.1 GCA_022730075.1 Rhodanobacter sp. | reverse complement strand
GCCGATACGGCGCACTTCGTCCTTGAACAATTCGCGCAATGGTTCGAGCAGCTTGAGTTGCATGCGCTCGGGCAGCCCGCCGACGTTGTGGTGGCTCTTGATCACGTGCGCCTTGCCGGTCTTGGCGCCGGCGGATTCGATCACGTCGGGGTAAATCGTGCCCTGGGCCAGCCAGTGCACAGCGCTGAGCTTGCTGGCCTGCTCGTCGAATACCTCGACGAAGAGACGCCCGATGATCTTGCGTTTGGCCTCCGGGTCGACGACACCGGCCAGGGCCGCGAAGAACCGTGGCGCGGCATCGACACGGATGACCCGCACGCCCATGTGCTCGGCCATGGTCGCCATGACCTGGTCGCCTTCGCCATGACGCAACAGGCCGGTGTCGACGAACACGCAGGTGAGCTGCTCGCCGATGGCGCGCTTGAGCAGCGCTGCGACCACGGATGAATCGACGCCGCCCGAAAGGCCCAGCAGCACGCGCTGCGCGCCCACCTGCGCACGCACCGATGCGATGGCATCGGCGATGATTCCCGCCGGCGTCCACGCGGTCGCGCAGCCACATACATCGACCACGAAGCGGCGCAGGATCTCGCTGCCCTGGCGTGTGTGGGTGACCTCCGGATGAAATTGCACGCCGAACCAGCGCCGATCGGCATCGACCATCGCGGCGATGGGAATGCTCTCGGTGGCCGCGGCCAGCGCAAAACCAGTCGGCATGGCGGTCACGCGATCGCCATGCGACATCCACGCGTCCAGCTTGCGCGCGCGCGTCTCGGCACGCCCATCGGCGCGATCATCGAGCCCGTCGAACAGTGCGCACGGCGCAGTCAGGTCGATCGCCGCATAACCGAACTCGCGCGCGTGACCGCCTTCGACCCTGCCGCCCAATTGCACGGCCATGGTCTGCATGCCGTAGCAGATGCCCAGCAGCGGCACGCCCAGATCGAACACCGCGCGCGGCGCACGCGGCGATCCTGCCGCGGTGGCCGACTCCGGGCCGCCCGAGAGAATCACGCCACGCGGAGCGAAGCGCGTGATTTCAACGGGGTCGTGATCCCACGCCCAGATCTCGCAATACACGCCGATCTCGCGCACGCGCCGCGCGATGAGCTGCGTGTACTGCGAGCCAAAATCAAGGATCAGGATCTTGTCGGAGTGGATATTGGTAGGCATCGGGGCTCTGGACCTGGGGCTCGAAAACCGAGCCCGGAATCGTGACGACTGCTCATTTCGCTCGCCGCATCAATCCATGCGGTAATTCGGCGCTTCCTTGGTGATCTGCACGTCATGCACATGCGCTTCGCGCGTGCCGGCGCCGGTAACGCGCACGAACTGCGGCTTGCTGCGCATCTGCTCGATGTTGGCGCAACCGCAGTAGCCCATGGACGCGCGCAGGCCGCCGATCAGCTGGTGCACGATGGCGCGCAACGGGCCACGGTACGGCACGCGGCCCTCGATGCCCTCCGGCACCAGCTTGTCGGCGTCGGCCTCTTCCTGGAAATAGCGATCCTTGGAGCCGAGCTGCATCGCACCCAGCGATCCCATGCCGCGATAGCTCTTGTAGGAACGGCCCTGGTACAACTCGACATCGCCTGGCGCCTCCTCGGTACCGGCAAACATCGAGCCCAGCATCACGGTGGATGCGCCCGCGGCAATCGCCTTGGCGACATCGCCGGAATAGCGCACGCCGCCATCGGCGATCAGCGGCACGCCGCTGCCTTCCAGGGCTTCGGCGACCATGGCGATGGCGCTGATCTGCGGCACGCCGACACCAGCGACGATGCGCGTGGTGCAGATCGAGCCGGGGCCCACGCCCACTTTCACCGCATCGACGCCGGCGTCGACCAGCGCGCGTGCGGCGTCGCCCGTGACGATGTTGCCGGCCACGACCTGCAACCCAGGGAAGCGGTGCTTGATCCAGCGCACGCGCTCGATGACGCCATGCGAATGACCATGCGCCGTGTCCACGACCACCACATCGACGCCTGCTTCTGCCAGAGCCGCGACGCGTTGCTCGGTTTCGCCGCCGACGCCCACTGCGGCACCGACACGCAGACGCTCGTGCGCGTCCTTGGCCGCATGCGGATTGTCACGCGCCTTCTGAATGTCCTTGACCGTGATCAGCCCGCGCAGTTCGAAGGCATCGTTGACCACCAGCACCTTCTCGATGCGATTGCGGTGCAACAGCTCGAGCACTTCATCGTGCCCTGCCCCCTCGCGCACGGTAATGAGTTTTTCCTTGCGCGTCATGATGTTCTTCACCGGGTCTTCATGCTTGCGCTCGAAGCGCAGGTCGCGACTGGTGACGATGCCGACGAGCTGGTTGCCGTCGACCACCGGCACACCCGAGATATTGTGTGCGTGCGTGATGTGCATGACCTCGCGAATCGAGGTCTGCGGCGCCACGGTGATCGGATTGCGGATCACGCCGGCCTCGAATTTCTTCACCATGCGCACTTCGGCGGCTTGCTGCTCGGGCGTCATGTTCTTGTGGATGATGCCGATGCCGCCGCTTTGCGCCATGGTGATGGCCAGGCGCGCCTCGGTCACCGTATCCATGGCCGCCGAGACCAGCGGAATGTTGAGCCGGATCTGCCGCGTCAGTTGCGCGCCGATGTCGACATCACGCGGCAGTACCTCGGAATACGCAGGCACCAGATAAACATCGTCATAAGTCAGGGCTTCGGTGAGGATGCGCATGGCAGAAGTCTCAAGAGAAGTGATTCATGGATCGAGCGCCTCGGCGGCCTCGAGCGTGTTTTCCATCAGCGTGGCCACCGTCATCGGCCCGACACCGCCTGGCACCGGCGTGATCCAGGCGGCGCGTTCGGCGGCGGCGGCGAATTCGACATCGCCAATCAGGCGCCCATCGTCGAGACGATTGATGCCCACATCGATGACCACCGCACCGGGTTTTATCCATGCGCCCGGCACCAGCGCCGGCCTGCCAACCGCGACGATCAGGATGTCGGCGTCGCGCACGTGATGTTCAAGGTCACGGGTGAACTTGTGGCAGCAGGTCGTGGTGCAACCGGCGATCAGCAGTTCCAACACCAGCGGCCGGCCGACATGGTTGGATACGCCCACCACCACCGCATGCTGGCCGCGTACCGGGCGATCGGTGTGCGCCAGCAGGGTCATCACGCCCTTGGGCGTGCACGGGCGCAAACCGAGCTGGCGCAGCGCCAGGCGGCCGACGTTCTCGGCATGGAAGCCATCGACGTCCTTGCGCGGATCGATGTGGTTGATCAGCGCGGTGGCATCCAGATGTGGCGGCAGCGGCAGCTGCACGAGTATGCCGTGCACCGAGTCGTCACGATTCAGGTCGCTGATCAGCGCCATCAACTCGGGCTGGCTGATCGTGGCCGGGAGATCGATGTCGCGCGCGCTGAAACCGACCTGCTTGCTGGCGCGCCGTTTGTTGCGCACATACACGGACGAGGCCGGATCGGCCCCCACCAGCACCACGGCAAGACTCGGCGGCACGTGGCCGGACGCGCGGCGCACGGCAACCCGCGCGGCAATGCGTTGCAGTAATTCGTCGGCGACCTTGCGACCGTCGAGCAGGCGTGCGCTCATGGAATGACCGACCAAAACGCGATTATCCACGCCCTGCGCACGGCTGACAAATCGACGCGCGCCGCGACGCACGGCCGCAAACCTTCCCTCGCATGCCGGCGCCAGGCTACTTGGGCGAGCTCGCGCCTGCGCGCGGTTCGATCAGGCTGTGCGCTTCCATCAAGTGCGCCAACGCGATCAGATTCTCCACTTCCAGTTTGTTCATCAGCCGCTGCTTGTAGGTCGACACGGTCTTGGGGCTCAGGTGCAACTGCTCGGCGATCACGAAAATCGGCTTGCCGCGTACCAGCATCATGGCCACTTCCATCTCGCGCGCGGACAGGCGCTCGAACGGCGAACCCTCGCCATCAAGCGTGGCCAGCGCGAGTTGCTGGGCGACATCCGGCGCGAGATAGCGACGCCCGTCCGCGACGTGACGAATCGCGGTCAGCAATTCATTGGCGGCACACCCCTTGGTCAGATAGCCCAATGCGCCGGCTTCGAGCAGGCGACGCGGGAAACGCGCGTCGTTGACCACGGTCAGTACCACGATGCGCGTGGACAGTTGCGCGCGGATCACGCGTTCGGTCAGCTCGATGCCGCTCATGCCGGGCATGTGCACATCCACCAGCGCGACGTCGGGGGCGAGCGAGCGGATCAGGTGCAGCCCCTCCTCGGCGCTGGCTGCTTCACCGACGACCTGCATGTCGGATTGCTGACCGAGAATGAGCTTGAAGCCAGTGCGCACCAATTCGTGATCGTCCACGAGCAACAGGCGGATCATGATCACCCCTCTTGTTTCCCCATCCACAACATAGGCAGGGTGTGAGCGTTTGGCAAGCATTGGTGCGCATGCGGCGGGCAAAGTGCGCCGGTGCGCGGATGATTCCGGCGCTGGAGCGATCATGCACGCCGCGGGTTCGAGGGCACACGGCGTCGCATTCCGGATCGGTTTGCGCAACCGGGCATCCTGCTGCGGTTTGCAAACGAACGGGCGCGGCAAAGCTGCGCCGCCTTCGCCACGACGAGCACTTGCATGCTCGTCGCAGCGGCACATCCCTGTGCCGGAGCGGTTTTGCAAACCGCTCTCCATGCGATGCAAATCACCGATCCGGTGCATGCGCGGGCCCGCGCACGTTCGTTTACAAGAGATTACGACGACGACACCGCTTGACCAGGGTCAAGCAGCATGGATCAGATTGGATGCATTGTTGAGCATCGCGCCGTGGCCTGTGGCGTCCCCGGCGTGGATGCCAGGTGCACGCGCACCAAGGAGTTCGACCATGAATCCAGGAGTTTTCACTCCCTTGAAATCCCTGCCTGCCGCGGTGGATGTGCTGATCCTCGGCGCGGGCGGTGCGGGCTATCCGGCGGCATTCTTTCTCGCCAGATCCGGCAACAGCGTGCTGCTGGTCGACCCGATCGGCAATCTCGGCGGCGATTGCCTGGCCGAGGGCTGCGTACCTTCGAAAGCGATGCGCGAAGCGGCGCTGGTGCGGGCGCTTGCGGACAAGTTCGGCAACTTCGGCCTGCGCGGCGACAAGCCCGCAGTCGATTGGCGCGCCGTGCTGGCGCACAAGGACCGCGTGCAGAACACGCGCTACGCGCAGCACCGCGAGGAAATCGCCCGAGGCGGCGCGCTGTTCGTGCAAGGGCGCGGCGCGATCGTCGCGCCCAATCGTGCGCGCATCGATGCCGCTGACGGCGACGCGCGGGAGGTCGAATTTCGCCATCTGATCCTGGGCACCGGTTCACGCCCGGCGCGGCTGCCGATCCGCGGAGCAGAACTGGCCATCACTTCGCATGAGCTGTTTCGGATCGGCGCAGATCTGCCTCAGCCTGGGCACCTGATCATCATCGGCGGTGGTTATATCGGCGTGGAAACCGCCTCGATGCTGCAGGCGCTGGGCAGCGCGGTCAGCGTGCTGGAATTCACCGCGCAGGTGCTGCCCGGGTTCGATGCGGAACTGGCGGATTTTCTGCACGCCAGCCTGGCGCAACGCGTGCGCATCGAACGATCAGCACAAGTCACGGCCATCGAACACGCGCGTGACGGGTATGCCGTGCGCTATACGCAAAACGGCAAGTCACAGTCCGTGCAGGGCGATGCGGTGCTGATGGCAACCGGGCGCGTGGCGGTGTTGCCCGATGGTATCGACCATCTGGGTATGCGGCTGGAACATGGTCATGTGGTCGTCGATGAAACCCTGCGCAGCAGCAACCCGCAGGTGTGGGCGCCGGGCGATGTCAACGGCCGCAGCATGCTGTTTCACTCGGCGGTGCGACAAAGCCTGGTGGCGGCGCACTGCATCGCCGCGGGTGGGCAGGCGGTCGATCGCATGCACTTCGGCGCGGTGCCGATGACCGTGTTCACCGAGCCGGAACTGGCGCATGCCGGTCTCACTTCTGTGCAGGCCGAGGACGCCTTGGGCGCGAGCGCGGTGGCCGTGACGCGGTATGACTACGCGCACGACTCGCGCGCGCAGATCTACGACGCGACGCAAGGCTTCATCAAACTGGTGTTCAGCCGCAAGGATGCACGCTTGCTGGGCGCGCAAATCGCCGGCATGGACGCCGCGCAGCTGATTGCACCGCTGGCGCTCGCGCTCGAGCGCAACCTTGATGCGCGCGCGCTGGCGGCCACCAGTTTTCCGCATCCCATGCTCAGCGAGGGCATCAACAAGGCCGCGCGAGCTTTCCAGCCTTGAGGTCAGCACCGGCACCAGGCGCCAAGGAACATCCCGATGACCGCAGTACCGCAAGTCCGGACGGCACCCGTGCCGCAAGCGTCAGGCCTTCCACCCACTGACCACACGCAAGGCTTGACCCGTCTCGAAGCCGCGCAGCGCCTGCAGCGCTTCGGGTCCAATGCGATTGCCGACAAGCCGGTTCCCGCCTGGCGGCAGCTGCTGGTCAAGTTCTGGGCGCCGGTGCCGTGGATGCTGGAAGCGGTGATCGTGCTGCAGGTGCTGCTGGGGCGCGTCACCGAGTCCATCGTGATCGCCGCGCTGCTCGTGTTCAACGCACTGGTGGCATTCGCGCAGGAGCAGCGCGCGAAAGATGCCCTGACGCTGCTGCGCAAGCAATTGCATGTCAATGCACGCGTGCTGCGTGACGGTCACTGGCAAGTGTTGGCAGCGGAGCAGGTGGTGCCGGGGGACATCGTGCATGTGCGCGCGGGCGACATCGTGCCGGCCGATCTGGCCTTGTTCGACGGCGCCGTGTCGCTGGATCAGGCCGCGCTTACCGGCGAGTCGCTGCCGGTCGATGCCGGTTCCGGCAAGCCGGCCTGGACCGGTTCCATCGTACGCCAGGGCGAAGCCAGTGGCAGTGTCACGGCCACCGGCGCACACACCTTTTTCGGACGCACCGCCGAACTGGTGCGCAACTCGAATGCGCCCAGCCACATGCAGCGCACCATCTTCGCCATCGTCAAGCGACTGGTGATTTTCGACGCGGGGCTGGTCGTGCTGGTCGTGGCGTTCGCACTCTGGCATCACCTGCCGCTGGCCGACACGACGATTTTCGCCTTGATGCTGCTGGTGGCTTCCGTACCGGTGGCGTTGCCTGCAACCTACACATTGGCCACCGCGGTCAGCAGCCTGCAATTGGCGCGTCAAGGCGTGCTGGTCACGCGTTTGCCCGCCGTGGAAGAGGCTGCGGCCATGGACACGCTGGTGTCGGACAAGACCGGCACACTGACGCAAAACACACTCACCCTCGCCGGCGTCACGCCGCTTGCCGCGGGCAGCGACGCGAACGCCGTGCTGCGCGCCGCGGCCTTGGCCAGTGACGAGGCGACGCAAGATCCGCTGGACCTGGCCGTACTCACTCCCGCGCGTGCACAGGCGTTGCTCAAGGACGCCCCCCAGCGGCAAGCCTTCCATCCCTTCGACCCGGCGACGCGCCGCAGCGAAGGCGTCTATACCGTGGACGCTCGGCTCTGGCATGCAGTCAAGGGCGCGGCCAATGTGATTGGCCCGTTGTGCAAGCTGGATGCCACGCAGCAGAGCACGCTGGACGCCGCGGAAAAAACGCTGGCCACCCGTGGCGCACGCGTACTGGCGGTAGCCGCGGGCCCGGCGGACGCATTGCAGTTGCTGGGCGTGGTCGGCCTGTCCGACCCGCCACGGCCGGATGCCGCCAACCTCATCCAGCAGCTCACGCAACTGGGCGTACGCGTGCACATGGCTACCGGCGATGCTCTGGAAACCGCACGCGCCATCGGTGCCCAACTCGGCCTGGGCACGCGCGTCTGCGAGGCCAGGGGCGAGTCCATGCAGCACCCGGAGAACTGCGACCTGTTCGCGCGCGTGCTGCCCGAGGACAAGCACGCCATCGTGCAGGCCATGCAGCGCTCCGGCCATGTCACCGGCATGACCGGCGATGGCGTCAACGACGCGCCGGCGCTGCGCCAGG
>DZBX01000261.1 GCA_022730075.1 Rhodanobacter sp. | reverse complement strand
GCCATCGCCTGCACCGTGTACCCGGCTACATGGCGTTTACAAACCGGCGCGCATACTTGATCGAAAGCGTATTGCCGCAATCTCCAACACCCGTCCCGCATCCCACCAGGAGCCTCTCCATGTCCAATACCGCTGCTTACGCCGCATCCGCGGCCGAGGCGCCGCTGGCACCGTACCGCATCGAGCGCCGCGCGCCCGGCGCGCACGAGGTGCAGATCGACATCAAATACTGCGGGGTGTGTCATTCCGACATACACCAGGTGCGCGACGAGTGGGGCGGCTCGGTGTTCCCGATGGTGCCGGGTCACGAGATCGTCGGCGTGGTCAGCCAGGTCGGCAGCCAGGTCGGCAAATGGAAAGTGGGCGATGTGGTCGGCGTCGGCTGTTTCGTCGATTCCTGCCGCCATTGCGAGGCCTGCAAGGAAGGCGAGGAGCAGTTCTGCAGCGAGGGCATGAGCGCCACCTACAACGGCTTCGAGCGCAAGCCCGGCGGCGGCCTGGACACCACGCGCCCGACCTACGGCGGCTACTCCACGCGCATCACCGTGGACGAGAGCTACGTGCTGCGCATCCCGGCGAACATGCCGCTGGAGCGTGCCGCGCCGCTGCTGTGCGCCGGCATCACCACGTACTCGCCGCTGCGCCATTTCGGTGTCAAGGCCGGCGACAAGATCGCCGTGGTGGGCCTGGGCGGTCTGGGCCACATGGCGGTGAAGATCGCCAAGGCCATGGGCGCGCACGTGACCGTGCTCAGCCATTCGGCCGGCAAGCGCGAGGACGCGCTGCGGCTGGGCGCCGACGACTTCCTGGTGACCAGGGACGAGACCGTGTTCAAGCAGCACGCCGGGCGCTTCGATTTCATCCTCGACACGATCTCGGCGCAGCACGATTACAACGCCTATCTGGGCCTGCTGCGCCGCGACGGCACCATGGTGCTGGTCGGCGTGCCCGAGCCGACGCCGGTGCACGCGTTCTCGCTGATCGGCGGGCGCAAGCGCCTGGCCGGCTCGCTGATCGGCGGCATCCGCGAGACACAGGAAATGCTGGACTTCTGCGCCGCGCACGACGTGGCCGCGGACATCGAGCTGATCCCGATCCAGCAGATCAACGCGGCCTACGAACGCATGCTCAAGGGCGACGTGCGCTACCGCTTCGTGATCGACATCGCCAGCCTCGACCAGGTCGCCGCGTAAACCACCAGCGCATGCCGGGCGACGCGCGCCACCTGGCGCGCGCCGCTGCGCTCAATCGCGGAAGTTCTCGAACTGCAGCGGCAACTCGAACTCGTCGGCGCGCAGCAGCGCGATGGCCGCCTGCAGGTCGTCGCGCTTCTTGCCGGTGACGCGCAATTTGTCGCCGTTGATCTGCGCCTCCACCTTCAGCTTGGCCGCCTTGATCGCGGCGATCAGTTTCTTCGCCTGGGCCTGCTCGATGCCCTGCTTGACGGTGATGCGCTGGCGCGCCTGCGCCAGGTTCACCTCGGGCTCGGCCGCATCCAGGCAGCGCAGGTCGATGCCGCGCGCGGCGATGCGTGCGCGCAGGATGTCGAGCATCTGCTTGAGCTGGAAATCGCTGGGGGCCGTCTGCGTGACCACGCCGTCGTCCAGCTTGAAACTGGCCTCGACGTTGCGGAAATCGAAGCGCGTGCGCAACTCGCGGTTGGCCTGGTCCACGGCATTGGTCAACTCGTGCGGATTGACCTCGGAGACGATATCGAAGGAGGGCATGGCATGACGCAAGGGATGGGAGGCTCAGTCTAGCCCGCGCGCGGC
>DZBX01000099.1 GCA_022730075.1 Rhodanobacter sp. | reverse complement strand
CAGGGTCTGGTGACGCTGGAATCGGACAAGGCGACGATGGAGGTGCCGGCGCCGGCCGCGGGCGTGGTGAAGGAGCTGAAGGTGAAGCTGGGCGACGCGGTGTCCGAGGGCGCGCTGATCGCGCTGATCGAGGTCGCCGAGGCTGGCGCGTCACAGCTCCCTGTGGCTGGAGCGGCGAAACCCGCCGCTGCAACCGCAGCGCCTGCATCCGCTGCGGCCATCGCCGCGACGACGTTGGCCCCCGCGGCAGCGGCCGATAGCGGTCGGAAAGCCGATGTGGAGTGCGCACTGCTGGTGCTGGGCGCTGGCCCCGGCGGCTACACCGCGGCATTCCGCGCCGCCGATCTGGGCATGGACGTGGTGCTGGTCGAACGCTACGCGAGCCTGGGCGGCGTGTGCCTCAACGTGGGCTGCATTCCATCCAAGGCGCTGCTGCACACCGCCGAGGTGATCGCCGAGGCCGAGGCCATGGCCGCGCACGGGGTCAGTTTTGGCACGCCCAGGCTCGATCTGGACAAATTGCGCGCGTTCAAGGACGGTGTGGTCGGCAAGCTCACCGGCGGATTGGCCGGCATGGCCAAACAGCGCAAGGTGCGTGTGTTGCAGGGCGTCGGCATGTTCGTCGCGCCGCACGAGCTGGACGTGCAAACCGACGCTGGCGTCAAGCGCGTGCGCTTCGCCCAGGCCATCATTGCGGCGGGTTCGCAGGCGCTGAAGTTGCCGGGGTTCCCCTGGGACGATGCGCGCGTGATGGACTCCACCGACGCGCTGGCGCTGGCCGATATGCCCAAATCGCTGCTGGTGGTCGGCGGCGGCATCATCGGCCTGGAAATGGCCTGCGTGTATGCCGCCCTGGGCAGCGCGGTGACCGTGGTCGAGCTGGCCGAGCAGTTGATGCCAGGCTGCGATGCCGATCTGGTCAAGCCGCTGCAGCAGCGTCTGGGCAAGCGACTGGCCGGCATCCACCTGCAGACCAAGGTCGCGCGCGCCACCGCGCAGAAGGATGGCATCCACGTCGTGTTCGAGGGTGCATCGAAGCCGGCGCGTGACGTGTTCGACCGCGTGCTCGTGGCGGTGGGTCGCGTGCCCAACGGCAAACGCATCGGCGCCGAAGCGGCGGGCATCGCCGTCGATGCGCGCGGCTATATCGCCGTGGATGCGCAGATGCGCAGCAACGTGCCGCACATCTTCGCCATCGGCGACATCGTCGGCAATCCGATGCTGGCGCACAAGGCCACGCACGAAGCCAAGCTGGCCGCCGAGGTCGCCGCCGGCGAGAAGCGTGAGTGGCTGGCGCGGGTGATCCCCTCGGTGGCCTATACCGACCCCGAGATCGCCTGGGTCGGCGTGAGCGAGCGCGAGGCGAAGGAGAAGGGCTTGGCCATCGAAGTGGCGCGCTTTCCATGGGCCGCGTCGGGACGCGCGCTGGGCATGGATCGCAGCGAGGGCTTCAGCAAGCTGATCTTCGACGCGCAAACCAGGCGCGTGGTCGGCGGCGGTATCGTCGGGGTGCACGCGGGCGATCTGATCGCCGAGGTCGCGCTGGCCATCGAGATGGGCGCCGAGGCCGCCGACATCGGCCACACCATCCATCCGCACCCGACGCTCAGCGAGACCGTGGCCATGGCCGCCGAGATCATGGATGGCAGCATCACCGATCTGATCCCGTCCAGGAAGCGCTGAATGCGCGGTTGCGGCAACAGTGTGTCTGCGCGCCGGCGCTGGTGCCGGCACGCGCTGCCCGCACATCCGGCAAGGCGTCCAATGCGCATTGAGTCTTTTTGATTGTCTCCTCTTTCCGCACAAGGAATTCCCATGAAGCTTTATTTTTCTCCGGGCGCCTGTTCGCTGTCGCCGCATATCGTGTTGCACGAGCTGGGTCTGCCGTTCGAGGCCGTGCAGGTCGATCTGAAGTCCAAGCGGCTGAAGGACGGCGCGGACTTCTGGAAGATCAATCCCAAGGGCTACGTGCCGACGCTGCAGCTCGACGACGGCGCCATCCTCACCGAAGGCCCGGCGATCGTGCAGTATCTGGCCGACCAGAAGCCCACGGCCGGACTCGCGCCCGCCAACGGCACCTTCGCGCGCTATCGCCTGCAGGAATGGCTGAATTTCATCTCCACCGAACTGCACAAGCAGTTCAGCCCACTGTTCAATCCGGCTTCGACCGATGCCGTGAAGCAGGCGCAGCAGGAGCGTCTGGCCGAGCGTTTCCGCGAGATCGTCGCCGCCATGGGCGCCGCGCCGTATCTGCTGGGCGACCAGTTCACCGTGGCCGACGCCTACCTGTACACGGTGCTGACCTGGGCCGGGATCGTCGGGGTCGATCTGGCGCCGTACCCGGCCCTGCAGGCATTCATGAAACGCGTCGAGGCGCGTCCGGCAGTGAAGGCCACGCTGGCCGCCGAGCGCGCGGCCAAGAAAAATTGAGCGGCGCGATCTGAGCGCCGGTATCGCGATCAAGGCGACACGAAAGCGACGTCGCTGCGGGCGTCGCTTTTCTCATGTCATGGCGATGGCGTGGCGGGTGACGCTCAGGTGCCCTGGCCGGCGGGTGGCGCCACCGCGCCCACGGTTTCGTAGTGGCGCACCAAGCCCTCCTGGTCGAGCAGGTATTGCGCTTCCTCGGCGGTGTACACGGCCTGCTGCGGATCGCCGCCGACCCAGGCGCGGATGGCATCCATGGATTCCCACAGGGTCAGCACCACGAACTCGGCATGCTCGCCCTGATAGCGGCGCAACACCCAGCCGCCACGCTGGCCCGCCTTGCCGGCCAGGCCAGGCAGCGCCACGTTGTTGAGGAATGTGAGATAGGCATCGGCCGTGTCCTTGTGCGTGATGCCCCTCCAGACGCGCGCGATCATGTCTCGTCCCCTGTTGCAGCCGGCCCGCCTGCGGCCGACGTGCGCAGCTTAGCAGGCCGCTCGCGTGTGGCAGCCGCGTGCGCCAGTTGGCCGGCGACCTTGAAGCGGTTGAGCGATTGCAGCCACAGCTCGTGCTGCGCGGCCTCGCTGGCGCTGTCGGGGATGCGATTGAACGGAATACGCATCGGCGCGGCGTCGTGGCGGATCGCCGCGCTGAGGCCGCCGAAGTACACCGCGTTGTGGCCGAAGCGCGCGTTGATGCGATCAATGGTCGTGTCCAGTGCATCCGCCGTCGCCGGCGCCGCGAAGAGATCCGGCGCGGCGTCCGCCGGATCGCTGAGATGGTGCAAGGTCACGCTCAGTGCCAGCGGTCGCGCGCCGCGCGGGCCGGGCAGGGCGGGCTGCGCCGGATCATCGAGCAGCGTACGCAATTCGCGCAGCAGCGTTGCCGTGGAGGCCGTGTCCGCGAAGCGCGCATCGCGCTCCCAGCGCGGGCGCTCGCCCGTGTAACGCACGCGCACCGCCAGCGCGCCGGCGTGCAGGCCCAGGCGGCGCAAGCGCAGCGCCGCCTTGCTCAGCAGCTTTTGCAGCACCGCGCGTGCGCCTTGCGCGTTGCGCAACTCGGGGCCGAGCACGTGCGAATGGCCCACCGAGCTGCGCACGCTCGGCCGCTCACCCAGCCAGGCGCCGTGCAGCAGCGCGTGGAAGCGCTCGCCCTCGACGCCGCCCCAGACGCGGCGCAGCGTGGCGGCATCGGCGGCGGTCAGTTGCGCCACGCTGCGGATGCCGTGACGCAGCAGACGTCGCTCCAGCGCCGGGCCGATGCCGCACAGATCGCGCAGCGCCAGCGCATGCAGCGCCTGCGGCAGATCGCCGGCCTCGAGCACGGTGAGGCCGTCGGGCTTGCGCATGTCGGCCGCGGTCTTGGCCAGGAAGGCGTTGGGCGCGATGCCGATCGAGCAGCGGATGAACTCGGCTGCGCCTGCGATTTCGCGCTTGATCGCGCGCGCCAGTGCCTCGGCCTTGTCGCGCCGCCGCTCGCTGCCGATCAGCTCGCAATCCACCTCGTCGATCGAGCCGATGTGGCTGATCGGCAGCACGCGTCCGATGATTTCCAGCAGGCGGTGATGCCATTCCACATAGAGCGCCGGCCGCGCCAGGCACAGCACCAGCCCGGGACACAACGCGCGCGCATCGCTGACGCGCGTGCCGGTGCGGATGCCGCAGGCCTTGGCGCTGTAGCTGGCGGCGATGCAGCAGGTCGAATCGGCCAGCACCGGGACCACGGCCACCGGGCGATCGCGCAACTCCGGCCGCACCTCCTGCTCGACCGAGGCGAAGTAGCTGTTGAAATCGACGAACAGGCTGCGCAGCGTCATCGGCGGCCTCCGCTTGGGGCGGGCAGTACAGCCTACTGCAGTCGCAACCGCTGCGATGTCATGCGGCTTGCCCGGGGCCATGGCGGAGGGCATGCTGTGCCGGCCATGCGCGGGGCATGGCCGCATACTGACCAAGAAGGGGAACGTGGATGGACGGCAACATGTTGGGCGTTTTCGCGGGGATGGGTCTGCTGATCGGCTTGATCGGCCTGGCCATTGGCGTGCTGATCTATGCCCTGATCCTGATGTTCGCGTACAAGCTGGTGGTGAAATCCAATCCGGGTTACGGCAAGGCCATCATCACCACGCTGGCCATTCTGGGCGCCATTATCGTGATCGGCATCGTGCTGGGACTGCTGCTGGGCTGGCTGGGCCTGTTGGGCAGATTGGTAGTCCTGGTGGTCAATTTCCTGGTGGCGGCGTGGCTGATCCAGAAGTTGATGAAGCAGTCGGGTGGCAGCGAAATCGGCTATGGCTCCGCCTGTGCCGTCGAGGCGGTGGCGATCGGCATCAGCATCCTCGTCGGCATCGTGATCGGCATCGTGTTCGCCGTGCTGGGGTTCTCGTTCATGCATGCGATGATGCATTGATGCCGCATTGAAGGTGGCGCGACGCCGCCGCGTCCGCCTGTTTGCAAACCGCGGCAGGATGCCCGGTTTGCAAACTGATCTCGAATCGCCAGGCGGTGCGCGCCGCGCCGCCCGGACTTCACGAACACGGGAGTCGAGTTGCAATCACTGTTGCTGCCATGGCTGGGCGCATGGGCGGGGCTGGGCCCAGCCGGCGCCTTGCTGGCCGCGGCGCTGGCCTGGCTGCTGGCCACGGTGGTGCTGATGCTGGCGGTGCGCGTGGTACTGGGGTTCTGGGCGACGCCGGGGCGCAGCGCGCTGATCGTCTTGCTGAGTCTGGCCTTGACCGCGCTGCTGCTGCTGGCATGGAATCTGGGCACGGCCATTCTGGGCGGCGTTGATCCCCTGCATTTGCATATCGGACTGGACGCGTTGCTGCTGATACTGGCGCTGCTGGCGCAGTTGTGGGTGCTCAGCCATTGGCTGGTGCTGCCCTCGGCGCGCACGCCCGGCGTCGCCGGCATGCTCGGCGTGGCGCTGCTGTTCTGGGTCTTGCTGATCGTCGCGATCACGGTGCTGGGCCTGTCGCTGGGTCTGCCGGTGCCGCGCCCCTGAGCTCTGCGCCCGCTCAGTAGGCGATGCGCGCGCGCGCCAGCAGCTTGCCGAGCAGCCAGGCCGGGCCGATCAGCAGATAAGCCAGATCGGTCAGAAACGATGGGCGACGGCCTTCGAGCGCATGGCCGATGAATTGCCCGATCCATGCGATCACGAACAGCACGCCGGCGAGCACCAGCAGATGCATGGCGCCGAGCGCGGCATAAGCGAGGTGCGCGATGAAGCCGAACACCACGAACACGGCCAGCATGCCCAGGCCGATCACGCGCGACAGCCGCCAGTAGAACGTCCACGCCAGGAACATCGCCACGCCGGCCCACAGGCCGGGTTGCGCGAAGGCGCTGGGTACCGGGATCGCCCACAGCGCGGCGATCGCGCACCACAGGATCAACGGCACGCAGACCCAGTGGATGGCGCGGTTGCGCGCATCGCGATGATCGTTGCCGTAGCTGTCGAACCACTGCCGCACATCGCGCATGGCATCACCCTCCACGAGATCGACGCCGCCCGGAACAGCCGGTACGGCGCCAGATCATACGGGAAGCGATGGGCGGCCAAGTTGCCGAGCTTGCGAGCCGCCGACCACGGCAGCCGGTTCCGACGGGAAGGGGCAGGCCCGTCCACGTCGAAGCCATGCTAGGCCGTGAGCTTGTGCAAGGCCTCCGCATATTTGGCGCGTGTTTTCGCGATGACCTCGGGCGGAATGTGCGGACCGGGCGCCTGCTTGTTCCAGTGCAGCGTTTCCAAATAGTCGCGCACGAACTGCTTGTCGTAGCTGGGCGGGCTGGTGCCGATGCGATACCCAGCGGCCGGCCAGAAGCGCGAGGAGTCCGGCGTCAGCATTTCGTCCATCACGTAGAGCCTGCCGGCGGCATCGAGGCCGAACTCGAACTTGGTGTCGGCGATCAGAATTCCGCGCTGCGCGGCATAGGCGGCGGCGTGGCGGTACAACGCCAGCGTCGCCGCGCGCACCTGCTCGGCAAGATCGGCGCCGAGCGTCGCCACGACCCGGTCGAAATCGATCGTTTCGTCGTGGCTGCCGGCGGCGGCCTTGGTGGAGGGCGTGAAGATCGGTTGCGGCAGTTGTTCGGCCTGCTGCAATCCGGCCGGCAGCGCGATGCCGCTGATGCGTCCGCTGGCCTGGTAATCCTTCCAGCCGGAGCCGGCCAGGTAGCCGCGCGCCACCGCTTCGATCGGCACCGGCTTGAGACGCCTGGCCACCACGCTGCGCTGCGCGTACAGCGTGGCGTCCACGCCTGCGGGCAGCACGCTGGCCACGCTGAAGCCGGTCAGGTGATTGGGTATCAGGGATGCGGTGCGCGCGAACCAGAAGTTGGACAGTTGCGTGAGCAGCTCGCCCTTGCCGGGAATCGGATCGGGCAGCACCACGTCGAACGCCGACAGGCGATCGCTGGCCACGATCAGCAAACGCTCGGCATCCAGCGCATAGACATCGCGCACCTTGCCCCGATGCAGCAGGTGCAGACCGGGCAAATCGGATTGGATCAGCAGGCTCACGGCATACTCGCGGGTGGGGCGAATCGCGCATTCTAATCGCGCCATCGCAGCAGCCGCGCGCGGCGCGGTTAAACTGCGCGCTTTGCCGCGAATCGCGCCATGTCCTTGCTGCGTCTTTTCCTGTCGTGTGCCGTGCCCGGCCTGTTCCTGCTGCTGGGTGCGTGCAGTGAGCGCATGCCACGCGGCAGTGGTCGTGCCACGCTCGCGCCAGCCGGCATGCAACCGCCGGCTCAGTTGGGACTGTGCGCCGCCTGCCATGGTGCCAACGGCCATGCGCGGCAGCCGGATATTCCCGACCTTGCCGGCCAGAAGGCGGGCTATTTGTACAAGGCGATGCGCGATTACGCCTCCGGTGTGCGCAACGTGCCGCTGATGCGCGGCGCACTGGGCGCGATCGACCCCGCGCAGATGCGTGCACTGGCCGACTGGTACGCCGCGCAGCCCGCGTGTCCGCCGCAGGCGCGGCGCCCGTGAGTTTCCTGTGGACCTGGGTCGGCGCGGCCTTTGGCCTGGCTTTTGGCCATAGCCTGGGTGCGCTGATCCTGGGCGCGCTGATCGGCTGGGTGGTGGACACCATGTTCCATCAGCGCCGGCGCCTGCGCGCGCAGCGCCAGTTCGTGGCGCCACTGTTTGCAGTGCTGGGCGCCCTGGCCAAGGCCGACGGGCGTGTCAGCCAGGCCGAGATCGGCGTGGCCGAGCGCATGATGCAGCGCTTCGATCTCGACGCCACGCAGCGCGCCGAGGCCATCGCGCGTTTCAACGCCGGCAAGCAGGCCGGGTTTCAACTCGCACCCGCGCTGGCCGAACTGCGGCGCATCTGCGCGCCGCAGCCGCAACTGGCCTGGGCCGTGCTCGATGTGCTGGCCGAGGTCGCTTACGCCGAGGGCGCGGCCAGCCCGGCCGGGTTTCAGTTGCTGCAGCAAGCCGCCCATGCGCTGGGCTTCGGCGACATGCAGTTGCTGGCGCTGCTGATGATGCGCGGTTACGCCATGCCGCAAGGCGCGGCGGGCGCGTGGCAGCAGCAGGGTTACCAGCAGGCCTACCAGCGCGGCTCGCGACAGGCACCGGCATCGCGCAGCAGCGGCCCCGACCCGTATGCCGTGCTTGGCGTGGAGCGCAGCAGCGACGACGCCAGCATCAAGCGCGCTTATCGCAAGCTGATCTCGCAATACCACCCGGATCGTCTCGGCGACTTGCCCGAGGAACTGCGGCGCCGTGCCGAGCGGCGCGCCAGCGAAATCAACACCGCATGGGAAGCGATCAAGGGCGAGCGCGG
>DZBX01000098.1 GCA_022730075.1 Rhodanobacter sp. | reverse complement strand
GCGATGGGCCTGATCGGCTTCGGCAAGGACATCGAAAAGAGCCTCCTCGAAGCGACCTCGCCGTTCGTCTTCAGCACCGTGAACGAGCGCAGCATCCTGCGCTTCCTCAAGCTGATCGCCTGCGACAACGGCAAGATCGGCACTTACGCCAAGCTGGTGGACGACCGCAACGAAGCCGCCCACCCCAACGGCAACATTTTCTACAGCACCGAGGTAGCGCTCGACCTCAAGATCACCGAGATCCTGCGCGTCGTGGGCGAGATCCAGCGGCACTCGACGCCGGTCATCGAGCACTGCTATCGCGAGTTTCTGCTGCAGAACCACGACCCAGAGGAACGTGAATATGTTGACGACGCCGATCAAATCCGCGAGGTGCTGATCCACGGCAATTACCTTTCGCAGCGGGACATCGAGGTCTGCCTGGCCTTTGATCCTGACACCCTGTCGGCTGAGCACGGCCACGCGCACATGCGCCAGCTTCATCAGGCGCTCCGTGCGAACTATGAAACAGGTGGTGCATGAACTGCGGCGTAGAGCCCGATGGCACTATCGCGGCTCGTCCGCTCGCCCATGTGATGGGCGAAGATGAATCCGCCCCTCAACGTCCTCACCCCAATCCGCTGGAAACCCGAAATGAGCAAGCCAACTGAGCCGACGGAAACACCTGCCGCCCTCATCGCCACGCCAGCGGGTTATGCCGACTGGCTGGCCGAGCTGAAAACGCGCATCCACGCCGCGCAGCAGCGCGCGACGCTGGTGGTGAACCGCGAGCTGGTGCTGCTGTACTGGCAGATCGGGCGGGACATTCTGGCGCGACAGGCGGCGCAGGGTTGGGGCGCGAAGGTGATCGAGCGACTGGCGCACGATTTGCGCGTGGCCTTTCCGGACATGAAGGGCTTTTCGCGTGCCAACCTGATGTATATGCGCGCCTTTGCCGGGGCCTGGCCCGAGGCCGAAATGGTCCAACAGGCTGTTGGACAATTGCCTTGGGGTCACAACCTGGTGCTGTTAGCCCGGCTGAAAGATCCGGCGCTGCGCCTGGCCTATGCCCAACGCGCGGTGCAGCATGGCTGGTCGCGCAATGTGCTGAACATCCACATCGAAGCCCAGCGCATCGAGCGCGAGGGCAAGGCCGTGACCAACTTCGCCGCGCAACTGCCCGCGCCGCTGTCCGATCTGGCGCGCGAATCGCTGAAAGACCCGTACCGGCTGGATTTTCTGGGGCTGGGCAAGGAAGCCGAGGAGCGTGCCGTCGAGTCGGCACTGGTGCAGCACATCACGCAGTTTCTGCTGGAACTGGGGGCGGGCTTCGCCTTCGTCGGGCGGCAGGTTCACATCGAGGTGGGCGGCGAGGATTTTTACATCGACCTGCTGTTCTATCACCTCAAGCTACGCTGCTATGTGGTGGTGGAACTGAAGGCCGGCGCGTTCAAGCCGGAGCACACCGGGCAACTGAGTTTTTACCTGAGCGCGGTGGATGCGCAGGTCAAACACGCGGACGACAACCCGACCATCGGCCTGCTGCTGTGCAAGAGCCAGAACCGCGTGGTGGCCGAATATGCGCTGCGCGACATCAACCAGCCCATCGGCGTGGCGGAATACCAGCTGATCAACGCGCTGCCCGCACAGCTGAAAACCAGCCTGCCGAGCATCGAGCAGATCGAGCAGGAGCTGGGCGGGGAGCAGGGCAGCGCATGACGCCGGTTGAGGCCGCACGAATGCTGGTCGCCCAACTGACTTTGCTGAGGAGCCCACATGGAAAAGACCTGGAAACCTGGTGGCTCGCCCGGTTCGGTCACGGCCTCGACTGCCTTACTCAATCAGAAGCACGCCACCTCGAACGAACCGCGAACGCTGACACCAGCCGAGATCGAATTGCTGCGGCGGAGCAAACAGGAAATCGCCCAGCGGGTTCAGGCGCGCCGCCAGGGTAAGTAAGCAGGCATTTGCGGCAGTGTCGGCGTTTGCAAGTGGCAGCACCCTCCGCGCGGCGGGGTCAACAACACTGCAAACCATCCGAGCCCGTGTCTGGGGCTGCGACACACCGGCTTCGGCGGATTCCACCGCTTGTGAAGTCCCTGGATCCCCGTCCCCGACACAACCACTCGGGGATGACGTTCCTGCGCGGGGATGACGGGCCAAAGCGGTGGCGCGGGGATGTCGGGTCAAGGCAATCCGCACGGTAATGTCGCGTCAAGGCAATCCACGCGGGGATGACGGCTGCATGCGCCGGCATGTGCGCGCCGCGCGCGGCGATCAGCCGCGCAGCGCCGCCGCGATCACCTCCAGTGCGCGCGCGATGCCGGCGTCGTCCACGTCCAGATGCGTCACCGCGCGCATGCGCCGCGCGCCCATCGGGCACAGGCGCACGCCTTGCGCCAGCGTGGCGGCGGCCAGTTTCGCCGCATCCCAGCCGGGCGCGGTGATGTCGAAATAGACCAGGTTGCTCTGCACCGTGGCGACATCGATGGCCAGACCGGGAATGCGCGCCACGCCTTGCGCCAGTTGCCGCGCGCGCGCGTGGTCAGCGGCCAGACGCGCGCGGTTGTGATCGAGCGCGTACAGGCACGCCGCGGCGATGATGCCGCTCTGGCGCATGGCGCCGCCGATGCGCAACTGCCAGCGTCGCGCCTCGCGCACGAAGGCCTTGCTGCCGGCCAGCAGCGCGCCACCGGGCGCGCCCAGGCCCTTGCTGAAATCGATCCACGCCGAATCGAAGCCCTGCGCGAAATCGGCCGCGCTCACGCCGCTGGCGACGACGGCATTGAGCAGGCGCGCGCCGTCCATGTGCGTGGCCAGTCCGGCATCGTGCGCGCAGGCCGCGATCTCGCGCAGGTCCTGCAGCGGCCACACCGCGCCGCCGCCCAGGTTGGTGGTGTTTTCCACGGCGACCAGCCGCTGCAGCGGCGCCTGCAGGTTGTCGGCGCGCAATTGCGCCCTGAGTTGCGCGGCGGTGAACATGCCGCGCGTGCCGCTGATCGGCTCCAGCATCACCCCGGCCAGCGCCGCCGCGCCGCCGGCCTCGAAGCCGACGATGTGCGCGCCGGCCTCGCACAGCACCGCCTCGCCCGGACGGCAGTGCACGGCCAGCGCGATCTCGTTGCACATGGTGCCGGAGGGCAGGTACAGCGCCGCCTCCTTGCCCAGCAGCGCCGCGCCGCGCGCCTCCAGCGCGTTGACGGTGGGGTCCTCGCCGGCGCGCTCGTCGCCCACTTCGGCGGCGGCCATGGCGGCGCGCATGGCGGCGCCGGGCCTGGTCTTGGTATCGCTGAACAGGTCGATCAGGGGTGTGGGCATGACGCGCTCGCGGCCAGATGGAAAGCGTGATTGTGCGGCAGCGGCGCTGGCGTGGGGAGTCGGGATTCGGGAGTGGCAAGCCGGAAGTCGGGAAGCAGCGCGGCTCATGCTTTTGTTGTCATCCTGAGGCGCAAGCCGAAGGATCTCCGCAATCACGATGACGCAGCGCGCGCACCAGCCACGACGCGCATTCACGCGCGCAGATGCTTCGCCGCGCTCGGCATGCCAAGCCGTAAACAGTCCGTACCCATCGCCGACCGCCGCCCAGCGCTACGCTGCGCCCCATGCGCACCCGCCTGCCCCTGCTGCTGCTCGCGCTGGCCGTGCCGGCGCACGCGACCGAGGTGTACCGCTGCGTGGATGCGCGCGGCCGGCTCGCGTTTCAGGATCAGCCCTGCCCGCCGCGCAGCCGCCAGCGCATATTGAACCTGCCCACGCCGCCGCCCGCCGTGCCGGCGCCCGCGCTGGCGCCGCCGCGGCCCACGCGCAGCGCGCCGCCCGCGCCGCCGCCCAGGCCCGCGCTGCCGCTGCCGGCGCTGTATCGCTGCATCCGCGCCACCGACCACAAGCCGTACCTCAGCACCATCGGCGACCCGCAACCCTATGCCGTGCCGCTGGCCGTGCTGGGCATCCAGCCCATGTCGACGGCACGCAGCGCCCCCGGCATCGGTGCTCCCGCGCAGCCGCCCGGCCTGCCGACCCCTCTGGTTTCGCCGTTCACGGGTTACTACACCTGGGTGCAGGATCGCTGCGCGCCACTGCCGCGCGCGGCGGTGTGCGCCAACCTGCGCGAGCGCCTGGACCAGCTCGACACGCGCATCGAGCACACGTTCCAGTTCGATCGCGCGCCGCTGCAGCACGAAGCCGCGACGCTGCGCGCGCAACTGCAGAACTGCCGCTGAACCATTCCGCACGACGCGGAATTTTCCAGCGGCTCTGCGCGCCGCGTCCGTCGATCAACGCGCCGGCGGCAGCCCGCGGAGCGGCCACGCATGCAGCGCGCCGTTGGCGGCATTGATCGTGACGATGCGATTGGCGTCGGTGTCGGCCACCAGCAGCGTGCCGGCCTCGAGCACGGCGAGGCCGCCCGGCTGTTTGAGGCCGGTCGCCAGGGTGCTGACCTGATCGTTGGCCGGATCCAGCACGCGCACGGCGTTGTTGAAGGTGTCGGCGATGTACAGCTTGCCGTCCAGCCAGGCCAGGCCCTGGTCGTGCTGCAGCAGCGCCTGATCGGCGCGCCCGTTGCGCAGGCCGAAATCGAACAGGCCCTTGCCGATGAGCGTGCGCACGCGCCCGGTTTTCAGATCGATCGCGCGCACCGCGGACGACTCGGGATCGGCCACGTACAGCGTGCCATCGTGATACGCGAAACCGCTGCTCTGCGCGAAGCTGGCCGTTTGCCGCGAGCCATCGTCGATGCCCTCGGCGCCGGTGCCGGCATACGGGCCGATGCGGTCGCTGCGCAAATCCAGCGCCCATACCTGGTGGTCGCCGGCCATGGCCACGTACAGCACGTCGCCGACCGCCTCGAGACCCCACGGCGAGTTCAGCGGCACGCTGCGCGCGGGCTGCATGCCGCTGCCGCCGAACACGCGTCGGCCATCGCCGGCCACGGTGCTGACCACGCCCGAGGCGAGGTCGATGCTGCGGATCAGCGAATTTCCGGTGTCGGCCACGTACAGCGCGCCGCCGACGAAGGCCAGCCCCTGCGGACCGTCGAACCGCGCCACGCCGGCCGCGCCATCGCGCGCGCCGGGCACGCCGCTGCCGAACACGCGCAGCACCTTGCCGGCGTGATCGAGCAGGATCACGCGGTTGTGGCCGCTGTCGCTGACCGCCACGTAGCGCGCATCCACCGCCACCTTGCCCGGCTGCAGCAAGCCGGCGCGGCTGAGCAGCGGCGGCGTGATCGGCAGCGGCGCGGTCACCAGCGTGCCGGCGCGCTGCGCCTGCTCGATGGTCTGCAGCACCGCGGCGCGGATGCCGCGGTAATCACCCTCGCCGATGAACTGCTGCACCACGCCGCCCTGCCCATTGAGCAGCACCAGCGTGGGCCACGCCTGCACGCCGTAGTAGTTCCACAGCGTCATGCCCTTGTCGGTGAGCACCGGATGGGTGATGTCGTAGCGCTGGATGAAACCCTCGATGTTGCTGCTGCGCTGCGAGGCCACGAACTTGGGCGAGTTGACGCCGAGGATCAGCAGGCGCGCGCCGAACTCGCGTTCGAGCCTGGCCATGTCCGGCAGCATGTGCACGCAGTTGATGCAGCCGGGCGTGAAGAAATCCAGCAGCACCACGCGGCCCTTCAGGTCATTGGGCGTCAGCGGCCGGCTGACGTTGAACCACGGCGCGCCCGGCGGCAGCGGCACCGCACCGGCCAGCGCGCGCTTCGGCGCCAGCGCCACGGACACACACAGCACCGCCAGCAGCGGCAGCCAAATCCAGCGGATCATTCGCAACATAAGAACCTCGTCCAGTCATGCGCGCAAGCCGCGGCGGGAATGTCGCGGCATTGCCTGCTTGGTCGCGCGGCGCGGCAAAACCTTACACGCGAGCATGATCGGTCATTGGATGCGCGACGGCGTCAGCGATCGGTGAAGGACCGCCACGGCCTCACGGATCCTGGCGCCGGATCAGCGAGCCGAAACTGAGATAGAACGTGGTGTGGCCGCCGCTGGCATGGCCGACGCCGAAGAAAATCGGCCCCATGGGTGATTTCAGCGCGATGAAGGCGCTGCCGGCATAGATCAACTGGTTGAAGTTGATCGCGCTGCGCGTGTTCCACACGTTGCCGGCCTCGAGGCTGGCACCCAGATAAAACGGAAAGCCGACGATGCGCTCGCCGCTGCCGGTCAGGTCGCGGTAACCGACCAGACGTCCGTAGGCGAGCTGGTTGCCGACCAGTGCGCGCTCGGTGAGGCCGGACAAATCGAGAAACCCCCCGAGCACGCCGCTGGCCTGCAACACCTGGCCGCTGCCCCACTCGGTTTGTCCGCGCAAGCCGGCGAGCACGGTGTTGCGGTCGTCGTGCCACAGCACCTGGTCGTAACTGAAGCGCGCCACGTCGCTGTCGGCATCGCCGCCGAGCGCACGCAGATACGCGGTGTAAGTGAGATCGCTGCGCCAGCCGCGGGTGGGAAAATCGGCGTCGTCGAGATCGTCGTGCACGACGCCGGCGTAGACATCGGCGAAGGGCGTGCGGAAGCTGGGGTACACCGCGGGATCGCCGATGTTCAGCGCGAAACTGTCGCGACCGCGCTGCATGCCGGTGCGCAGGCGCCAGTCGACCGTGGGGTCCCAGCCCAGTTCGGCGCCGGCGCGCAGGCGGCCGACGCGGTATTGCGCCAGCGTGGTGTTGTCGCTCACCACCGGCTGGTTGATGGCGCGGTAACCGCCGTAGACCCTGGCGTAGAACTGCGCCTGCGGGCCGAAGGGCTGGTACAGCTCGCTCTGGAAACCGGCCACGCGCCCGAGGCTGAGGCGGTTGCGCCATTCGCGGCCGAGGCTGTCGAGACCGGTGAGGTTGTACTCGACCAGCGCCTGATAACCGGCGTTGCCGCTGAAGTCATCGCTGAGGCTCAGACCCACGCGCAGGAAATCCGGGCCCCAGCTTTTGTCCACCGGCGTCACGCGCAACCCGGTGGCGCCATAACGCTGCACCAGTTGGTAGTCGATGCTCTCGTAGCTGCCCTCGCCGTAGCTGCGGTCGATCTGCGCATCCACGCGCGCCGCGCTGAACACCTTGCCGACCTCGCCCTGCATGCGGTCGGCGACCAGCGGCGCGGTGCGGCTTTGCGCGCCGCGCACGTCGACGAAATCGATCACCGGCGCCGGCCCGCCTGGCAGACGATGCCGCGCCAGCCACGCCTGCCAGACGCTGCGCCCGACGGCGAAACGCCGCAACGCGGGCGCCAGCGCGGCGGCGGCCTTGCGCCCGGCGGCCACGGCCTGATACGCATGGGTGAAATCGGCGCTGCCCAGATCGCCCAGATCGGGACGGATCAGCACATCGTCCGGGCCCAGCGTGGCCAGTTGCCGCTCGGTTTCCTGGCGCATCATCACGGTGATCATCTGATCGGTGATGGCCAGCGGCGAATTGAGATCCCTGGCTGGCTTCAGCGGCGCGCTCACGTCCACCACGATCAGCCGCGCGGCGCCCAGCGCGCGCGCCACGTCGATCGGCACGTTGTCGGAGATGCCGCCATCGACCAGCAGTTGCCCGTGCAGATCCACCGGCGCGAATACCGCCGGCACCGACATGCTGGCGCGGATCGCCAGCGGCAGGTCGCCCTGCGCCAGCACCACGCTCTGGCCCGATCCGATATTGGTGGCCACCGCGCGGAACGGCAGGCTCAGGTCATCGAAGTCGCGCGTACGCCATACCGGCAGCAGCCAGCGCGTGAGCAGTTGCTGCAGGTTCTGCCCTTCCAGCGCGCCGCGCGGCAGCTTGAGTCCGCCGCGGCCCACGCCGAACTCGATGCCGCCGATGCGATCGAGTTCGTCGTCCTTGGCGCGCATGCCCAGCGCGGCGCGGCCGGGGCTGTCGCTGAACACCTGCTGCCAGTCCACCGAGTGCAGCATGGCGTCGATCTGCAGCGGGCTGTAGCCAGCCGCGTACAGGCCGCCGACGATCGCGCCCATGCTGGTGCCGACCACGCAATTCACCGGCACGTGCAGCTTCTGCAATTCCTCCAGCACGCCGATGTGGGCGATGCCGCGCGCGCCGCCGCCGCCCAGCACCAGCGCGGTGCCGCCGGCGCAGGGCCGGCTCGGATCGGGCTGTAGCGGCTGCGCCACGGTGTGCGCCAGCACCGGCGCCGCTTGCGCCAGCACCACCCGCGCGCACAGCGTCCCGATCAGCGCGCAAGCCAGCATGATCGCGTGCTTCATGATCGTATCCAGATCAGTTTGCAAAACCGGGCATCCTGCCGCGGTTTGCAAAACAAACAGACGCGGCAGAGCCGCGCCACCTTTGTCGCGACAAGCACTTGCGTGCTCGTCGCGGC
>DZBX01000097.1 GCA_022730075.1 Rhodanobacter sp. | reverse complement strand
CCCGAGCGAGGTAGTCATGCGCAAATCGATGCTTCCGGTTCTACTGATCAGTCTGTTGACGACCACGGCGTTCGCCCAGGACGGCGGCTATTACCGCGACAGATCCCTGCCCGAGCGCGGCAACGTGCATTACGCCTGGGCCGACGTGTTGCGCGTCGATCCGGTGTACGACGTGGTGCAAAGCAGCCATCCGCAGCAGCGCTGCTACCAGCAGCAAGTGGTGCAGCAAGGTGACGGCAGCACGGCGGGCACCTTGCTCGGCGCCGTCATTGGTGGCGTGCTGGGTCATCAGGTCGGCCACGGGCGCGGCAATACCGCGGCCACGATCGGTGGCGCGGTGGTCGGCGGCATGGTCGGCAACAATGCCAGTTCGGGTAATCGCGTGGTGGACCAGACCCGCTGTGAACAGGTCGGCGAGCGCGTGTCCGAGCAGCGCCGCATCGCTGGCTACAACGTCGAGTACCGCTATCACGGTGATGTGTATTTCTCGCGTCTGAACTACGACCCGGGTGATCGCCTGCGCATCCGCATCGCCATCCGTCCCGCCGACTGACCGCGACACTCGATGGTGAAGGCCCGCGAGGCCGCGGCGCGCGCAGCGTCGCGGCCTCGCGGCTTTGTGCCGCCGCGCTTGTTGCGGGGCACAATCCCGCCATGCCATGATCGGCCCCGTTCCTTCCCCTGCCGAACCACGCTCCCATGTCCACGGGTGTTGCCGCCGCCGATGTCCTGACCAGCGCCCGCATGGCCGCAGGCATGACCTCGCGCGCGCGCCGACCGGATCCCGCATTCCCGGCCGGCTAGTGCCCGCGTTGTCGCATGACGCAAACCGCATCGAGCCCGGCCCCGCGCCGGGCTTTTGCGTTTCAGATCCGCAGAAACCGGCATGCTGCCGAATCCGCAATCGCCATCCGCCCGCCCGCCGATCGCATCGGCACCCGAGAGAAACCGCCATGAAGCTGCGCCACTTTCTCAGCACCCAGGACTGGAGCCGCGAGGAGCTCGACGCGCTGCTGCTGCGCGCCGCCGCTTTCAAACGCCAGCGCATGGGCCACGAACTGCAGGGCAAGTCCATCGCGCTGCTGTTCTTCAACAACTCCATGCGCACGCGCACCAGCTTCGAGCTGGGCGCGCAGCAACTGGGCGGACACGCCGTGGTGCTCAGTCCCGGCCGCGATGCCTGGCCGATCTCCTTCGACGTCGGCACGGTGATGGACGGCGAGGCCGAGGAGCACATCAGCGAGGTCGCGCGCGTGCTCAGCCGTTACGTGGACCTGATCGGCGTGCGCGCCTTCCCCAAGTTCCAGGACTGGACCGTGGACCGTCAGGACCTCGTGCTGCGCGGCTTCGCGCAATACGCCACGGTGCCGGTGATCAATATGGAAACCATCCTGCATCCCTGCCAGGAGTTGGCCCACGCCATGGCCATGCGCGAGCGCCTGGGCGAACTGCGCGGACGCAAGTACGTGCTCACCTGGACCTATCACCCGAAGGCGCTGAACACCGCCGTGGCCAACTCGGCGCTGCTGATCGCCACGCGCATGGGCATGGACGTGACCCTGCTGTGCCCCACGCCGGAATACGTGCTGGATGCGCAGTTCATGGACGCCGCGCGCCGCAACGCGGCCGAAAACGGCGGATCGCTGCAGGTCTCGCACGACATCGAGGCGGCCTATCGCGGTGCGCACGTGGTGTATGCCAAGAGCTGGGGCGCGCTGCCGTACTTCGGCCGCTGGGAGCAGGAAAAGCCGATCCGCGAAGCCAGCAAGCACTTCATCGTCGATGCGGCCAAGATGGCGCTGACCGACCACGGCCTGTTCAGCCACTGCCTGCCGCTGCGGCGCAACGTCAAGGCCACCGACGCGGTGATGGACGCGCCGTACTGCATGGCCATCGACGAAGCCGAGAACCGCCTGCACGTGCAGAAGGCGGTGATGGCCGCGCTGGTCGCGCAGCACTGAACGGAGCGCCGTGATGTATCTGCCGAAAGCATTTGCCGAGAATCGACGCGACGTGCTCGATGCCTTGCTGCGCGCCTACCCGCTGGCGACGGTGTTGCTGGGTGGCGCGGGCGGGATCGTGGCCAACTGGGTGCCGTTCGAGCTGGATGGCACGCAACGATTGTCGGGTCATGTCGCGCGCGGCAACGAACTGGCGCAAGCCGACGGTGCCGAGGTGCTGCTGCTGTTCCACGGCCCGCAAGGCTACGTGAGCCCCAACTGGTACCCGAGCAAGCACGTCAGCGGGCGTGAGGTGCCGACCTGGAATTACGCCGTGGTCGAGGTGCGCGGCCGTCTGCGCGTGATCGATGACGCGACCTGGCTGCGTCGCCTGCTGGAAACATTGACCGATCGCCATGAAGCGGGCCAGCCGCGGCCGTGGAAGATCGGCGATGCGCCGGACGACCACATCGAGAAGTCGTTGCGCGCGATCGTCGGCCTCGAAGTCTCGATCGAGCGCATCGCGGGCAAGTTCAAGCTGAGCCAGAACCATCCCGAAGCCAATCGCCTGGGCGTGATTCACGGCCTGCGCCAGCGCGATGCCGCCGGCGACGCGGAACTGGCCGCCTGGATGACCCGGCACGAGGCGGCGAACGCGTGAACCACCCGCACCGCTACCGCGTCGAGGTGAGCTGGACCGGCAACCGCGGCAGCGGCACCGACGGCTATCGCAACTACAGCCGCGACCACGTGATCCGCGTTCCCGGCAAGCCGGAGCTGGCCGGTTCCGCCGATCCCGTCTTTCGCGGCGACGCCACCCGGCACAATCCCGAGGACCTGCTGCTGGCCGCCCTGTCGACCTGCCACATGCTGTCGTATCTGCACATGGCCGTGCTCGCAGGTGTGGTGGTGACGGCGTATGCCGATGCCGCCGAAGGCACGATGGAAACCTCCGGCGATGGCGGTCGCTTCGTCGAAGTAGTGCTGCGCCCCACGGTGACGATCAGCGCCGGCAGCGATCCGGCCAGGGCCGATGCGGCGCACGAGGTCGCGCACCACGCCTGCTTCATCGCCAACTCGGTGAATTTTCCGGTGCGCTGCGAGCCGCGCATCGTCGTCGCTACTGTCTAAACCTTTACATTCCAGGATCTGCAAGCCATGAGCCAAGACATCGTCCTCGCCTTTTCCGGTGGCCTCGACACCAGTTTCTGCGTGCCCTATCTGCGCGAGCAGGGCCATGCGGTGCACACCGTGTTCGCCGACACCGGCGGTGTCGATGCCGAGGAACGCGCCACCATCGAGGCGCGCGCCGCCGAGCTGGGCGTCGCCAGCCACCGGACGGTGGACGGCGGCCCGGCCATCTGGGACGGTTTCGTCAAGCCTTTCGTCTGGGCCGGCGAGGGCTACCAGGGCCAGTATCCGCTGCTGGTGTCCGACCGCTACCTCATCGTCGATGCCGCGCTCAAGCGCGCCGCCGAGCTGGGCACGCGCGCCATCGCGCACGGCTGCACCGGCATGGGCAACGACCAGGTGCGCTTCGATCTGGCGGTGAAGGCGCAGGGCGACTACCGCATCGTCGCGCCGATCCGCGAAATCCAGAAGGAGCACACGCAGACGCGCGCCTACGAACAGCAGTACCTCGAGCAGCGCGGCTTCGGCGTGCGCGCCAGGCAAAAGCACTACACCATCAACGAGAACCTGCTGGGCGTCACCATGTCCGGCGGCGAGATCGACCAGTGGCAGGCGCCGGGCGAGGGCGCGCGTGGCTGGTGCAAGCCGCGCAGCGAGTGGCCGGCGCGGACGCTGCGCGTGACGCTGGGCTTCGCGCAGGGCGAGGCGGTGTCGATCGACGGCGAGAAGCTGCCGGGTGCGCGGCTGCTGGCGCGACTCAACACCTTGTTCGCGGCCTATGGCGTGGGTCGCGGCATGTACACGGGTGACACCACCATCGGCCTGAAAGGTCGCATCGTGTTCGAGGCGCCGGGCCTGATCGCGCTGCTCGCCGCGCACCGCGCACTGGAAGAGGCGGTGCTGAGCAAGCAGCAGAACCGCTTCAAGCCCGAGCTGGCGCGCAAATGGGTCGAGCTGGTGTACGAGGGTTTCTTCCACGATCCGCTGAAGACCGATCTGGAGGCTTTTCTCGCCTCCAGTCAGCGCATGGTCAACGGCGAGGTGGTGCTGGAGACCGACGGCGGGCAAGTCACCGCAGTGGCGGTGCGCTCGCCGCACATCCTCAACGCCAAGGGCGCCACCTACGCGCAGTCGGCCGACTGGGGCGTGGAAGAGGCCGAGGGCTTCATCAAGCTGTTCGGCATGAGCAGCACGTTGTGGGCCGAGGTCAACAAGCCATGACCGACCTGCTGCAGGCCACGCTGACGCATCTGCGCGCGCTGGTCGCTTGCGACACGCGCAACCCGCCGCGCGTCATCGGCACGGGCGGGATCTTCGACTATCTGCGCGCACAGCTCGCCGGCTTCGAGGTGACGCTGACCGACCACGGCGCCGGTGCCGTGTCGATGCATGCCGTGCGCGGCCGGCCGCGCCTGCTGTTCAACGTGCACCTGGATACCGTGCCCGACTCGCCGCACTGGAGCGCCGACCCGCACATCCTGCGCGTGACAGACGACCGCGCCATCGGCCTCGGCGCCTGCGACATCAAGGGCGCGGCGGCGGCGCTGCTGGCCGCGGCGCAGGCCAGTCGCGGCGACCTGGCGCTGTTGTTCAGCACCGACGAGGAGGCCAACGATGCGCGCTGCATCGCCGGCTTCCTCAAGGGCTTTCCCCCTCTCCCACCGGGAGAGGGGAGTGGAATGGGCTACGACGCGGTGATCGTCGCCGAGCCCACGCGCGGCGAGGCGGTGCTGGCGCATCGCGGCATCAGCTCGGTGCTGCTGCGCTTCGCCGGCGTGGCCGGACACGCCTCGGGCGTGCAGGGCGCGGCCAGCAGCGCGGTGCACCAGGCGCTGCGCTGGGGCGTGCACGCGCTGGACTGGGTAGATACGCAGGCGCACCAGCGCTTCGCCGGCCTCACCGGGCTGCGCTTCAACATCGGCCGCGTCGAGGGCGGCATCAAGGCCAACGTCATCGCGCCGGCGGCCGAGTTGCGCTTCGGCTTGCGTCCGCTGCCATCCATGGATACCGATGCCATCCTCGCGCAGCTGCGATCGCTGGCCGATCCCGCGCCCGCGCACTTCGAGGAAACCTTCCGCGGCCCACCGCTGCCGGCTGGCGATATCGCCGGCGCCGAGGATCGGCGGCTGGCGGCGCGCGATCTGGCCGATGCGCTGGGCCTGCCGGTGGGCAACGCGGTGGACTTCTGGACCGAGGCCGCGCTGTTCTCGCAGGCGGGTCTGACCGCGCTGGTGTTTGGCCCCGGCGACATCGCCCAGGCGCACAGCGCCGATGAATGGGTGGCGCTGCAGCAGTTGGCCGCCTACGCCGCGCGCGTGCACGCCATCATCGATCGGAGGCTCGCCTGAGTGGACGCCCACAAGAACCTGCGCCAGACCATCGTGCGCCTGCTGTCCAGCATGGCCAGCGCGCGCGAGATCCAGCAGTACCTCAAGCGCTTCTCCGAGCTGGACGCCAAGCGCTTCGCCGTGGTCAAGGTGGGTGGCGCGGTGTTGCGCGACGAACTGGCCGACCTCGCCTCCTCGCTGAGCTTCCTGCAGCAGGTGGGCCTGACGCCCATCGTGCTGCATGGCGCGGGGCCGCAACTGGACGAGGAGCTGGCGGCGGCCGGCATCGACAAGCAGACGGTCAACGGCCTGCGCGTGACCACGCCGCAAGCGCTGGGCATCGTGCGGCGCGTGTCGCAGCAGCAGAACCTGAAACTGGTCGAAGCGCTGCAGTCGATGGATACGCGCGCCACCTCGGTGATCTCCGGCGTGTTCAACGCCACCTACCTCGACCGCGAGACCTACGGTCTGGTCGGCAAGGTCGCGGCGATCAACCTCGCGCCCATCGAGGCCAGCCTGCGCGTCAATTCGATCCCGGTGATCGCCAGCCTGGGCGAGACCGAGGACGGCCAGATCCTCAACATCAACGCCGACTTCGCCGCCAACGAGCTGGTGCGCGTGCTGCAGCCGTACAAGATCATCTTCCTCACCGGCAGCGGCGGACTGCTCGACGACCAGGGTCGCATCATCGACTCGATCAATCTGTCCACCGAGTACGCGCAGCTGATGGCGCAGCCGTGGATCAACGGCGGCATGCGCGTGAAGATCGAGCAGATCGCCGACCTGCTGGCGGCGCTGCCGCTGGCGTCCTCGGTGTCGATCACGCGTCCGGCGGAGCTCACCAAGGAGCTGTTCACGCACAAGGGTTCCGGCACGCTGGTGCGCCGCGGCGAAAAAGTGCTGCGTCACGACGACGGCTGGAACCGGGTGGACCGCGTGCGCCTGGCCGCGCTGATCGAGTCCAGCTTCGGCCGCGGTCTGGTGCCGGACTACTTCGAACGCACCGCGCCGTGGCGCGTGTACGTCAGCGAGAATTACCGTGCGGCGATGATCCTGGTGCGGGTCGACGATCTGGTGTACCTCGACAAGTTCGCCGTGCTCGATGCCGCGCAGGGCGAGGGTCTGGGGCGCGCCGTGTGGCAGATGATGCGCGCCGAGAACCCGCGCCTGTTCTGGCGTTCGCGCCATGGCAACCCGATCAACCCGTTCTACTACGCCGAGTCCGACGGCAGTTACAAGCAGCCGCGCTGGAAGGTGTTCTGGTACGGCATCCACGACTTTGCCACCATCGAACGTTGCGTGGCCTACTGCGCTGACCATCAGGCGACGTTGCAAGATTGACACCATGAGCCTACCCGTGCCCGACCCCTGGCTGCAGCCGCCCGCGCTCGCGGGCCGTCACGTACGGCTGCAGCCGCTTGCCCGCGCGCACCACGGTGCGTTGGCGCTGGCTGTGCAGGACGGGGCGCTGTGGCAGCCGTTCTACAGCAACGTGCCGCAGCCGGACGCCGTCGGCGCGTACCTCGACACTGCGCTGGCCGAGCAGGCCGCCGGTCGCGCGCTGCCCTTCGTGGTGCGCGACGCGCACGGCGTCATCGTCGGCAGCACGCGCTATTACGACCTCGCGCGCGGCGTGCCGCGGCTCAGCATCGGCTACACCTGGTACGCGCAACGCGTGCAGCGCAGCGGTCTCAACACCGAAGCCAAGTTGCTGTTGCTCGAGTACGCCTTCGGCACACTGGGCTGCATCGCCGTGGAGTTGCGCACCAGCTGGTTCAACCACGCCTCGCGCGCCGCCATCGCGCGGCTGGGCGCGAAACAGGACGGCGTGCTGCGCGCCCACATGCGCCATCGCGATGGCAGCGTGCGCGATTCGGTGGTGTTCTCGATCCTGGACAACGAGTGGCCGGCGCTGCGCGCCCACCTGCGCGAGCGGCTCGACCGCCATGCGCCCGCGGAGAAGCCATCGTGAACGATAGCGTGCATACGGTCGGACTCATCGGCGCGCGCGGCCATACCGGCGTCGAACTGATCCGCCTCGTCCACGCCCACCCGCATCTGCGTCTGGGCTTCGTTTCCTCGCGCGAGCTGGACGGCCAGCGCGTCAGCGACCACAACGACAGCTACGAAGGCGAGCTTCGCTACGCAAGCCTCGACCCCGCCGCCGTGGCGGCCAGACGCGCCGACGTGGTGGTGCTGGCGCTGCCCAACGGCAAGGCCGCGCCCTACGTGGAGGCGATCGACACCGCCGCGCCGGACACGCTGATCGTCGACCTCTCGGCCGATTACCGTTTCGACAAGGCCTGGTATTACGGCCTGCCCGAGTTGACCCGCGCGCACTATGCCGGCCAGCGCCGCATCAGCAACCCCGGTTGCTACGCCACCGCCATGCAGCTGGCACTGGCGCCGCTGCGCGGTCTGCTGGGCGGCATGCCGGCCTGTTTCGGCGTCTCGGGTTACTCCGGCGCCGGCACCACGCCCTCGGACAAGAACGATGCGGACAAGCTGCGCGACAACCTCATGCCCTACCAGCTGACCGGGCACCTGCACGAGCGCGAGGTCACGCACCGGCTTGGCCAGCCGGTGGCGTTCATGCCGCACGTCGCAGCGTATTTTCGCGGCATCACGCTGACGGTGCACGCGCCGCTGGCGTCGCCGCTGGACGGCGTCGCGGCGCTGCGCGCGCTGTTCCGTGACGCCTATGCGCACGAACCGCTGCTGCGCGTGCGCGACGATCCGCCTTGGGTCAGTCGCATCGCCGGCCGGCATCATGCCGAGATCGGTGGCTTCGCACTGGGCGACGACGGTCGCCGCGCGGTGCTGGTGGTGACGCTGGACAACCTGCTCAAGGGCGCGGCGACGCAGGCGCTGCAAAACCTCAACCGCGCCCTGGGCCACCCCGAACTGGAGGGCAT
>DZBX01000260.1 GCA_022730075.1 Rhodanobacter sp. | reverse complement strand
CCGATGAAAATTCCGCACGACGCGGAATTTTTCATCGGCTCTGATTCTTCGCACCAGCGCAAGACCCTGCGGGCCGCGAGCGATCGCGGCCCGTTTTTTTGCATGCTGCGCGGCGCCGGCGTGCGCGTCTGGCTCTGGCCATTCGCGCGGGCACCCCGGCGGCAAGGCGCGACGTCAAGCCACTGGCGCACCCGCCAGCGGCAGCACGTAGAGCAGCACGGCGAGAAAATGCAGCACGCTGCCGGCCAGCACGAACACGTGCCAGACGGTGTGGTGGTAGGGCATGCGTCGCCACAGGTAGAACGGCACGCCCAGCGTGTAGGCGACGCCGCCGGCCAGCAACAGGACGAAGCCGCCGCCGGCCAGCGCGGCATGCAGCGGTGCGAAGGCCAGCAGGCCCAGCCAGCCCATGCCCACGTAGACCAGCGCGGCCAGCCAGCGATGGCGCGCCATGCCGGTGAACTCCAGCAGCAGACCCACGCCGGCCAGCATCCAGATGGCGGCGAACAGGCTCCAGCCCCAGACGCCGCGCAAGGCCAGGAGGGTGAACGGCGTATAGGTGCCGGCGATCAGCAGGTAGATGGCGAAGTGATCCAGCCGCCGCAGCACCTGCTTGGCGTGCGGCTGTCGCACGGCGTGGTACACCGTGGATGCGGCGTACAGCAGGATCAGCGCGCTGCCGAACACCGACACCGCGACGATGGCCGTCGGGTGCCCGCCCATCGTGGCGACGCTCGCCAGGATGGCCAGCCCGGCGATGCTGAGCAGCAGACCGAAGGCATGCACCAGCATGCTGGCGCGTTCGTCGCCACCGGTGAGCGTGCGTCGGGACGGGATGGCGGCGGGTATCGCGATTTCCACTCGTGCGTTCCTCTCGAAATTCCCGATCATGCCGATGCGCGAACCAAGACCTCATACCCGTCCGGGTCGCGCAATGCAAACTGCACACCGATGCAGAGCGTCGCGCCGGCGCTGGCGCGTGCCGGGTACGATCGGGCGCGCTCAGGCGTGCCCCATGGCACACAGCGCGCGCAGTGCATCAAGGTCGATGCGACGCCCCGCGGCGCCAGGCCATGCCGGGGCCGCATCGAGGTCGTCGACCACGGCCGCCGCGCCGGTGAAATCGCTGCCGGCGAAGTAGGCGCTGCGCGTGACCAGGCAGCGCAGGCCCGCCGCGCGCGCCGCGGCGAGGCCGGCCGGCGAATCCTCGACAGCCAGTGCCTGCGCGGCATCGACGCCCAGGCCTTGCAGCGCCAGCGCGTAGACCTGCGGATCGGGCTTCTTGCGCGGCGCGTCCTCGGCGCAGACCCGCACGGCGAAGCGCGCCGGCCAGCCAGCGCCGAACAGCCGCGGGAACAGCGCGTCGATGTTGCCGCGCCCGGTGGTGGTGGCCACCGCCACGGCCACGCCCTGCGCGGCGCATTGGTCCAGCAGGCGCAGCACGCCGGGACGCGCGGCGATGCCACCCGCCTCGACCAGCGCGACGAACGCGGCGTTCTTGCGCTGGTGCAGCGCCAGCGCCAAGGCATCGCGCGCGGCATCGCCATGCGGCGCATCGGCGCGACTGTCGATGTAGGCGCGCAGGCGCTCGCGGCCGCCGGCCACGCGCAGCCAGTGGCCATAGGCGGCCACGTCCCAGTGCCAGCCCAGCCCGTGCGCGGCGAAGGCGCGGTTGAAGGCCACGCGGTGACCATCGCGTTCGGTCTCGGCCAGGGTGCCGTCGACGTCGAAGATCAGCGCGCGCAGCGCGCCGGCCCGCATCACGCCGGCTTCCACTTGATCGAGCATCCCATCGACGGGTACTGCTGCGGCAGCGGC
>DZBX01000259.1 GCA_022730075.1 Rhodanobacter sp. | reverse complement strand
GCCCGGCCTTTGTACTCAAGCGCGAGCTGATGCGTTTGCCGATTTTCGGCTGGGGTCTGGCCGTCAATCAGCCGATTGCCATCGACCGTAGCGCCGGACGGGATGCGCTACGCCAACTATTGGAACAAGGCTCCGCACGCCTCAAGCAAGGCCGCTGGGTGATTATTTTCCCCGAAGGCACGCGTACCGCCGTGGGCGAGCGCGGCAAGTACAAACCCGGCGGCGCGCTACTTGCCACACAAAACGCTGCGCGCGTGCTGCCCATCGCCCACAATGCGGGTTGTGCCTGGCCGCGCGGCGCCTTTGTCAAAACCCCCATGACCATTACCCTGCGCATCGGTCCGATCATCGAAACCCAGGGACGCAAGGCCAGCGAGGTCAATGCGGAAGTTGAAAGCTGGATTGAAGCGCAAATGGCCAGCTTGCCCTGCCCACACCAGGCCGAATCAAAGTGAACGCAGCCGCCGCCATCAGTCCGCTTTACGCAGACATTGCGCAGCAAATTAGCCTAGCTACGGGCGAACTTTTTCGCGCGCGCCACCCGCACACGCGCGCGGGTGGCTGCATTAGCGAAAGCGTGGTGCTCGAAGATGGTGCGCGCATGTTTTTCATCAAGATCAACCGCGCGGAACGTTTACCCATGTTTGAGGCCGAGGCCGCTGGTCTGCATCGGCTGGCGGCAACGCAAACCCTGCGCGTGCCCGAACCTTTGTTGTGTGGCACGGCGAGTTCGCCCGATCAACAGCACGCGTTTATTGCACTCGAATACCTTACCCTCGTGGACAGCGATGTCCCAGAATGTTTTGCCGAGCGGCTTGTCGCCCTGCATCAGCACAGCGCGGCACACTTCGGGCTGGAGCACGACAACTTCATCGGTGCGACCCCACAAAGCAACACACCGCATAGCGACTGGATGAGCTTCTGGGCAACATGCCGCCTGCAACCGCAGCTTGAACGTGCGCGCCAAAATGGACTTGCGCCCAGCACCCTGGAGCTTGCCGAGCAATTAACTGCCGCGCTCCCCAGTTTTTTCACCGACTACCAACCGCGCCCCAGTCTGCTGCACGGCGATTTGTGGGGCGGCAATTACGGCTATGTTGCCCATGAGAACGGAGGGCAACCCGAGCCGGTAATTTTCGACCCGGCGGTGTATTACGGCGACCGCGAAGCCGATCTGGCCATGACCGAGCTATTTGGCGGCTTCCCGCCGCGCTTCCGCCATGCCTACGAAGCCGCATGGCCGCTCGACCCTGGCTATGGCGTGCGCCGCCAGCTCTACAACCTTTACCACGTCCTCAATCATTTCAACCTGTTTGGCGAGGGCTACGCGGCACAGTGCCAGCGCCTGATGCAACGCCTGTTGAGTGAAGTACGCGCATGACTATCCTGTGCCCCGTATGGCCGCTGCCGCCACAGGTGTACGCGGCACAAACCACGCGCAGCGGCGGCATCAGTCTCGCGCCGTATGCCACACTCAATCTTGCCTCCCACGTCGGTGACGATCCAGCGCATGTGCAAACCAATCGCCGCCTGCTGCGTGAACACCTTGCCCTGCCCGGCGAACCGCTGTGGCTGGAACAGGTGCATGGCACTGAAGTTTATGTGGCATCTTCGGCGAATGCCCCTACGCATCCACCACGCGCCGATGCCGCTTATACCGACCAGCCCGGTGTGGCGCTGGCCGTACTCACCGCAGACTGCCTGCCGGTGTTATTTGCCTCGCGCGATGGCACTGAAATCGCGGCGGCACACGCGGGCTGGCGCGGGCTGCACGCAGGCGTGCTGGAGGCCACGCTAAACACATTCAAAAACCCGCCTGAAGA
>DZBX01000096.1 GCA_022730075.1 Rhodanobacter sp. | reverse complement strand
TCGCTGATAACCCAATGCCAGGTATCGGTACCCCGGCGCGGCGCCGGGAATCAGCGGCGAGTCCCATGCCTGCGATACCGCGAACGCCAGCGCGGTGGCGGCGATGGCCAGCGCCAGCAGCGCATACGCAACCCCTTGCCCCCGCCATGCGCGCTGCGGCATCTCGATATCCATGGCCGACCGGGCCGCAGCGTCCCGCAGCGCTGGCGCGTCTGTCAACGACGCGGCGACTGCGAAATGCCGGCGGCAATGCACCGCCTGCGCGCCGCAGCGGAAAGGGAGCCTTCGCGCCCGCCAGCATCGAGGCAAGCCCACGCGGGACAACAGCGAAGCGCGCAAGCATCGGCACGGCATGCACCACCGAGCCGCATGCCGTCACGGCGCGGCGCGTGGCGTTCTCAGTCTCCGCCGGGCAGCGGCGTTTGCGTCGCGCGCGCCACGCGCTCGACGAAATCGGGCACGTGGCACAGTGCGGCCAGCTTCTTGCTGACCGCATCGACCCGCTTCTGTGTGGATGCCGTCGGGTGCATGGTATCCGCCGGCCAGGTGATGAAAGACATCACGACGTAACTGTAGACCGGCAGGCGCTGCGGGTTCTGCGGGCTGGGGGTGAAGCGCGCGCGGCCGAGTTGATCGATCAGGTTTGCATTCATCAACTTCTTGTCGACCGGCAACATCGGCGTCCACTCGGACTTCAGCACCCGCATCTGGTGTGGCGTGCCATCGGGCTCGATGCGCACGCTGATGGCCGCGCAGCCACGGGGATTCTGCTTGAGCACGTTGGGCGAAGGCAGCTTGCCGGGCGGCAGGGTGTAGTGCCAGTAGTGTCCCAGCCCGTCGACATCCACGACGTGGTAGCTCTCGGCAGCACGCAGCGGTGATGCCGCCTGCGCGATGAGCGCGCCGGCCATGAGCGCGGCAACGACCAGAGCGCGGGCCATCCGCGCCTCACGACGAAGGTTTGATGACGGCATGGAAGCGGCTCCCCTGGCGAATCGTGCAGATCCATCTCACGCGCCGATCACGATACACCGGTTGCGGCGCGGGGTCGCGGCTGACCTGGGTCGCACCGTGCCGGACGCAGCGTCCGCTCGCCAGCGCCGCGTCAAGCGCGCAAGCTGTTCATCACGCCAGCTTGCGCGTGAAGACGCACTGGCGCTTGTGTTCGCCATAGCCATGGCGTTGATAGAAACGGTGCGCGCGTTCGCGCACGATGTTGCTGTCCACGCGCAGCTCGTGCAGACCTGCGTCCAGCGCCCAGCGTTCGGCAGCGGCCAGCAGACTGGCGCCGATGCCGCGATTGCGTGCGCACTCGTCGACGACGAGTGCGCGCAGGCGCGCGTACGGCGTCGCCAGCAGACCGGCATCACGCTGCACGTGGGCGAAACCGCGCACGGCTGCGTGCTCTTCGTCGATCGCGACCAGCACGGCGCCCTCGGCATCCTGCAGACGCAGGCGCATCGCCTCGGCGCTGCTGGCATAGCCCAGCGCCGTGGCGAGCCGGGCCAGCGCCTGCGCATCGTCCGGCCGGGCACGGCGCACCGCCACGTTGCGGGCCGTCCTGGCTTCAGCAGCAACCATCGGCATGCGCGCGATGTCCGGCACGCGCGGCGGAACCGGCGGTGAGACCTTGCGCGCTGGCGTCGTGGTGCGCGGCGATCACGCCGGCCACGGCCTCGCTGACGTGCTTGCCGGTGGGGATGTGCAGGAACTCGTTGGGGCCATGCGCGTTGGAGTGCGGGCCCAGCACGCCGGTGATCAGGAACTGCGCGTCGGGGAACTTCTCGCCCAGCATGCCCATGAACGGGATGCTGCCACCCTCGCCCATGTAGGCCGGCGGCGTGCCGAAGGCGGCGCGCGCGGCATGCTCGACGGCTTCGGCCAGCCACGGCTGCAGCGCCGGCGCGTTCCAGCCGCTGGAGGCTTTTTCCAGCTCGAAATCCACCTTGCAGCCGTAGGGTGGATCGCGCTCCAGCACCTGCCTGACGTGCTCGCCGGCGCGCACGCCATCGAGCGTGGGCGGCAGGCGCAAGCTGAGCTTGAGCGCGGTGCAGGGGCGCAGCACGTTGCCGGCACTGCCCAGCGGCGGCAGACCTTCGGCGCCGGTCACCGCCAGTTGCGGACGCCAGGTACGGTTGAGCACCAGTTCGGTGAGATCGCTGGCCACCGGACGCATGCCGGGCAACCAGGGAAATTTGTCGTAGACGGCGGTACCCAGCGCCCGCGCAGCAGCCTGCGCCTGGGCGCGACGCTCGGCGGGCACGTTGGCGTTGAGCGCCGGGTCGCTGATGCTGCCGCTGTGCTCGTCCTCGATGCGCGAGAGCAGCTGACGCATGACGCGGAAGCTCTCGGGAACGATGCCCGAGGCATCGCCCGAATGCACACCCTCGCCCAGCACCTCGACGCGCAGCGTGCCGCCGGTCATGCCGCGCAGGCTGGTGGTCAACCAAAGCTGCTCGTAGTTGCCGCAGCCGGAGTCCAGACACACCACCAGCGAGGGCTGGCCGATGCGCGCAGCCAGATGATCGACATAGAACGGCAGGTCGTAGCTGCCGGACTCCTCGCAGGCCTCGATCAGGATCATGCAGCGCGCGTGCGGCAGCTGCTGGCCGTGCAGTGCCAGCAGCGCGGCCAGCGCGCCGAACAGCGCGTAACCGTCGTCGGCGCCGCCGCGGCCGTACAGGCGATCGCCGCGCAGCACCGGCTGCCACGGATCCAGGCCCGCACTCCAGCCGCTCATCTCCGGCTGCTTGTCCAGATGCCCGTACAGCAGCACGCAGTCATCAGCGCGTGCCTGCGCGCCAGCGCTGGCCGGCACCTCGATGCAGATCAGCGGCGTGCGCCCGGGCAGGCGCACCACTTCCAGCGTGGCGCCGGGCAGCACGGTGATTTTCTGTCGCGCCCAGCGCTCCAGCAGCGCCACCGCGGCGTCCATGTGGCCATGCGCCACCCAATCCGGATCAAACATGGGCGATTTGTTGGGGATGCGGATGTACTCGCTGAGCTGGCCGACGATCTCGTCGTCCCACAGGCTGCCGATCTCACGCGCCAGACGCTGGTTGTCCATGATCGATGCTCCGCCGGTAAAGACTCGATTTTACTCCGCACCGACGCGGCGTAGGCGCGCACCGACGCGCGCGCGCCGTTGCCGCGCACAGGCCCCGTCCCGCAGCGCCGGCAGCATCGGGATGGCGCCATGACTAGCGTGCCCCCACGGCACCCTCGACGGCGCCGCAACCACATCACAGATCGGGAGAATGCATCATGCGCAAGACCATCCTCACCCTCGCTGCGCTATTCGCTTTCGCGCTGGCCGGCGCCGCCCAGGCCGGCAAGCCGGTCAATGTCAACCGTGCCGATGCGGCCACCCTGGCCGATTCGCTCGACGGCATCGGCCTGTCCAAGGCGCAGGCCATCGTCGCCTGGCGCACCCAGCATGGCGGCTTCAAGCGCGCCGAGGACCTCACCGAGGTCAAGGGCATCGGTGCACGCACCGTGGAGCGCAACCGCGCGTTCATCCGTCTCAACGACAGCGGCGCCGCACCGGCCGCAGCCGCCAAACCGGCCGCAGCCAAACACTGAGCAGGCATCAGCAGACGATGCACGGTTGGCGGAGCCTCTGCGCCAGCCGTGCATAGCGGGCGCGCACTGCCCGAGGACGCTGTCACGCGCCAGCACTTGATTCACCCGCGGCAGGCGCCTAGCCTCGCAACCTCTGCCTCGCGGCAGCGATTCCGGGGACCGCGTGTCGACTGCTCCTGCCCATGGCTTGCCCGCACTGATCGAGCAATTGCTGCGTGCCTCCCGCGCGCATGAAGTGCAACGCGTGGCGGCCGCCATGCGCCAGATGATCGGCGGCCTCGATCCGAGCTCCGGCGTGGCCCTGCACGACTGGTCCGAGGCCCTGATCGCCGAGCGTCAGGCGCAGATCGCGCAACACGAGCGGATCGCCGCCAACCTCGCGCGGCTGCAAAGCGCCGAACGCCTGCAGCGCGCGCTGTACACCATCGCCGAGCAGGCCGGTACCGCGCGCAGCCTGCCCGAAGTCATGCACACGATGCACGACATCGTGCGCACGCTGATGTATGCCGAGAACTGCTACTTCGTGTTGCACGACGCGCACGCGGACACCGTGCGTTTCGTGTACTACGCCGACATCGCCGACCCGGATCCACCGCATCCGGAGCACGATTACCCACTCGAGGAAATGCGCTACACCCCCACCTGGCACCTGATCCGCGGCGGTCAGGCATTGCGCGGTCCGCTGGATGAAATCGCGCGCCAGGTACAGGGGCCATTGCAGGCCACCGGACCCATGTGCGTCGACTGGCTGGGCGTGCCGATGCGCCGCGGTGACGAGGTCATCGGCGCCATCGCCGTGCAGAGCTATCGCGAGGACGCACGCTACGGCGCCGAGGATCAGACCCTGCTGAGCTACGTGGCCCAGCACATCCAGTCCGCGCTGGAGCGACGCGAGACGCACTTCGAGCTGGAAAAGCGCGTGCACGAGCGCACCGAGGCGCTGCGCGAAGCCAACCGCGTGCTGCAGCAGCAGGTGCTTGAGCGCCAGCGCGGCGAGCGCCTGCAGGCATCGCTGTTCCGCATCGCCGAGCTGGCCGGCACCAGCGACAGCCTCGAAGCGTTCTACGCCGCCGTGCATCGCGTCATCGGCGGGCTGCTGTATGCGCGCAATTTCTACATCGCGCTGCTTTCCGAGGATGGGCGCGAGCTGCAGTTTCCCTACTCGGTGGACGAGCGCGATGCGGTGCGGCGACCGCGTCGCATCGGTCGCGGCCTGACCGAATACGTCATCACCCGCGGTACCGCGGTACTGGTCAACGAGAGTGAAATGCAGGCCTTGCGCGACGCCGGCGAGGTCGTGCAAAGCGGCGCCGATTCGGTGTGCTGGCTGGGCGTGCCGCTGGTGCTGGGCGAGCGCACCGTGGGCGCGCTGGTGGTGCAGAGCTACTCCCCGGAGCACCGCTACACCACGCGCGACCACGACCTGCTGACTTTCGTCAGCTACCACATCGCCAATGCGCTGGACCGGCGCCGCAGCGCGGACACGCTGAAGAACGCCTACGCCGATCTGGAGCGCCGCGTGGCCGAGCGCACGCGCGCACTGGCATTGGCCAACCGCGATCTGCGCGAGCAGGTGGCCGAGCGCGAGCGCGCCGAACGCCGGCTCAAGTTCGAGACTCTGCACGACTCGCTCACCGGCCTGCCCAACCGCAATCTGCTGGTGCAGCGCCTGGAGCACGCGCTGGAGCGTTACAAGCTGGACACCCAGCGCCGTTTCGCGGTGTTGTTCCTCGATCTCGACCGCTTCAAGGTGATCAACGATTCGGTCGGCCATCTGGTCGGCGATGATTTGCTGTTCCAGGCCGGCAGCCGCATCCGCGGCAGCCTGAAATCGCAAGACGTGGTCGCGCGCCTGGGCGGCGACGAATTCGCGGTGTTGATCGAGAACGTGCACGCCCTCGATGAAGTCACGCGTGTGGCCGACCGCATCATCGCCAGCATGCAGGCCCCGTTCCAGATCGGCCAGAAGGAGATGTTCACCTCGGTGTCGATCGGCATCGCCATGGCCGAGCCGCACTATGTACGACCCGAGGAACTGCTGCGCGACGCCGACTCGGCGATGTACCGCGCCAAGGCCGAGGGCCGCCAGCGCTGGGCGGTCTTCGATGATCTGCTGCGCCGCGAGGCAGTGCTGCTGCTCGATCTGGAAGTGGATCTGCGCCGCGCGCTGGCACGCGGCGAGTTCGTGCCCTACTACCAGCCGATCACGCGCCTCGGCGATGGCGCCACGGTCGGCTACGAGGCGCTGGTGCGCTGGCTGCATCCGCAGCGTGGCGTGCTGGAGCCGGGGCAGTTCCTGGCCGTGGCCGAGGACAACGGCTCGTCCGAGGCGATGGACTGGATGGTGTTCGAGCGCGTCGCCGCCGAGGCACGGCAACTGCTGGGCGACAGCGGCTTTGTCAGCATCAATCTGTCGGCGCGGCACTTCCGCAGCTCGGGCCTGACCGCGCGCCTGCTGGCCTTGCTGGGGCGCCATGACATCGCCCCCGAGCGCCTGCGCATCGAGGTCACCGAACGCGTGCTGCTGGACAACCCGGACGAGTTCAAGCGCACCCTGGCCGAACTGCGCGAACAGGGCATCGCCGTGTCGCTGGACGACTTCGGCACCGGCTATTCGTCGCTGAGCTACCTGCACCAGTATCCGCTGCAGGCGCTGAAGATCGACCGCTCGTTCGTGATCGCGCTGGAAGATGGTGAGGCCGGCAATGGCTACGCGGTGATCCGCACCATCCAGGCGCTGGCCAGCACGCTGGGCATGAGCGTGATCGCCGAGGGCATCGAGGACAACATGCAGAACGATCTGCTGCTGAAACTCGGCTGTCCCTACGGCCAGGGCTATCTGTACGGGCGCCCGCAGCCGCTGGCCAGCTGGATCGGCACACCACCGGCTAATGTGGTGTGGATGAAGCCGGCGCGTTAGGCGCCGCGGCCAGCACGCGCTCGGCATCGACCGCATCCAGCGTGTAGCGCGCGGCGCAGAACTCGCAGATCACCTCGATCTCGCCGGCGCGCGCGGCCAGCGCGGCTTCGACCTCGTCGCGCCCGAGGGCGCGCAGCATGGCCTCGACGCGCGCCTGTGAACACGAGCAGCCGAAACCCAGCGCGCGCGGCGCGAACAGGCGCGGCGATTCCTCGTGGTAGAGCCGGCGCAGCACCTGGGCGGCGCTCAGTCGCAACAGCTCCGTCGCGGTGAGTGTGTCGGTCAGGTGGCCCACGCGCGGCCAGGCGTCGTCATCCTGCACACTGCCGCCGGGCAACTGCTGCAACAGCAGGCCGGCGGCGACATCGGCATCCGCCGCCAGCACGATGCGCGTGGGCAACTGCTCGGACTGCCGGAAGTAATCCTCCAGCACCTGCGCCAGCGCCGGCTGGCGCACATCGATCAGACCCTGGTAGCGCTGCCCGCTGTCGACGCCGCCCAGGGTGATGGCCAGCACTGCCTGGGGCTGCGCGGCCAGGTCCAGCACGTCCCGCGCGGAAGCCTCTGCATCCTCGGCCAGACGCGCCAGACCGCGCACGCGACCCGCGTCGGTGCACTCGGCGAACAGCAGGCGCAAAGACCCCGCGCTCTTGAACTCCAGCGACAAGGCTCCCTGCAGCTTGACGTGTGCCGTGAGCAGCGCGCTGGCCGCCAGCGCCTGGCCCAACACCTCGCGGATCGGCGCGGCATGGTCCTGGCGCGCAGCGACGGTGCGCCACGCCGGCCCCAGCCGCACCAGCGCGCCGCGCACGCCGGCGTGTTCGAGCAGGAAAGGCTGCAGCAGATCCTCGTGCATCAAAGGCTCCCGGCAAACCGGCAAGATTGGGGCGCGATGGCAGCCATCAAGGCAGTGGCGCGCCAGCACCTATAATCCGCGCACGCTGCCGCCGCCATCATGCACAAGCCCGCCAAACCCCGCCGCCGCTTCTGGCGTTATCTGCTGCGCGCCCTGCTGGCGTGGTTCGTGCTCACCGAACTGATGGTGCTGAGCCTGCGCTGGATTGCACCCGTGACCAGCGCGGTGATGATCGAGCGCTGGGTCGGCGCGCGGCTGCATGGCGACCGCCGCTACCACATCGACTACCACTGGGTGCCATGGCGCGAGGTGTCCCCGTGGGCACCCTTGGCCATGGTGGCAGGCGAGGACCAGACCTTCCCCAGCAACTGGGGCTTCGACTTCGGCGAGATCAAGGACGCTATCGTCGCCGCCGACCAAGGCGCGCGCCTGCGCGGGGCCAGCACCATCACCCAGCAAACCGCCAAGAACCTGTTCCTGTGGGACGGACGCAGTTACGTGCGCAAGGCCATCGAGGCCTACTTCACCGTGCTGCTCACACTCAATCTGCCCAAGCAGCGCATCCTCACCATCTACATGAACATCGCCGAGCTGGGCAACGGCGTGTTCGGCGTGGACGCCGCCAGCCGCGTCAACTTTGGCAAACCGCCAGCGCGTCTCACGCCACGCGAAGCCGCGCTGCTGGCCGCGACCTTGCCCAACCCGCATATTTTTCACGCCAACAGGCCCTCGCCCTACGTGCTGCGCCGCGCGGCGTGGATTGAGCAGCAGATGCGCCAGCTGGGCGGGCCGTCCTATCTTCCGCGCTGAACACGCCTCAGAACGCACCCAGGCGCCAGGCCAGCGCCAGCAGGGTGATCAGCAGCACCGGCGTGGTCAGCACCAGCCCGATGCGCATGTAATAACCCCAGCCGATGTGCACGCCCTTGCGATCGAGCACGTGCAGCCATAGCAGCGTGGCCAGGCTGCCGATGGGCGTGAACTTGGGGCCGAGATCGCAGCCG
>DZBX01000258.1 GCA_022730075.1 Rhodanobacter sp. | reverse complement strand
GCACGGCAGCGCCGCTGGATCCCCGGCTCGCGCTACGCGCGCCCGGGGATGACGGTTGGTGACGTAGGGCACCGCCGGCGCCACCAACTCGCGCTACGCGCGCCCGGGGATGACGGGGAAAATCGGTCGTGCCATGTCCGACGGCATTGCCCGGAAGTCAGCGATCAAGGGAACAGGTTTCAGTCGAGGGCGGTTTGAAATGTGCTGGACCATGACAAGCTCGTCGTCCCCGCGCAGAGCCTGCCCCCGCGAAGGCGGGGGCGTGAACCTAGTGGCTCGACCCTCCAGCGTGCATGACCGATGGCGCTTGCCACGCGCCGCGCGGCGGCCTAGCGTTGCCGGCTATTCGCCGCAGGAGAAATCCCATGTCGTTGCGCAGTCTTGCCTTGGGTCTGGTGCTGATGAGCACCAGCATGCCCGTGATCGCCGCACCCGACGACGACACCCACCCCATGGACGTGCGCGACATGGTGGCCATGGATCGCGTCGGCGATCCGCAGATCGGCAGTGATCCGCGCTGGCTGCTGTTCGACGTGCGCAACATGGACCTCGCCGCCAACAAGGGCGTGCCCGGCGTGTGGGTGCTCGACCTCGAGGCACGGGATGCCGTGCCGCAGCGCCTCGCCGGGGGCAGCCAGCCGCGCTGGTCGGCCGATGGCAAGAGCATCTTCTATCTGGCCAAGGCCGGCGAGCGCATGCAGATTTTCCGCATCGCGCCCGCGGGTGGTGAGGCCATCCAGGTTACCGACCTGCCGCTGGACGTGGACGGTTTTCGCGTCTCGCCCGACGGCGCGCATCTGGCCATCGCGCTGGGCGTGTTTCCGGACTGCAACGGCGACATCGCCTGCACGCGCGCGAAGCTCAACGCGCGCGAAGCCGACAAGGCCAGCGGCCGCGTCTACGACAGGCTGTTCGTGCGTCACTGGGATACCTGGGCCGATGGTCGCCGCAATCAGTTGTTCCTGCTCGCGCTAGGCGCGGATGGCAAGGCGGCTGGCACGCCGACACTGCTGACCCGTGGCATCGACGGCGACGTGCCCTCCAAACCCTTCGGCGACGCCAGCGAGTACGTGTTCTCGCCGGACGGCAAGACGCTGTACTTCAACGCGCGCATCGCGCGTCACGACGAACCCTGGAGCACCAATTTCGACATCTACCGCGTCGCCATCGCCGGTGACGCCACGCCGGAAAACCTCACCCCCGGCAACCCCGCCTGGGACGGCTACCCGCTGGTGTCACCGGATGGCCGCACGCTGTATTACCTGGCGATGAAGCGCCCGGGCTTCGAGGCCGACCGCTTCGCCATCATGGCGCTGGACCTGGACAGCGGAAAACGCCGCGAGGTTGCGCCCCGGTGGGATCGTTCGGCCAGCGCGCTCGCGATCAGCGCCGACGGCGGCACGCTGTACACCACCGCCGACGAGGCCGGTCAGCATCCGCTGTTCGCCGTGCGCGTGAGCGATGGCACCGTCACGCGTCTCAGCGGCGAGGGCACCGTGCACGGCTTCGCGCTGGATGGCCGGGACGGCCTGATTGCCAACTGGCAGGACTTCACCCATCCCGCGGGCCTGTACCGCCTCGGTTCCGGCGAATCGCGCGTGGCGCTCACCCACTTCAACGACGCGCGCCTCGCCGCGTTGCGCTTCGGCAAGGCCGAGTTCTTCACCTTCAAGGGCTGGAACGGCGAGCCGGTGCAGGGCTACGTGATGACGCCGGTTGATGATGCGCCGGGCAAGAAGTACCCGGTGGCGTTCCTGATCCACGGCGGCCCGCAGGGCGCGTGGACCAACGAGTTCCACTACCGCTGGAACCCGCAGACCTACGCCG
>DZBX01000257.1 GCA_022730075.1 Rhodanobacter sp. | reverse complement strand
GACGCTCATGCAGGCGTTCGAGCGCCTTGCCGACGTAACGGTCGCGCAGGCCGGCTAGCCAGCCGGTCGCATCCTCGGGCAGGTTGTCCAAATAGCGGCGCGCGGCATCGACGAACATCATCTCGGCGAGCCGCTCGAGCACGGCGTCACGACCTGGCTGCGGACTGCTGGATTCGGCCACGGCCTGCTCGATGACGCGGTCGATCCAGCCACTGGCGCGTTCGGACGGCAGATGCAGGAGGCGCGGCAGCGCCGCGATCAATGGATTGAATGGCCGCAGGTCGCAGCCGAGGAAGCCGCATACGGCAATCATGTCCGCTGTTTCGACGGGCAGCGGTGAGCCGGGCTCGACCACGCCATGATGAAAGCCAATCGGCATGGGTTTGGGGATATGGCGGGTGGAGAACACCCATTCGGCTGTCTGACGCACGGGCTCGATTCCCGGTGCGCTTGACAGCACGTGCCGATCACCGTGCGGAAACATGACGATGTCGCCAGCGGCCAGTTTCACCGGCGGCTGACCCGCAACAGCAGCCCAGCCCTTGCCTTTGGCGATCATGTGGTACTCGATGACATGGTCGCAGCCCGGTATCACTGCCTCGGCGATGTCGCCGGACGGCGGCGCTTCGGCGGACCAGGGGTTGCGGCAACTCACGAAATAGAACACTGCGCCACGCACGTGCACGGCGCGCAGCAGATCGGAAAGCGGGTCACGGCTCATGCTCGCGGATCTTTTGAATGACGTTCGATCCAGTCGCCTGGACCCGTCATCGAGCAGCTGACAGTTCTCGGACTTTTGAGCATGCGCACGAGACGCCGGGTGAAGTTTTGATCCGATCGTTTTGTGACGATGGCGGCACGGGTCGATCGGCAGAAACGGACCCGTGCATTGTCCACCCATCCTCAGGAGAGCCCAAATGAATCTCGAACTTGATGTTTGCCGCCCGGCCGCATCCGACCGGGCAACGTCCCCCGGCCAGGCCCAGGGCGATTTCGGCGCGATCAAGCAACGCCAGCAAGCGACCTGGGCGAGTGGCGACTATGCCATCCTCGGCACCACCCTGCAGATCGTCGGCGAAAACCTGGCGGAAGCGGTGGATCTGCGCGCCGGCGAGCAGGTGCTGGACGTGGCCGCCGGCAACGGCAACGCCACGCTGGCGGCAGCGCGCCGCTTCGCGCACGTGACCTCGACCGACTATGTACCGGAGCTGCTCGAAAAAGGCGCCGAGCGCGCCCGTGCCAACGGGTTGGATGTCCGCTTCCAGGTGGCCGATGCGGAAGCGCTACCGTTTGTCGATGGCTCGTTCGATGTCGTGCTGTCCACGTTCGGAGTGATGTTCGCGCCCGACCAGGACAGGGCGGCGCGAGAGCTGACGCGCTTGGTGCGCAGCGGCGGCCGCATCGGCTTGGCGAGCTGGACGCCCGAAGGTTGCATCGGCGACCTGTTTCGCCTGATTGCCTCCTATGTGCCGCCGCCGGCCGGTCTGCGATCGCCGATGCTGTGGGGCACCGAGCCGCGTATCGTCGAGCTGTTTGGGTCGGACGCCATCGACATTCGCAGCGCGCGGCGTCACTTCAAATTTCGCTATCAATCCGCCGCACACTGGATCGAGGTGTTCCGCAACTTCTACGGGCCGATCTACAAGGTGTACGCCGCGCTCGATCCCGATCGGCAGGCGAGCCTGAGCCAGGACATCGGGGCACTGCTCGAACGCCTGAACGTCGGCGACGCGCACTCGCTGGTCGTCCCCAGCGAGTACCTGGAGGTCGTGATCACCCGGAAGTAGTGCTACGGATGCAGCTTTTCATGCTGTTCCAGCATGTGCACGA
>DZBX01000014.1 GCA_022730075.1 Rhodanobacter sp. | reverse complement strand
GAACCGGACTGGCGAGTTCGCTGGAATAGGTCAGCCGATAGATGTTGCTCTTGGAAAGATTGAGGTTTGATGCCGCCGCCGCGATCGTTGCGAACAGCAGGGACGCGACCACACACAACGTATATCGTGCTTTCATTTCGAGTCCCTCATTCCGCCGACGCCTGTCGGCAAATGCTTCGGTTCAGCGGCAGCGCGGAGCGCCGCGCATGTCGTGTCTTGCAGGACAGCCCGAATGGGACGTCCTGCTCTCTGTGCAGTCGGCTACAGACGCGGGAGAGCCTTTCTGGCTATTGCCTTGACGACCTCGACCGACTGAGCGCCCTTGGGAGCACTCACGCGCAAGACTAGGCCCTCCTTCTTCGCGTAGAGCTCCGCGAAGCCCTCGAAGTCGGGTGTAACGAAGGAACCACTTCCGAACTCTGATGCTGCCTCCGGGTTCTTTCCGCCATTCCTGCGCTTCCACGCCGTGAGGTCGCCGTCGTGCAAACTGATTTCAACAAAGTTCAATCCCTTGCTAGGACGAAAGGTACAGCTGATCTCACCCGTTGATGGGTCAGTGGCTGTAGGCGCTTCTTTGAGTGGTCCGACGATCTGTTGCATCTCCGGCACTGTGACAAGCTTGCAGGGATTCGGCGGCGGCGCTGCCGCGAACGCACTGAACTTTGGACCGGCGGCAAGAATCACCGTCGCCATGGCGAAGACAACCAGCACTCGCGTTGCGCTCATCGTGCTTTCCTCAGGAGTGTTGAAGCAGCTAAGAGCCGCGGTTGGAGTGGCGGAGCCTTCGCGCCGGCACTGTGCTTTGTGACGCCCAAGCTCAACTGCGGGCTTGCCGCAGCGAAGCGGAGGCAAGACCGTCGGCTGGAGCGCCTTGTTGGGCCACGGACTACCCGCGTTTCATTGGTTTTGCTGTAGCCTTCGCGCGGACTATGGCGGATGCAAAGCCTTTGGCTTGCGCCTCTAGATCTGCCTCTATTTTGCCGAGACGCTTTCCTTGCTCGGCTAGGGTGCGCTCCAGTTCCTTTACTTTCCGCTTCAGCTCGTCGCAGCACTTTGGCTCTTGGCGACGGATGGCTGTGGCCTTGATGTGGCCGAAGAGTTCCCAGTCACCTTCGTTCTCCCATCTCCGACTGAATGGGATGGCCACACCACCCGACTCTTCGAGTTGTTTGTGTGAGAAGCGGAAGACGGCACTCCCGATCTGATCGTCCATGTTGCCGAAGCCGAAAATCCACTCGAAGACGTTCACGCCGTCGCCGATGGCGCTCTTCACAGCATTCCCGATCTGATCGGTGAGGGCCGCGATGTCTTCCTCAGTCGGTTCAGTTTTGCTAATGCTCAGCGTCCCGAGGACTTCCGCGAGTTTGTCGCGGACCTTGCTATCGAGCGCCTCATGGCCGCGCGCGATGTCGGAGGATGGGGTGTTGTCTTCCTCCATCAACACCACGATGCACCCGATCATTCCGCTTACTTCCGACAGACCGAGAATGGGTGTCGTCAGCGGTATGGGTTTCATGATCGTACGGTATTCGCCGATGATCGCTGGAACGCCCACGTCATCCCCTTCATCCACATCGGTGGTGCCTAGGTTGCCGTGGTTGCCCGGAGTTCCGATCACCGTCGGTGCGCCCTGTAAGAATGGCGCGATGGGACCGTCGGAGTTGACGACGAGGGTGTCGCCATCGACCTTGAAGAAGACGGTCCAAAGGTAGGGCTCCGCGTTGCCAGGGCCATCGCCCTCGTCGTGGCAATGAATGTGGTCGAGCTTGAATTCGATGTTCAGGTCTAGCATGACTGAATACTCTTATCGGTGGTTGTTGTGAATGAACGTTGACTGCTTGCCAATGAGTATGCTGAGTGCGCATTGGCAGCCCTTGCCGCTGTATATCGCGCGGAGCCCCTGAGTCTCCACCAGCAACACGACGTCGTGTGTGCCCGCAGGTGTGGCTCCGCAACGGGTCGGTCGCAGGGGCACGCGCGCTGAAACATGTCACAGTGTGAACGGCAGCTTGGCGGTGATGCTGAAATCCGGTGCGTCGGGTGTCAGGCCGATGCCCAGATTGCCCACAAAAGTCATGCTTTCGCTGAGCGCATAGGTCATGCCGATGCCAAATGTCGCAGCGTTGCCGGAGCTGCCGATGATGCCTTGCCACACGCCGGTAGCATCGGGGCGAATCCTGGCACTGCTGTTGAGCCGCTCCGAGAAACTCATGCTCAGGCTCATGCGCTCGTTCAAGGCAAAGGCCACGCCGATACCGTAGTTGAGCGCGTTGCCGAGGTCGACCTTGCCCGGGCTGACCGTATCCGGGCTGTTATCCAGATCGGAAAAGTGCTTTTTGAAGGTATGGGTGACGCTGGCATTGGCGAACAGGATTGCCGGATCCAGTGTTTTCAACATCGAAGCGCCAAAGTTGATGCTCCACACGCCCTGCCCGGTGGGCTGTTTGGTCGGCACAGCGAAGCGGATGAAGTCGTCGTTGTCGCGCTCGAGCACGGTCCATGGAATGCCGTAAGGCGCCTGTCCGGTGGGCATGCCGACGCTGGCATTGAGAGCGATTTCAGGCCGCGCGGTTGTCTCTGGAAACAGGCGATAACTTGCGCCTGCGGTGACATCACCGATGGCCACATCACCGCCCACGCCAGCCTCGGCCACAGCGGCCGCTGAGCCGCCGGCACCGCCTTTCTGGTAGGTGGTCCAGCGCTGCACCATGGGAACTTCGATGCTGGCGGAAAGGTCGCGGGTGATGCCTTTGCGCGCGGCAAAGGTATAAGTGAATGTGTCGGATGCGACATCCTCGACCGCGATGCTGCCAAGGAATATCGCGTCGAGGGCGAGGAACCCGTTGAGCGTGAGTTGCTTGCGGTCGTATCGCGCGTAGTTGAGGCCGACTTCGAGCGTCAATGGCTGGTTGAACAGCACATGCTTCTGCTGCAATACATCCTCGACGCTGCGCGATGTGGGCTCCTGGCGCGTGCTGCCCTCGCTGCTGACCAGCGTTTCACTGCTGCTGGTCGCGGTTGCTGCCTGTGCCGCCCCCGCCGCCACGCCAACACCTGCCATGCCAGTCGTGGCTGCGGGCTTGCCCCCCTGTTGAATAGCCTGTACCCGCGCCACGCCCTCCTGCGCCTGCACGCGCGCGGTCAGCGCCTGCAAGCGGATCTCCAACTCGCGCAGCTTGCGGACTTCGTCAGCGTAACGCGACTTGAGCGCCTGCATCTCGCGGGTGATTGCCTGCATGTCCTGGGTGTTCTCGGCGGCGGCGGTACCTCCGGCCTGCTGCGTCTGCTGCGCCGCTACTGATGCGCTGGCGGCGAGTGTCACTGCCACCAATGCCAACAACGCGCCTGTTTTGATCTTGCGCATGGTCATCGTCGTCCCCTGTAGTGTGTTGCTCGCATATGTGTTGATGCTCAGTGCCCACCAATGCCCTTCAATTGCCCCAACGCCTGCGCCACGCTCTGTTGCAGCAACTGGCTCGAACCCTGCGTCGGCTGCACCAGGGTGATGCGCAATTGGTTGGATACGTCATGTCCATCGCCGAGCAGAGCGACGGTTTGCAGCACTGCGCCATTGCCCGATGCATCGCCACGGATCATCTGGCGCAGGCTGCCTTGGTCATCGATTCCCAGCGTCACCGCCATGCCGTCTGCCTGCAGCGCCGCACTGGCGTTGGCACCGTCCATGCTCAATGCCGTGTTGGCGCCGACGCCGTTGCCCGCGCCCGTTGGCATGGCGTGAGTCAGGCGCAGCTCGGTGCTGTTGCCAGCACTGTTGAAGTCGCCGACGATCTGGATGCCTTGCTCGATACCGCTGACGTTATCCAGGCCACTGGCATCAATCGTCCGATGGCTGGTATCGACCAGCACACCGCCAGAGCTGCCCTGCACGATGCTGACGGTTGGCACGAAGCTGACCTGCGGCGTGCCTTTGGAAAAATCGAAACTGAGCAATGCGCTGCCACTGAGTACGCGTCCATCCGGGCTGTGCCATGTGGACAGCATCTCGACGCCAAAATAAAGCACCTGTCCGGCGCCGGTGACAAAGCGCCCGCGCATGGCATCGAGGGCAGGATCGGATACAGGCTGGATGTCTTGAGTGGCGGTGGGCACGCGTTCGCCCAGCAAGCCCTCATCGGCTGCTGCAGGCAAGGCTAGGACCGTGGCAAGAACCAGTGCAATCAAAGTCGGAATGCCGCGCATGGTGGATCTCCAAGTTGTGCTGCGTCGACTCGACTGCACGCTGCGACTGCTTGCGCGCGCTCAGAACAGGTCGGCTTTGGTGAAACCGAAATCGATCAGTTCGGCATCGGTGATCGGGCCCTGACGCGAACCCAGCAGCGTGCGCGCGCTGGGTCCACCCTTGGCATCCAGCAACACCGAATTGCGATTGAAGCCCGAACCGATCACCACGAACACCGCCTTGGAAGGCCAGGCGGCCATGAAATCGTTGAATGCCAGCGTCTTGTTGCCCAGCGCGGGATCAGCCAGATACACGCGATCACCAGCGACGCGCTTGAGCACGACAAAATGTTTGTAGCCCTTGGTGTCCAGCAGCACGATGCCGGGCACACGCAAACTACGCAGGCGCGGCTCGGACACTTTGTAGCCACGGCCGCGCATGCCCAGGCCTTCGACGTATTGCTTGATATCCAGCAGCGAGAAACCTTGTTTCTCGACCTTGCCTGGATCGGCCCTGGCCAGCATGCCGGCCATCACCGTCCACTCGTCCACATCGATGTCGTAGGCGTACTTGAGCAAGGTGGCCAGGGCCGCCGCACCACAACTGAAATCGGTGGCCTGCGGCACGATGCCGGTGAAGCGCGCCTCACGCAGGCTGGTGACCTTGGCGCGATACACCTCGCCAGTAGGCTGCACGTTGCCGAAGCGAATATCGGCCGCGCGCGCGAAGGAGCCGCTACCGCCCGGTGCAAGCAGGCAAGCCAACAACACAGCAAACGGAATTTTGGCGTCCATGAAGGCTCGATTCGCTGGATTCGATCGAAAAGCGGGGCAGCGAACTGCCCCGCCGGATACGTCGATCAATCAGCGATTACTCAGCCCCGCCACCGCTGCTGCCGCCACCCGAAGAAGCCTGGGTGACTGCCAACGCGAGGGAGTTGGCCTGCTGGTTGCCGGTGCCTGAAGCGATGTTCACGCCGATGTTGCCTTGCGCGTTCTGCAGCGCAGAGCCACTCAGCGAGGCCGTGTTGGTGGTCATCACCGCGACATAGCTGTAGTCGACGATTTGCCCCGACAACGCCGCGCTCATCTCTTCCAGAGTGATTTCATCGTTGTTGTTCATCACCAGCGAGCCGCCGTCGTTGCTGGGATCCATCGGGTCGTTGCCCGGGGTACGCACGATCGGGTTACCGTTGATGTCGGTACCCTGCGTGCTGGTATCCCAGTCGGTGTGGCCCAGCCACGGGCCATCGGTCGGATGCGCCGAAGTCGGTGTTTCACCCTGCGCCACGCCCCAGTTGTCCGGGTACATGTTGTAGCGCTGGTCCGAGGTACCGATGGAGGTACCCATCACTTGGCCACCCTCGCCGCTGCCGCCCACCGTGCCGGTCAGGTTGATGGTGATCAAGTCCACGAACTGCTGGGTGTAGCCCTCGTTGAGCGTGTAGTTGCCGCCCGAATCCTGCTTGCTGTTGACCGAGGCCGTGGCCATGCTGTTGGTGCCGGTCGATGCCACCAGGTTGTTCTGCTGCTGGTTGTTGTTGCCGGCGGCGATGTTGACACCGATGTTGCCCTGCGCAGCCTGCAGCGCGTTGCCGCCGAGGTTGGCCGAGTTGGTCTGGCCGAAGTTGCCGGTGGTATTGGCGGCGTTGACCTGCTCGACGAACACCTCCGAGTCGGCCATGGTGAAGGCGAACGAAGCGTCCGCCGCCGCCAATGCGGCCGCGTTGTGCTGCTGGTTGTTGTCGCCGGCTGCCACGTTCAGGCCGATATTGCCCTGCGCATTCTGGGCCGCGTCATCAGCGATCGATGCATCGTTGGCCAGCAGATAGTTCTCGCCATAGTTGGAGACGTTGTGCTGGCGATTGTCGACCACGGCGATCGCGGCCGAATCGGTGTTGATGGTGCCGCTGACGGTTGGATTTCCGGTGATGCTGACGTCGGTCAGCAGGCTCAGATCCTTGTTCATGCGCACGCGGCGGATCGAGGTGTCGGTATTGATGTCGACGTTCTCGTAGTACTGCACGTCACCGTAGATATAGGCGCTCGCGTTGAGCAGGTAATTGCGGATCCAGTCTTGCTGGTCGAGGGTGTAGTTCTCCGTCGTGTTGACGGTGCAGGTGCCGTCGCAACTCGGACCCTCCTGCGCGAACGCCGCAGGTGCGATGGCGCCTGTTGCGGCCAGAACAGCCAGAGCCAGCAGGTTTTTCTTGAGGTTACGCATGTTGTATCTCCTGTCGTTGGAATGATGTCGAGCTTTCAACGGGGTGGCAGATCAACCGTGATGAGCAGGCGGTTGCCCGCGGTATTGCCCATCCCGGCGATCTGATTGAGTTGCACCACCCCCTCCGCCCCACGCAACGCCGTACCCGCAACGGACGCCGAACGTGACGAGGAAGATGGATTGGCCTGCGGACGATCCCCCGTGGCACCGTCCGTCTGCGTGCCGAGGCCAGCCAGCCATGCGTTGGATGACTGTTCCTCGATACCTTGTTGCGCCAGCGATACGGCGACCGCGATGGCGTTGGCCTCGCGATTGCCGACACCACTGGCCTGATTGATGGCAATCAGCCCGCGCGCGCCGGACAACGCGTTGCCGCTGATGTCGGCGACCATCGCGTCGGGCACGCTGGCGCTCAGCGCACTGATGCGCTGGCGTTGTTCGATCTGGACATTTGCAAGCGGCCCGATGGCCAATGCCGCTGCGTTCGACTGAAGATTGCTGTCACCAGCGGCCAGATTCACCGCAATCGCGCCACTGGCACCGGCCAGCGCATTGCCACCGATGCTGCTGGTGGTGAGATAACGCAACATCTCGGCGTAACCGTCCTGGGCCTTGGCGGTGGAAAGACCCAGCATCAGCAGAGCACATGCAACAGCGAAGAGGCGGACCATCAGCCGCCGCCCTTGATCACGCCAGCACCTTGCAAGGCACCCGTGATCTGATTGCCGATGTTGCGCGTGGCACCACCCATGCTACCCAGCACACCGCCCGGACCGCCTGAGTTGATCGCCGGCACGCGGCCACTACTGGAGCCGCTTTGCAGCAGATCCGCACCGTGCAGCGCGCCGCCGACTGCGTTTTCGACCACGGCGCCCGGCGCTGCACCGCTGATCGCGGCATACGCCGCGTCGTCCAACTCGAGATTGCCGAGCATGCCGCGCATCTCGGGGCGCACGCTGGGGTCAATGATGGTGGCCAGCCCTGGCGCTTGCATGCGTGTCGCGTGCCGATCGGGCACGGCGCGCACCAACACGAACTCGCCGGGCTTGGTATTGACGCCACGCCGGGCGCCCGCGGCTTCCACCGGGAGCGCCAACACGCTCAATACCAGCAGCAGAGCCAGCAACAACACCGAACCGATGAATATTCGAGGGAACTTGATCACGGCACTCTCCTTGCGCCCATGTCTTCAAGCAAACTTGATGCCAATAACTTTAAAACAAATAAATCATATAGTTGCGCATGTTTTTCTAGCGGAGTCGGTGGCCAGTGTCTCGATCGTGATACGCCTGCCGAATGCCTATCGCAAGGGAACGGCCTAATTGCTTGCGGGCGTCCTCGAATGGGCTGTAGCAGCCATGAAACAGGCATATCACGACATCATTACAACGTGTCCGCCGCCAGCACGAAGCCCTGATTTGGCGCTGGCGCAACGTCGGGACTCGGAAAAATGGATGGTCGGCGATTTCACGAGCAGCCCCCGCCGCGCGGAGCAACGCAGCGCAACGTGCGGAATCAACCGGTGGGGCTTGTCGCGATGCCGGCGTGGTCAGTGCGCCATGAACCCGCGCGCGTTGCGCGCTGCCGGACGCGCATCTGCGGCTCTCAGACAGCGCTGCCGAGGGATACCTGCAGCTTCTTGCACAGCCGATACAGGGTGACGCGGGATACACCAAGGCGTCGCGCGCACTCGCTCATGTTGTGGCGCGTCTCGCGCAACGTCTGCCAGATCAATTCGCGTTCGGCCTGCTCACGGGCATGATCCAGTGAGGGCGCGCAGCGGCCTTCTGCAAGATCGCTTTCCAGCTCAAGATCCCGCGCGTGGATCAGCCCGCCATCGCATAGCACGGCCGCGCGGCGCACGCGATTCATCAGCTCGCGGACGTTGCCTGGCCATGGATGCAGGCTGATGGCATCGAGCGCCTCGCGACTGTAACCACGCGCACGCACACCATGTTCGCGCGCGAAGCGCTCGAGGAAATAACGCGCCAGCATTTCGGCGTCCTGTCCGCGCTCGCGCAGCGGCGGCATCCGCAGACGCAACACGTTGAGTCGGTAGTAGAGATCGGCGCGAAACTGGCCTTCGGCCACGGCGCGCTCCAGATCGACATGCGTGGCGGCGATGACGCGCACATCCAGGCGCAGGTGCTCATTGCCGCCGATACGCTCGATGGTGCCTTCCTGCAGGAAACGCAGCAGATTGACTTGCGCGTCGAGTGGCAGGTCGCCGATTTCATCAAGGAATACCGTGCCCTGCTGGGCCGACTCCAGCTTGCCGATCTTGCGCGCGTTGGCGCCAGTGAAGGCGCCACGCTCATGCCCGAACAGCTCCGACTGCACCAGTTTTTCCGGCAGGGCGCCGCAGTTGATTGCGACAAACGGGCCGTGCGTGCGCGCCGAGAGGCGATGCAGATTGCGCGCCGCGACTTCCTTGCCTGTGCCCGATTCGCCGGTAACGAGCACTGGCACGTTGACCGCCGCCAGTTTGCGCACTTGATTGTGCATTTCCACCAGCGCAGCGCTGGTCCCGACCATGCCATCCAGCCCCAGCGCGGCCTGCTGCTCGGCATTGGCGGCTTGCGGCCCCAGCTTGGCCATGCCCCAGGCGTGCCCTAGCGCAGCCAGTAGCCGATTGATGTCCACCGGTTGCGTGCAGAAATCGAAAAAGCTGCCATAGATGACTTCGCATACGTGCTTGTCGGTCAGTGCATGCTCGCTGACATGAGCCAGCCACTCGGTGGCGGGATGCGAGGCAATCAAGCGCTCAACCCGACGCAGCATCGGCGCCTGCCCGGCACCAAGATCAAGCAGCGCCACATGGGCATCATGGCGCTGCAGAGCCTCGGGCACGTGTTCGAGCTGTTCGACCTCGACGCGCCTCCAGCCGGCATCGCGCAAGGCCTTATCCACTGATGGCGCGAAAGCGCCGTAATGCACGAAATCGCGTGCGACCGGAGGATGCACTGAAGCCATGGTAAGTCTCCCCATCGTCCCGAGCCCGGCAGCGTGCCCATCCACGCTGCGTGCGGGCAACAACCTTAATCCTGAACCATGAACATTACAATTCGTAATGTTACTTTGGCGCGACATGCTGATCAGCCATTCAGCATGCGCTGGATATGCCGCTTGGGAACTTTGCAGCAGGCGCGATGGCCGCAGCGCTGCGCGACAGGATGACGTGAATGAACTGCGGCAGTGGATGTTGTAGTTCAGCTCGCGGCGCCGCAGCGTGCTGTCAGGTCATGCGCATCCGCGCCATCGACGATCACCTCGGTGAAGACGCCAGGCTGAAGGTGCACGCCATCCCGGATGCGCACCACGCCGTCGATCTCGGGCGCATCAGCGGTGGAGCGTGCGACGGCGCCCTCGGCATCGACGTGGTCGACCAGCACGCGCAGACGCTGGCCGATCTTGCGCTGCAGCCTGGTGGCACTAATCCCGGCTTGTACCGTCATGAATTGCTCGAGCCGGTCTTCCTTGAGCTCTTCCGGAACCGGATCAGGCAAATCATTGGCGTGGGCGCCATCGACCGGCGAGTAGGCGAAGGCGCCGACACGGTCAAGTTGGGCCGCGCGCAGGAAATCCAGCAAGGCCTCGAACTCGGCGTCGGTCTCACCCGGGAAACCGACGATGAAGGTGCTGCGCAGCGTCAGTCCAGGCACCAGCTTGCGCCAGTTGCCGATGCGCTCCAGTGTTTTGTCGATGTTGCCGGGCCGTTTCATCAGCTTGAGGATGCGCGGACTGGCGTGCTGGAAAGGAATGTCGAGGTAAGGCAGCAGGCGTCCCGCAGCCATCATCGGCATCAGTTCGTCCACGTGCGGATACGGGTAAACGTAATGCAACCGTACCCACGCACCGAGCTCGGCCAAGCCGTCGCACAATTCGGTCATGCGTGTGCGGTAGCCGCGCCCGCGCCATGTGCGCGCGGCGTATTTCATGTCCACGCCATAGGCGCTGGTGTCCTGGCTGATCACCAGCAGCTCACGCACACCGCCGCCAACCAGTTTTTCCGCCTCGATCAGTACCTCATCCACCGGCCGACTGACGAGATCGCCGCGCATCGATGGAATGATGCAGAAACTGCAGCGGTGATTGCAGCCTTCGGAAATCTTCAGGTAGGCGTAGTGCTTCGGCGTGAGCTTGACGCCCGTATCCGGGATGATGTCCAGCAGCGGGTTGCGTCGCGGCGGCAGCGCTCGATGCACGGCCTGCATGACGCTGACGTAGTCCTGCGGCCCGCTGATCGCCAGTACTTCGGGATAGGCCTCGCGGATCAGCTCGCCGCGCTTGCCCAGGCAGCCGGTAACGATGACCTTGCCATTTTCATGCAGGGCCTCGCCGATGGCATCCAGCGATTCCTGCACCGCGCTGTCAATGAAGCCACAGGTGTTCACCACGACGGCATCGGCCTGCGCATAGCTGGGCACGATGCGATAGCCCTCCACTTTCAGCTGCGTGAGGATGCGCTCGGAATCGACCAGCGCCTTGGGGCAACCGAGACTGACGAAGCCAATGGCGGGTTCGGAACGCGACATGGAGTGAGCACAGAGACGTAAAGCACAATTGTAAGGTCAATGGGCACATGCGCCGCGAATTTGGCGTTGACTTGGCGGGGCGAAGCAATAGGCTTGCACCTCGATCAACTCAGAAGCGGCCCATGGGCGAGTTCATCAACATCGGCAGTACCGGCACGCAGTGCATCAGCGCCTACTTGGCCAAGCCAGCGGGCAAGGCGAAAGGCGGCGTGGTCGTGGTGCAGGAGATATTCGGCGTCAATTCGCACATCCGCAGCGTGGTCGATGATTTCGCGGCCGAGGGCTATCTGGCGATCGCGCCGGCCGTGTTCGACCATCTCGAAACCGGTGTCGAATTGGGCTACGACGAAGCCGGCATGAAAAAGGGCTTCGCGCTGATCAGTGAACTCGGCTTCGAACGACCACTGGAAGATGTCGCCAGCGCCGCCGAGGCAATCAAGAGCGCCGGCAAGATCGGCGTGGTCGGATTCTGCTGGGGCGGCAGCATCGCCTATATGGCTGCGATCAAGCTGGGCATGCCGGCGGTGAGTTACTACGGCGGGCGCAATACGCAACTGGTCGACATGCAGGCCACGGCGCCGCTTCTGTTCCACTACGGCGTCAAAGACGCCCACATCACTGCTGCGGACCGCGAAAAAGTACGCGCTGCCAACCCGACCGCCGAGTTCCATGTCTACGACGCCGATCATGGTTTCAACTGCGATGTGCGTGCCAGCTACGACGCTGCTGCGGCAAAGTTGGCACGCACGCGCACCTTGGCGTTTTTCGACAGGCATCTGGGCAACTGAGCACGACTGGTACCCGTCACGATGACGCACGCGGCCACTGCATACACGCTCGATGCGCGGCTCGCGGCCGATACCCTGCCCGTGGCGCAGCTCGCGCTGTGCGAGGTGCGCCTGATGGACGACAGCCGTTTTGGTTGGCTGGTGCTTGTTCCGCGCCGGCCCGCGCTCGAGGACATCTTCGATCTCGATGCAGGCGCGCGCGTGCAGCTGATGGCTGAACTGGATCGCGCGGCACGCGTACTGCGCGCGCAGTGCCCATGCGACAGACTCAATGTGGGCGCACTCGGCAACATCGTGCGCCAACTGCACATCCATCTAGTGGGACGTCGCGGCGACGACGCGGCATGGCCGAACCCGGTCTGGGGCCACGGCACGCGCATGCCCTACGCACCGACCGCGGGTCGGGCATTGTGCGCGGCGCTGCGTCTGCGACTGGTCACGCCCACGGAATGAGCAACGCTATACTTGCGCCCCCGCAACTCGCGCAGCACGCCATGTCCCAGGCCCTGGCCGATGAACTGACCACGCTGCTCAGCCTCGAGCGCCTGGAAGACAACCTGTTCCGTGGCCAGAGCCGCGACATCGGTACGCGTTACGTATTCGGCGGCCAGGTCCTCGGCCAAGCGCTGGCCGCCGCGCAACAAACGGTGGATGACACGCGCATCGCGCATTCGCTGCACGGTTATTTTCTGCGCGCCGGAGATATCGGCGCACCCATCGTGTACCAGGTCGAGCGCCTGCGCGATGGGCACAGCTTCTCTTCACGCCGCGTACTCGCCATCCAGCACGGGCAACCGATCCTCAACGGCTCGATTTCGTTCCAGATCGACGAGCCGGGCTTCGAGCATCAGCTGTCCATGCCCGAGGTACCAGGTCCCGATGACCTGGAGCCGGCAGCGACCATTTCGCCCGAGGAACTGGCGCAATTGCCGGAGAAACTGCAGCGCTGGCTGACACGGCGCGGTCCGTTCGAGTTTCGCCCGGTGTACCCGCGCGACGAACTGCATCCCAGCAAGCGCCCGCCGTATCAGCAAGTATGGTTTCGACTTGGTGGCAAGGCTCCGGACGACGCTCGATTGCAACGCGCGATGCTGGCTTATGCCTCCGATTTCCACCTGATCGGCACGGCCACGCTGCCGCACGGCATTTCCTATCTCAGCCACGATGTGCAGATGGCCAGCCTGGACCACGCGCTGTGGTTTCACCGATCATTCCGGGTCGACGAATGGCTGTTGTACAGCTGCGACAGCCCCAGCGCGCAAGGCGCGCGCGGACTGGCGCGCGGCATGATCTTCGCGCAGGACGGCAGGCTGGTCGCATCGACCGCGCAGGAAGGCCTTCTGCGCATCCACCGGCCAGGCTGAGCGAGCATGCGCCAGATTTATACCTCGCCGCGGCTGGAAAACATCGAGCGCATGGTGGCCTTGCTGAACGAGCATGGCATCGAGACGCGCGTGACCGATCGCCCCGTGTACCAGCGCGCCAGTTACAACCGGCCCAGTTTTCGCGACAACGATGTCCAATCCTGGCCCAAGGTCTGGGTATCCAACGCCGATGATCTGTCACGCGCTCGTGAATTGTTGCTCGGCATGGGCATCGCGACGTCTGCCGAGCGATTCTCGGCAAATCTCGAATTCAACGCGCGCCCGACACGCCGGAGCGGGCGCTGGACCGGGCGCGTGCGGGCACTGCTGCTGCTGGGAATCTTCGGCCTGCTGACGCTGATGACACTGCGCGCGCTCGGCTGGCTGTAAACCCCGCAGCGGCAGCCAGTGCGGTCACTTCGCCGCTATCCAGCTTGCGCCAGGCGCCGCGCGGCAGATCACCCAGCAACTGCGGACCGATCGCCACACGCAGCAGACGCAACACATCGAAACCCAGCGCCGCAAGCAATCGTCGCAGATGACGATTGCGTCCCTCGTCAAGCACACATTCCAGCCACGCCGTGCGACCGCCACTTTGCAGTAGCACGACCTCGCGCATGGCCAAATGCTCTCCGTTATCGCTGATTCCGATGCGCATGCGCGCCAGCGCGGTCGCATCCGGGACGCCGCGAACCTGGACTCGATAGATTTTTGGCACATGCCGCGCCGGGTCGATCAGCGCCGCAGCCCAGGCACTGTCGTTGGTCAGCAACAACAATCCCTCGCTGGCCTTGTCCAGGCGCCCTACCGGCGCCAGCCATGGCAAACCGGCATCGGCAAGCAGTGCGTAGACAGTATCGCGGCCGTGCTCATCCCGCGCCGTGGTCAACAAGCCCCGCGGCTTGTTCAGTGCCAGATAAACACGCTCGCTCGACAACACGGATTGACCATCCAGCTTGATGCGCGCATGGCGGTCACAGGGCTGCTCTGGATCACGGATGCGGCGGCCATCGACGCATACCCGGCCGGCGCGTATGGCCGCGGTGGCCTGGCTGCGCGAACACAGACCGCGCCGCGAGATCTCGCGCGCCAGTCCGCGGCGCGGAACAGCGACGGCACATGCGGCTACATTTTGTGAGGGCGGGATGACGTGCCTGCCGCCACGCAAACGGACATTGTCAGACATGCTTCAGAGCCTAGCACCGAGGTACTCGAATTCGCGCATGATGCCATCTCGCCGAGTCTTCACTTGCTGGCCGGAACGCACCCAGCGCACACCGCCAACGCATGGTTGCGCAACCAGGATGCTGCGCGCCTATGATGGCAACGCTGGCGCTTGTTTTGGATGGCTTGTGCCGAACTTTTCGCCTATGACCATGGCAGGCAATGGCTGATCGCGCACTACCGCTTTCACAAGCACAGATGAGATTGTGCTACACGTAAATGCAAAAGCCCGGCTCGCGCCGGGCTTTTGCGTGTTGCGCAGGGGAATTGAATTACTGCCCCATCTGCCCCGGGTTCTCGACCTTGAACTCGACACGACGATTGCGCGAGCGGCCTTCGGCCGTAGCGTTACTCGCAACCGGATCAAGCTTGCCATAACCCTTGGCGCCGATGATCTGCGATTCGGCCACGCCATGCGCGATCAGGTAATGCTTGACGAACTCGGCGCGACGGTCGGACAACTTCAGGTTATAGGCCTGGCTGCCGATCGAATCGGTGTAACCATCGATCTTGATTTCCACGTTCGGATAGCGCTTCAGCGTATCCGCGGCCTGATCGAGAATGGCCACGGAGTCGGCGATGGGCTTGTCAAGAATACCGTTGATATCGGTCTGGCCAGGGCGCGGACGATCGAATTGGAAGTTGACACCACGCAACTCGATGACCACCTTGTGCGCAGCCGGTTCCGGCGGCGGCGGCGGCGGCGGGGGTGGCGGCGGCGGGGCAGCTGCCGGCGGCGGCGGCGGCGGTGGCGGCGGTGGCGGCGCCATCGAAATCACCAGACCCAGTGTCGCGGCCCAGTCACCATAGCTGCTCGTGGTCGGAAGGGAGACGGTATCGCGGTTCCAGCGGTAGTCGATTTCACCGCGCAAGGCGACGCGATCGGTCAGTGCGCGCTGTACGCCGCCACCAACGAGGAAGCCGGGACCCCAGCCATTGCGCGACATGAACGCATCATGCCCGACAAAATCCAGGCCACCCGCGACATACGGACGCCAGCCCGAGTAACCCTGCTCATCGCCCAAGAAATAGCGACCCGTCACACCCACACTCTGCGTCTGCCACTGACGTGTGGCATAAGGCGAACTGCTCTTGTAGTCCGCGTCGTTGATGGTGTACTCGAAATCAACCGCGAACTTGGGGTTGACCCAGAAGCCGACACCCAGCCCGGCCAGAATCGAATTCTGGGTATCACGCTTGGAATCGGGCACCAGCACGCCAAGCCGCGGCGCGATGTACCAGTTGCCATAATCCACTGCCTGCGCGGTACCGATGCCACTGCCCGCCACGATCAGCGCGATCAGAGCGTAAAGGCTCTTTCTTTTCATCGCAATCTCCTAGTTCAGTTGATGCGCCCGTTTCGGTTGGCGTCGGCGCCACGCTAAAACACTCGAACTCTTGACTTGCCAGTCGGATGCAGACACCCCACGGCAACCGCGATAGCTTAGCAAAAAACAAACAAATGCATCCGGGATCGGCACGCCTGTTCAGTTTCGCGTCAAGCATAGCGCGCACGCGGGTTCACATGGCGAACAAGTCCATGAAGCGATGCACGGGCGTGGCGTCGAAGCGCTCCGCGCTGGCGCACGTCTCCAGGATGCGCTGTACGCGATGCTGCGGTAGATGTCCGCGCAAGGCAGCATCGAATTTCTGCAGCAATACCGGAATCCCCTCGGCGCGGCGCTTGCGGTGCCCGATCGGATAGTCGATCGCCACTTTCTCGCTGTGGCTGCCGTCGCGATAGAACACCTGCACCGAGTTGCCGATATAGCGCTTGTCGGCATCGAAATAATCGCGCGTGAACTGTGGATTTTCGCGCACCGTCATGCGGGCGCGCAGCGCGTCGATGCGCGGGTCGGCGGCAACGCCGTCGCCGTAGTCATCCGCGGTGAGCCGGCCAAAGATCAGCGGCACGGCTATCATGTATTGGATGCAGTGGTCGCGGTCGGCGTAGTTGGCCAACGGCCCGGTCTTGTCGATGATGCGCGCCCCAGCCTCTTGGGTTTCGATCTCGATGCGCTCGATCTCATGCAAGCGCGGCGCGACCTCGGCATGCAGGCGCATGGCGCATTCCACCGCAGTTTGTGCATGGAATTCGGCCGGGTAGCTGATCTTGAACAAGACGTTCTCCATCACGTAGCTGCCGAATGGACGCTCGAACTCGAACACCTTGCCATTGAACGCGACGTCGTAGAAGCCCCAGGTCTTGGCACTCAGCGCCGATGGGTAACCGACGACCCCTTTCTCGACCGCGTTGATGGCGTGGATCACCGCGCGACGGCAGGCATCTCCGGCGGCCCAGCTCTTGCGCGGGCCGGTGTTCGGCGCATGGCGGTAAGTACGCAGTGCGCCGTTGTCGATCCAGCTATGCGACACGGCGGTGATGATGGCGCCCTTGTCACCTCCGAGCATATGCGTGGCAACCGCCGCTGACGCCAGGCGCACCAGGATCACGTGGTCCAGACCGACACGATTGAAGCTGTTTTGCAGCGCGTACACACCCTGGATTTCATGGGCCTTCACCGCATAATTCAGCACATCGCGCATGGTCGGCGCGATGCCGCCTTCGCGCTCGGCCTTGCGTCCGAGATAGTCACCCATCGCCAGGATGCTGCCCAGGTTGTCGGATGGATGCCCCCACTCCGCCGCCAGCCAGGTGTCGTTGAAATCGAGCCAGCGGATCTGCGTACCGATGGCGAACGCCGCCTGCGCCGGATCCAGTTCATGGCTGGTGCCTGGCACGCGCACGCCGCCCGCCATGGTCGCGCCAGACACCAGCGGACCCAGGTGCTTGACGCACTCTGGAAACTTCATCGCCAGCATGGCGCAAGCCAGCGAATCCATCACCATGTAACGCGCGGTATCGATGGCACCACGCGAGCTGATCTGGTAATCGGCCACATAATCGGCGATGGCAACCATGGGCGCATCCGGCGCGGGACGTTGCGCGGAACGGATATCGTGTTGGGACATGACAAGCTCCATCGGTGGGCCAAGCCAAATTGCGAGCCCGCCATTTTGCCAGAAGAGCGGTTTGCAAAACCGCTCCGGCACAAGGATGTGCCGCCGCGACGAGCACGCAAGTGCTTGTCGCGACAAAGGTGGCGCGGCTCTGCCGCGCCCGTTTGTTTGCAAACCGCGGCAGGATGCCCGGTTTTGCAAACTGATCACTGTGTGACCGGCAGCAACACGCGCCGCGCTGGTCAGCTTCCGGTACTTGTCAGTGCCGATGCCGGGGAGTAGCGTCCAAAGTCCGCGGGGCATCCTCCCCGCGGGAGTCGTGAAGCCCGCCGATATGCATTGCGCCGCCTGCCACCGTTGCCCTGCCGCACAGCCGGCGGGGTGGTGTGCAGGCCGCGCCAAGCCAGCAAACTCCAGCGACACCGCCATGCCGGGCGGGCGGTGTCTGCGCGCACGCCCCACCAATCCTCACCCGGCGCTGCACGCCACCTTCTCCCGGCGGGAGCGGGCTTCGTACCTGTGATTCATCAACCTTATGGAGGTCGCACGATGTTCGAAAATCATCCGCGTGAAGACATCGAAGCCATGATGAAGGCCAATATCGAATTCCGGCGCCTGTTCCTGCGCCACCGCGAGCTGGACAGCAAGGTGCATGATGCCGAGATCGGCGTGCTGCCGATGGATGGCACCACGCTCAACGGCATGAAGCGCGAGAAAATGGTCGCCAAGGAACGTCTGCTGCGCATGTGGCAGGACGCGCGCGTGCCCGCGCACTGAGGCGCGTCGCGCGGCGCACGCCGCTATCATGCAGGACCGCCACGCGTGGTCCCCGATCAGCCGCCGCGGCCATTGCGCGGCGGTTGCATATGGCAATCTCGAAAACCCCGGGTGGTGTTTTGGAGGCTTTTCTTCGCGCGGCCCGTGCCCACTTCCGAGGTCCATCCGCATGATCCACCAGTCCGTGCTCGAACTGATCGGCGCCACGCCGATGCTCAAGGCGCAGCACCTCGATAGCGGTCGCTGTGAGCTGTTTCTCAAGCTGGAATGCACCAACCCCGGCGGCTCGATCAAGGACCGCATCGGCCTGGTGATGATCGAGCGCGCCGAGCAGGCGGGCCGCATCAAGCCGGGCGATACGCTGGTCGAGGGTACCGCCGGCAACACCGGCATCGGTCTGGCGCTGGTGGCGCAGCAGAAGGGCTACCGGCTGCTGCTGGTGGTGCCCGACAAGATGAGCCGCGAGAAGATCTTCAACCTCAAGGCCATGGGCGCCGAGGTGATCCTGACCCGCTCCGACGTGGCCAAGGGCCACCCCGAGTACTACCAGGACATGGCCAAGGCGCTGGCCGAGCGCACCCCGGGCGCGTATTTCATCAACCAGTTCGGCAACCCCGACAACCCGGCCGCGCACGAGGAAATCACCGGCCCCGAGATCCTCGAGCAGATGGACGGGCGCCTCGACGCCATCGTGTTCGGCTGCGGCAGCTCGGGCACGATGACCGGCCTGTCGCGCTGCTTCGCCAGGCTTTCGCCGGCGACCGAGCTGATCCTGGCCGATCCGGTCGGCTCGATCCTCGCGCAGTACATCAACGACGGCACGCTGTCGACCAAATCCGCGAGCTGGATGGTCGAGGGCATCGGCGAGGATTTCCTGCCCTCGATCAGCGATTTCTCGCGCGTGAAGAAGGCCTACGCGATCAGCGACAAGGAAAGCTTTCTCACCGCGCGCCTGCTGTTGGAAAAAGAAGGCGTGCTGGGCGGCAGTTCCACCGGCACGCTGCTGGCCGCGGCGCTCAAATACTGCCGCGCGCAGAGCACGCCCAAGCGCGTGGTGGTGTTCGTCTGCGACACCGGCAACAAGTACCTGTCCAAGCAGTTCAACGATTACTGGATGCTGGACAATGGTTTTCTCGAACGCACCCAGCACGGCGACCTGCGCGACCTGATCCTGCGCCCCTACGCGCAGCGCGACACCGTGGTGATCGGCCCGCACGAACCGCTCACCGTGGCCTACCAGCGCATGAAGCTCTACGACGTCTCGCAACTGCCGGTGATGGACGGCGAGCGCATCGTCGGCATCCTCGACGAATCCGACCTGCTCATGCACGTGCACGCCGACAGCGCGCGCTTCGCCGATCCGGTGTCCACCGCCATGGTCCGCACGCTCGAGTTCGTCGACATGCGCACCCCGGTCTCCAGCCTGATGCCGGTGTTCGACCGCGGCCATATCGCCATCGTCATGGACGGCCCGAAGTTCCTCGGCCTGATCACGCGCATCGACCTGCTCAATTACCTCAGGCGGCGGGTGAACTGAGCCGGCGAGTCAACTCGCGCAGAGCGCAAGTCTCACGATGAAACCGACGCGGCGATTGCATGCGCGGCGAGCGCGTACTTTGCGCGTTGCGCCGATGCGCGGTTGGCTGGGTTGGTATCGAATCGCTCAGTGCTGATCGCCGGAACCCTTGCCGTCGGTTTTGCCGGCCGGCACCTTGCCACCCGACTTGAGGCTCGCCGGACTGATCAGCGACAGGTCCTTGGTGATGTCCTGGGTAATCTGCTCGGCCTGATCGCTGTTTTCGATGATGTACGGCACGATGATCACGACCAGCTCGGTGCGCTGGTTATCGCGCGAACTGGACTTGAACAAATTGCCGAGAACGGGGATGTCCTTGAGGAACGGCACCCCGGAGTTACTCGTCGTGACCTGGTTGGAAACGAGTCCACCCAATACCACCGAGCCGCCATCGCGCAGGGTCAGTGTGGTCTTGATCTTGCGCTGGAAAATGGACGGCGAAGCGACGCCCGAACCACTGGCGATGGGCTGTGCCTGGCTGTCCTCCTGGCTGATGTCCAGATCGACGCGGTTGTTGGATAGCACGGTGGGTTTGACCGTGAGCAGCACACCGGTATTGCGGTATTCGACGGACTGCAACAAGTTCGAGGTGCCCGACGTGGTCTGGCTGGCAGTGGTCTGCGAAGTGATGATGGGTACTTGGGTGCCCACGTCGATGCTGGCGTTCGAGCCACTGGTCACGAGGATGCGCGGCGTGGACAGGATCGATACACGCGAGTCGGCCGCCAGGGCCTGCAGTTGGGCCCTATTCTGTCCGGCGACATCGAGCAGGTAAGTCAGTCCACCGCCGCCGCTGGTGGTGCCGGTGCTGGGTGTGCCAGTTGTCCCCGTGGTCGGCGTGGACGAGCCCAGTGTGCCGACGGTCCATTTTCCAGCCTGCCAGTTCACGCCAAACTGATCGTTCTTGTCCAGGGTCACCTCGGCGATCGTCACCTCGACCATCACCTGGCGCGCCGGTTTGTCCATCTCCTTGATCAGCGGCAACAAGCGTGCCCATTCATCGGCGCTGCCACGAAAAATCAGACCGTTGCGCGAAGCATCCACGACGAGTTGTCCGATTCCCCCCAAGCCACCTGAAGTACTGGCTTGTGGCGTGGCGGCGGCTCCGGGCGCGGGTGCCATGGGCGCGGCCGTCGGGCCACGGCTGCTGGATTGACCCTGCAATACGCCGGCAATGTCAGCCGCGCGCGTGTTCTCGACCTGGTAGTAGAAGAAGTCATTGGTACCCGATGTCGGCGCAGGCTTGTCGATCGTGTGCGCCCACTCCACCACATGGTTGATGATCGATTGACTGGGTGCGAACACGATCACCGCATTCACGCTGTTGATCGGGATGACCAGCACGCTTGTATTGGGCGAGATGACATTGCTCGCTGCGTAACCCTCGGCGTTGAGGATTTCAGTGAGGTGCGCGGCGAGGTCACGTGCACTCATGAACGCCGGTGTCAGGCGCACGCTGTAATGGCCGCGCAGATAGGGGCGGTCCAGCACCGCGATCGCTTGCGCGGCCTGGATCACCACCGATGGCTTGCCATACAGCACCACCGAGTTGCGGTTGACATCGCTCTCGATGGTAAGGCCGTTGATCTTGTAGGCAACCTTGAGCCAATTGACCACGTCCGATGCGCGCACGTATTCCAGGTCAACCATCTGGAAGATCGGACGATGACTTTGCGGCACCGAGGGCAGGGTGCGTCCGCTGATGATCAATGGCGGCTCACTGCCGACCGTGGCTTGCACCGGTTCGATCTGTACCACGGTGCCGGTCCAGTGCGCGGCGAGGCCATACGAGCGCAGTACCGTGGCGATCAGGCGGTAGAAATCCTGCGGCGAGGTTTTCTTGGGAATGCGCAGGGTTACCAGATCGGTCAGCTTGGCAACCGCCGGATCGACCTGGAAATTGAGATGCAGGATATTGGCGTAGACCTCGTTGATGAAGGCCGGCAGCGCCATGTTCTCGATCGAGACATTGATCGGCGCGCCGCTGAGCTTGGGTTCCTCGCCGTTCAATTCCACGGCGCTGACGGCTTCGGTCGGCACATTGACCTGGGGTGTCTCGCTCACCTTCAAACTGAGCCTGGGCTGGATGTGGCCATTGCTGGCAGTCAAGGTGCGCTGGGCCTGCGGCGCGGGAAAGGGCGTCGGCAGTTGCATTTTCGTGGTCGTGGTCTGGCATGCGGCCAGCATCAGCGGTAGCAGCAACAGACCGAGGTGTTTCAACTTCATCGATGCGATTCCACAGGCATTGCAGCGGTTGCTTTTGCGCGGGCGCCGGATGCGCCATCGCAAAGCGGGGTGGGTATGACATTGGCGGCATGCCGGCCAAACAAATACACCTTGAGATGGCACGCGCCAGCGCTCAGTTCGATCTGCGTGGGCTCGATGCGGGTCAATACCGCACCGTTGTCGAGTTTGTCCCCGACAGAGTATCGCCGGACATGTGTCTGACCATCCTGAATGATCAGCGCCTGCTGTTGTGGCGCCATGATGATCGCCAGCAAGCGCGTCGCCCGCGCAGCAGCGTTGCCCGCCGCGGCGCCGGCGGCCGCCGTGGCACTGGACTGGCGGCCGAACGGCATGCGCCTGCCGATCTGGACCAAGTCGCGGTCCGCATAGCGCAGGTCCTTGTCCGGAAACTGCGGCAAACGCCAGGGGGCCAGCGTGCCGACCAGCCTGCTCGTTGATGGCGGCGGCAATAGCCAGGCGCCCGCGAGCAAGCCGATCAGCACGACGGCAAGCGCACCCCAGCGCAATCGCTGCTGCATGCCGTCAAGCGCCATTCTGGCGCTCCGCGCCGCGCACGATGCGGTAATAGGCGACCACGCTCATTTGCAGGCCGGGACTGGCGGTATTGACGATGCGCAGTGACTGCACATACATCAAATTGGTCGTGCCTTCGACGCGCTGCAGGATCTGCACGGCGCGCGCTGCATTCACCTGGGCATTGATGTCGGCGGGCACCTTCCAATATCCCGCCAACCCATCGACCTTGGTGGGCTGGCCCATGACCACGTTCACCCTGGGTGCAAAGGGCAGAATCGCGCTGCGCAACCAGGCCGCTTGGGTCGCCTGGGCCAGGCCGATGCTGTCACTGCGCGGGATCGCGGCTTGCAACCCGGATTGAAGGGCCTGCGCGTCCTTGGCGCGCTGCGGCCAATCCTTTTGCTGCGCCAGCAGCTTGATCTTCTGCAGCTCGGCGACGTCTTCCAGGTAGGCCTGCGCCGCATTGTTGCGCGCCTGATTGGCAAACCCGTAGGCATAGGCCAGCGCCAGCACCGCGATCAGGCCCAAGCCGATCCCCAGCGCGGGTTTTGCGCGTACTTCGTTGCGCAGATCTTGCAGGGTGGTCATGGGCCGTCGCCGCCATCCGCCGTGACGGCTTCGCTGGCGCCGGTGTCGGCACGGTCGCCGACCACGGCGCGTATCAATAACTCATTGCTTGAGCTTTGCGCCAGATTGGCGGTGACTTTATGCAAGACGCCGCTGCCTTCCAATGCGCGCACGATGGCGGGTGGATCGGGACGCGCGCTGCTCAGCGTGATTTCGATGTGCCGTGGATCCGGTGCGAACCACTGCACGATCGTCCAGCCAGTGCCGGGCAGATGCGCGCTGACGCCCGCGATCAGCGCGAGCTGCGAGGGTTTGTCGTGCAGCGCCATCAATTGCTCGGATGCGGCACGTGCAATCTCGGCGCGATTACGCGCCGCCAGTACGTCGCTGATCGCGTTGCGCTCGGTGACCAGTTGCCGTTGTACCCCATGTCGCGCCCACCACAAGTGCGCGATGCTACCCAACTGCATGGCGAACAGCAGCACCAGCAATGCAACAGCGGCAAGAATCGCCTCGCGCCGGTAATGGCTCAGGGTCTGCCCCCACTGCGCCACCGAGGAAGTCTGCGACCACGCCTGTTCCGACATGGGCAAATCCAGCGGTTCCGGTACCGCGTCCGGCTGCAAGCCGGCGCTGCGGCAGAATGCTGCCCACTCGTTCGCGCCCGGCAACTGCGGCCACCAGGTGCTGGCGACGAGATTGCCGTCTTTCCAGCAACGCCCTTCGCAGCCTTCGTGATCGCTCAGCAGTTCAGTCCCGCTGCTGCGTGGCTCGCCACGCAGCACGGATTCCGGCAGGCATTGCAGGCGGCGCGCGTCCGCCGCGAAATCGGTGCCCGCGCGCACCGCAGCGCGCGACCATATCCAGACTTGCGCAAAGTCGCCCGCGTACGCGGCGTGCCACTCCGGATCATCGAATGGCGCCAGCTTGCGCACCTGGGTGGAGATGAAATCCCTGCGGCGCGCAACCGGCACCTGCGCGCACGCCAGATTCGCGTACAGGCACCACTCGCGCGCAAGTACCCACTCAGTTCCCCCGCGCCCCGGGCGCAGTGGAATCAGTTCCCGCTGGCTGCGGAAATAACGCGCCGGCAAGAAGCGCCGCACCACGGGCTCGAGCCACCGCGACAGTTGCTTGTAGCGGGCGGGCCAAGCGGAGGGCGTAGTCGATGCGCCAGGGGCTGCCGTCATTTTCGAAAGGGGTCAATGTGTAGTGGATCAGCCAACCGGCAGAACCTTCCCCCGGCCAGATCTCAAGCGTACCCGAATTGCTCGGATACAGGGACAGCAAGCCCGAGTCCGGCGGGATCGAGGGCAGTAGCGCCTGCGCTTCGGGGTAGTTGTTCAGTGGTGTCAGCGCGCGCATCGCCAGCACGCGTCTGGCCTGCTCGGGGGTCACCCCGGGCACGGTCTCGAGTACCTGCAGACTGGCCGTGTTGAGGTTGATCGAGACATTGCGTGCCGCGGTCAGATTGCGCGTGATCGCACTGTTGCTCCATGACGCGAGGTATTTCCCCCAACTCATCACGCGCCGCAATTCATAAGGTGTCAACAACGGGCGATCAGGCGGTGGCGGCAGCTTGCGCGCGGCATATTCAGGTGCCTCGGCACCATTGAGCAGCGGCAGATCATCGCTGTCCTGATAATCGCGCAAGCGATCCGTCAGCTTGCCGCGATCATCCAGCGGCACCTTCAATTCGCGCATCAGTCCCTGCATCATCCCGGGAACCGCCCAGTTGGGCGAAAGCCTGCCGCGGTCATCCTGCAACGCAAAATCCGCCTGGCCCACGCCGCGATACATCGCGCCATCCATGCGCAATTCGTTGCCCACCAGAGCGAACGAAAACTCCGGCATCCCCGGCTTGCCTTGCATGGCCTGGTCTTGCGCATTGAGCACCATGGCGTTGTTCACCGTCAGGCCGCCAAAGGTCATGCGTTGCGTGGCCAGCATGAACAGCACGGTCTGTTGGGTCGAGTAAGCATCGATCGTGCCCAGCAGTTGCGCCCGCTGGTGCATGGCGGCCTCGCGCAGGCGCGCCACGGTGGTCGCGGTGGCGCCGGCCAGCAAAGTCAGCACCACGAGGGCGCCCAGCACCATCAGCAGCGCGAATCCGGCGTTGCGCATGCTGCGGGAGACGAGATGCTTCACAGGTCGCCCTCGGTGTCGAACGCGCCCTGATCGGTCAGTGGTTTCTTCTGCCCGATGATCGCGACAACAAACAGCGGCGCTGCATGGCCACGGGCCTCCAGCGCGATGGCCGCGGGCAGATCGGGGAACTCCCCAAGGCGCGGCGGCCAGTGCGAATGCACGGCGCCTTTTGCATCCAGATACGCGAAGCGCAATTCCCGCGCTGGCGCCGGCAGCACCAGCGCGGGGCCATTCCACTCGCGATAGTCGATGGCAGGCGCGCCATTCTGTCCCAGTTGCCAGTGCACCGGTACCGGTATGCCTGCTGCTTGCAGCACGGCATTCGCAGTGGTGCCACTCCAGCCGGATGCGTTGCCCTTGAACGGTTTCTTGTCCACCGCCAGCAGGCTGGCCACGCTGTCACGCATCCATGCCAGCGTCAGTTGATTGCGGTCCACCGTGGCGCCGGTCGCGGCCACGCGCTCGCGCGCCAGACTGAACACGCGCAGGCTCTGGAACACGATCGTCACCACCATCATGGAAATGGCCAATGCCACGATGGTTTCAAGCAGCGTGAAGCCGTGCGTGTGGCGCTTCATGGCGTATCGGTTACCGCGCGCACTTGCTTGTAACCGGTCTGCCGCACCTGAAAGCGCAGCGCCTCCTGATCGTGCAGTCGCACCTCGACGTCCAGCACATACAGGCGCAGGTTGTAGGCACTGGGGCTGCCGATCTGGCTTTTGCCTTCCACTTCGGGCGTGATCGCCTGCGCGCGCCAATGCACGCGCAAGTCGCCCACGCTGCGTGTTCCGCGCGGGTCTTGCATCGGATTGACTTCGCGCAGCACGCCCAACGCGTCGCGCACCAGTTGCTCGCGCCGCGCCAGTGCGGCGACACGGTCGATGGTCAGCATGTTGCTGGCCTGCCATGCGTACAAAGTGCTCGCCACCAGGGCGAAGATCACCATGGCCACGATCGCTTCCAGCAAGGTGAAGCCGCGCGCGCGCTTCATCGGGTGGCCGCGTTGTCGTCCAGCACGGTGGCGCAATACGGCGCATCGACGCTGGCGCCCCACTGGCGCGTGCCGTCACCCAGCACGAAATGCGTCGAACTGCATGCGCCGTTGGCGAGAATGCGCAGTGGCGGATCGAATCGCACGCTCCAGCCCGAAGGCAAGCGCAGCCGAGGCGGTGCCTGCGGCGCCGAGCTCGCGGCCGCCGGCAATGCGTCGACGATGAAGCCGCGTCCCGCCTCGCGCGCCAGGATCGGCAAATGCTGGATTTCGCCAAGGATCGTGTCGCGGTGCACGTTGGCGCGCCAGGTGCCGATGAAGCTGAACATCCAGGTCCCAGCCAGACCCAGCGCCAGGCCCATGATGACCAGCACCACGATCATCTCCAGCAGCGTGTAGCCACCGGGCAATGCGCGCTTGCGCCGAGGTTTCATGCGGCGGCCACGGGCTTCAGGGCAGCTCGGTGCCGGTCTGGTCGGCGGGCAAATAGCCGATCGCATCGCCTGCGCCCGGCTTGCCCTGCGGGCCCAGCGAGTACAGCGTGATTTTTTGCTCGCGGCTGGGCTGATCGGCATAGACATACGGATGGCCCCACGGGTCCATCGGCACCGGCCCGTCGAGGTAGGGGCCATGCCACAGCGTGGCGATGGTCGGGTCGCTGGGCTTGTGCCGCAGCAGTTCCAGGCCTTCCTGCGTGGTCGGAAAACGGCCGATGTCCAGACGCATGGTTTCCAGCGCGCCGCGCAGCATCTTCACCTGCGTTTCCGCGGTCTGCACCTTGGCGCGATCGGCCTGATGGAACAGGCGTGGTCCGACCAGACCCATCAGCAGGCCGATGATGACCAGCACCACGATCATTTCCAGCAAGGTGAAACCAGCCTGCCTGCGCTGTGCGTACATAGCTTGTCGCCTCATTCAAACCGCCAGATTGTACGAACTCGTAATGGCCAGCATCACGCCCATGATGATCACCGCGACCATGATGCCGATGACCAGAATCGAAATCGGCTCGATCAGCGCCAGCACCTGCTTCATGCGCTGCTTGCCGGCTTCGTCGTAAAGCTGCGCCAGCGAGCCCAGCATTTCCGGCAATTGCCCCGAGCGTTCGCCCACGCGCACCAGGTTGTAGCCGGTCCCGGTCAGCGCCTGCTGATCCTCCAGTGCCTGCGACAGCGCGGTGCCGCCGCGCACCGCGCGCGTCACTTCGCCCATGCGCACGCGCTGGCGCGTCAGCTGCAGGCCGTCGCGCGCCAGTTCCAGTGCCTGCAGCAACGGCACGCGTGCCTGCAGCAGCGTGCCCATCATCTTCGCCCAGCGCCCGGTTTCGGCCTGCACCAGCCACGGTCCCAGCACCGGCCAGCCGCTCAGGCGGTCCACCAGGCGGTTGCGCACGCTGCGCTCGCGCAGCGCCACCACCAGCGCGATCAGCCCGACGATCAATGCCGGCGTCAGCCAGAACGCATTGGCATTCACCCAGGTACCGCCGGCCAGCACCGCCCAGCCCAGCCACGGCAGTTGCGACGACTTGTGCAGCAGCATCGAGAATTTGGGCACCACGAACGCAAACATCACCAGCACCGCGCCGACGCCGGCCAGCACCAGAATCGTCGGATAGATCAGCGCATTGCGCATCTCGCTGCGCAGGCGATGCTCGTATTCCATCTGCGCCACGCCGCCGGACAGCGCCTCGCCCATGCGTCCGGTCAACTCGCCGGCGCGCACCAATTGCTGGATATACAGCGGCAGCTCCAGCCCGCTGCTGCCCAGCACGTCGGCGAAGCTCTGGCCGCGGCGCAAGCCTTGCGCCATGCCGGCGAACGCCGCGGTCACCTGCGGATGGTGCGAGGACTGTCCCTGCGCCGCCACCGCATCCACCAGCGGCACGCCGGCCTTGAGCATGGTGCACAACTCGTACAACGGCACGCTCAGTTCCGGCACGCTGGGCTTGCGCTGCCGCCACGTCGCCAGCGCGCCGCGCGTGGCCACGTGCACGGCGACCTTCAGCGGGGTCAGGCCGCTGCGCTCCAGCGCGCGCATGGCGGCGCGTTCGTCGTCGGCGTTGAGCATGCCGTTCATCACCACGCCATCGGCATTCAACGCTTCGTAACGGAAACTCGGCATCACATCCTCAGGCGCTGGTCACGCGCAATACTTCATCGACACTCGTGGCGCCCTGCCAGGCTTTCAGCAAGCCGTCCTCGCGCAGCATGCGCCAACCCTCGCGGCGCGCCTGCGCGATCATGTCGGTGGTGGTCGCGCCGTCGGTGATCATGGCGCGCAGCGTGGCGGAGACCGGCACCATCTCGTAGATGCCCAGCCGCCCGCGATAGCCGGTGTGCATGCATTGCGCGCAGCCCACCGCCTCGTGCCAGTTGGGCGCGACATCGCCCAGCACCACGCGCGCCAGCTCGGCGACGTGCGCGTCCAGCCCCGCCGGCGCCGGCGCCGCGCGCGCGCAGTGCGGGCACAGGCGCCGCACCAGGCGTTGCGCCTGTACCGCCTTGATCGGCGTGGCCACCAGAAACGGCTCGACGCCCATGTCGATCAGGCGCGTGAACGCGCTGATCGAATCGTTGGTATGCACCGTGGACAACACCAGATGCCCGGTCAGCGCGGCCTGGATGGCGATCTCCGCGGTTTCCAGATCGCGGATCTCGCCGATCATCACCACGTCAGGGTCCTGGCGCAGGATCGAGCGCAGCGCATTGGCAAAACTCAAGCCGATGGCCGTGTGGGTCTGCACCTGGGTCACGCCATGCAACTGGAACTCCACCGGATCCTCGACGGTGATGATTTTCTTCTTGCCGTCGTTCGACGCGGCCAGCGCCGAATACAGCGTGGTCGATTTGCCCGAGCCGGTTGGTCCGGTCACCAGGATGATGCCGTGTGCCTCGCGCGTCCATTCGCGCATCAGTTGCAGGTGATCCGGCAGCATGCCCAGCCGTTCCAGGCTCAGGTCCGCGCGTTGCTTGGGCAGCAGGCGCATCACGATCGATTCGCCATGCACGCCGGGCAGCGCGCTGACGCGCGTATCCATGTCCTGGCCGCTGACGCGCAGGCTCAGGCGCCCATCCTGCGGCAGGCGCCGCTCGGCGATATCCATGCCCGAGATCAGCTTCAGCCGCGACGACACCGCGTTGTAGCGCTCGCGCGGCAGGCTCAGCCGCGGATACAGCACGCCGTCGATGCGGAAGCGCACCGTGAACTGGTTTTCCTCCGGCTCGAAATGCAGGTCCGAGGCGCGCTGTTCCACCGCCTGCGCCAGCATGTTGTTGACCAGCTCCACCACCGGCGCTTCCTCGGCCAGTTCGCGCAGGTGCGCCACATCGTCGCCGCTCGCGCCCACGCGCAGCGATGCGTGCATGCGCGCCAGCGCTTCCAGCGTGCGCTCCAGATCCTGCGTGCGCACCAGGCACATGCGCAGCGCGCGCCCGCCCAGCACCGCGCGCAGCAGCTCGCCCAGGCTGGGCGCCAGGGGATCGCGCGCCGCGCACCACCAGCCGCTGTCCTCGGTCTGCCAGATCAGCACTTGCTGATCGAGCATCCAGTCCGCGCTCACCTGCAATTGCGCCGCGCTGTCGCGCAGCAGCGCCTCGTCGGGCATGGGCGCGTCGCGCCCCAGCAGTGGCAGATCGAGTTGCGCGGCCAGCACCTCCAGCAGGCTGTCCTCGCTGATCGCGCCCACGCGCATCAGCAACGCGCCCAGGCGTCCGCCCAGTCGCGCCTGCAGCTCCAGCGCGTGCTGCACATCGGCCGCGCTCACCAGACCGCGTTCCTGCAACATCTCGCCAAGCAGTTGCGTCGCCATGGCTCAGATCCCGTCCGCAAAATCAGGGCGCAGGCGCATGCACACCCGCGGCCCGAACACATGCATCGCCAAGGCCGCGATCGTAAACGCGCCCAGCGCAGCGAACGCGGACAGGTGCCTGGCCAGCAGCGGCGGCGGGGAGATCACCCTCCACATCCACGCGCTGCCCAACAGCGGGCTGTGCTGGCGGCCGGCGATTTCGCGGCGCGTCAGCGCCGTGATCACGCCGGGATGCCGGGCGGGGGGCATGGGAAATTCGCGGCGCATCATCACGGCACAGGGCGGTCAGCCGGGGACTATATCGCCCGGCGCCACGCGCAGGAAGGCGCGTGGCGTGCTGGCGGGCGATGCGGCCCGGGTGCGCCGACAACTTATGGCGCGGTGCACCGTAACCGACGAAATGCAGCAACCATCTCGTTTTGCGCCATGATGCGGGTATTGACCGCGCACTGAACGCCGATTATGTTGCGCCCTGTAGCATGTGGTCCAGGTGCATGGGGGGCCGATCAACATCTTCGGAGCCACATGTATCGCTTGCTATGGACGCCGGTCGCCGCAGCCACTCAGGTACCGGTTTGGTCGCAGCGTCCGGTTCGCGCTACTTGTTCGTGTGTTATGCCTCGAATTTCATCAAACCCTAGCTAGGAGTTCCAACAACATGACCAATCTCCGCAAATCCGCGCTGGCCGTCGCAGTTCTGGCGGGCCTCGCGCTGTCCAGTGTGGCCTCGGCTTACACCGTGACCAACAACAGCACCGGGTTCACTACTGAGGGCATCGCTTATTTCGACGTCCCCGCTTCGGCCACGACCCCCATCGGCATCTACACGCCAACCGCGGTCACGTTCCAGTCCACCGACAACATCATCGGCCGCACCACGGGTTTTGCACTGCGCGTCACCCTCAACAATGGCGCGCAGTTTGTTGCACCGCCCGCAGTTGCATTCTCGGACCCGACTTGGACGGTCGCTTCGTCCGTCAGCGGCAATGTCCTGATCGTGACCTTCCAGAATTCCGGTAGTCCACATCCGATCGCCGCGGGCATGTCCCTCACGATCGGCGCTGCGGGCAGCCCGACTGATGAATTGACACCCACGACCGCAGGTGTGCTGCAGTTGAGCAGCCTTACCGCACTGGCATCCTCCGGCCAGCAGGTATCGGGCAGCTTCCAGTTCTTCGATCCGGTCACTACCCAGCCCATCCTCGGTTCGCAGTCGCAAGTGTTTCTGCAGTCGGGCAATCCGGTGACCACCAGCGCCCTGAGCAGCGGCACTTCGGCCAAGATTGATGTGGGCGCCACGCCCAGCCAGACCTTGTTCTCGCCCTGCGGTGCGCTCGGCGGCTCTGCTTTTTGCTCCGATCCCACTGCCACATCAACCTCGCACACCTTCGACTCGGGCAACGTGACCGCCTCGGTCATCGCCTCGCCGACGCTCAACTTTGGTTATTTCACATTCAATACGGGTGATGTGCTGACCACCACGCTGACTGGCAACCTCGCCGCCTTCGTACAGAGCGGCGGTGCGGTCGATATGGTTAGCGGAAATAACTGTGGGGGTACGGTGCTGGCCACCGGTGTCGTCAATAGCGGCGCCACTTCGGCCACGTTCACCAACACACTGACGGCCTCGTCCCCGGGCCCGATTGGTCCGAACGAGATCTGCCTCACGGTACCGGGCGGCAATACCATGCCCATCCCAGGTACGACGCTGACCGCTTCCACATCCTTCCAGCGTGGCACCGCGACCGCGGTGGCGGGTACGACGCAGCCGCTGGCCACTATCGCGCCCAATGGCCCGGTGGTGCATGTGTATACCTTCAACCCGGCCGGCAATTCCACCCAGCAGAGCTTCCTGCGCATCAGCGACACCGGCCCGGCCGGCGGTCAGGTGACGATCACCGGCATCGACGATGCCGGCAACCCGGGTGCCGGCGCGGTGACTTTGATGCTGGCGGCGGGCCAGAGCGTGCAGTTGAACTCGTCCTGCTTGCAGAGCGGCACGAGTTGCCCGACGGGCGTGCCGGTCACTGGTGCGCTGGGCACGGGCACGGGCAAGTGGCGCCTGACTGTGGTGTCGTACTTCCCGAACCTGGTAGTCACCAGCCTGAACCGCAACAACAACACGGGTACCGTGACCAACCTCACCAACTACGACGTCAACGGCAAGCAAAATCTGTGGGGTTACGCCGGCGACAACGGCAACTGATCCGCGGATCACTGCTGGATGCAATACACGGGCGGCCCTCGGGCCGCCCGTTTCTTTTGGTGCGCCCGGCAGGGCGCACCTGCTTGGAGGTGAAAGTCCTCTACCCACCCGGCAAGGGGAAGGGTTAGCGGAAGGCAAGGGCGCTGCGGGCGACCGGACGTAAAGCCCTTTGAGAGCGCAATCCAGATCACGCAATTACCGGCATCCGGCTATGCAGGCGCATGCCATCCCGCGAGGCCATCGCGCAATATGTCCAGGTGCTCGCGGTAGGCTTGCCATGCACCCACGCGCGGACGTATCGCATCG
>DZBX01000256.1 GCA_022730075.1 Rhodanobacter sp. | reverse complement strand
AGGTGCGCTGGTGCAGCAGCACGCGGTTGGGATCGATGCGTTTCAACGTGGCGACGGCGTCCTTGAGCACGCGCTCGCGGTCCTGTGGCGCGCAGCGGATGATGTAGCCTGCAGCCTGCTGCAGGCTGATACGTATCGGAAACAGGATGCTGTAGTCGGCCCCAATGCTGGGCACCTCCGGACGCAACAGGTTCGTAATTACACCGATTACACGGAACTGGATGCCGTTGCCCATGTAAAAGGTCTTGCCCAGCGCCGGTTGGCCTGGCCATAGCCGCTCGGCCAGCGCTTCCGTGACGATCACGGTGTGTGGCAGTTCTTTCTGGTTATCGGAATGCAACGCCCTGACTACGGGACTGAAACCGAGGTATTCGTCAGGAGAAAATTTGCGGCCGGCGATCAGCCGCAACCCGAGCGTGCTGATGATGTTCTGTCCGAAATATTCCGCGACGTGGACCGTATTCCACCTTTGCCGCGGGTCGAGCTTGATGCCGCCGTTCGAGGAATCGTCACCGAACGGCAGTTGGTTGATCAGGGCGACATCACGCACGCCGGGAATCTGTCGCAGGGCAGCAATATCGGTCTGTGCTCGCGCTTCGGCATCCGACTCATTGCCGATATAGGCCATCTGCACCTGCACCAGCTGATGGTCTGCCACGCCGCTGACGATGTCCATGCGCTGCAGGCGCTCGCGGATCAGGAACACCGCGTTGCCGACAATGGCGAAGGCCAGCGCGATCTCGAACACGATCAGCAGGGCAGCGATCCGGTGCCGCGACAGGCTGGCGATGATGGGACGGATGGCCATGATGGTCCTCATTGCGCCTTGAGTTGCAGCGCCGGCGGAATCAGGCACGCGCGCCACGCCGGCAGTGCGCCGGCCAGCAGGCTGCCCAGCAGCGCAAGCACGAATGTCGCAAGCAGCATCGCGGGGTCCAGGCTCGCCAGCTTGGCGTAGTCGGAGGGCTGTTGCCGCACCGCCCAGAGCCCCAGCAAGGTCAGTACCAGCCCGAGCGCGCCGCCCGCGAGGCCGACCAGGCCGGACTCGATCAGCAGTTGCATGAAGATCGCCCGGCGTGACGCGCCCAGGGCCCTGCGCACGCCGATCTCGCTGCTGCGGCGCAGGAACTTGGCCAGCAGCAGTCCGACCGTGTTGACCAGACACACCAGCAGGAACCCCAGCGCCAGCCAGGCCTGCATGCGCACGTCATCCGGCACCACCTGGTTGTGCGACAGCCACTGCATCAGGCTGCGCAAGCGCACGTTGGGCGGACGCTGGAAGCGCCCCAGCGACTTCTGCTGCGCCGAGTAATTCACCAGGAACTGCCGGTAGGCCGCCACCTTGGCCGGGCTGTCCAGTTGCACCCAGAACTGCAGCCACACGCAAGGCGCGGTATGTGCGGGCCGCGGGCCGCCACCACCATTGCCCCAGCAGTCGACGGAGCCGTTGTGGTCCATCCCGATGTCCTGCGAAGTCGACAGCGGCAGGTACACGCCCTCGGGCTCGGCGTAGGTGCCGACGTACATGTCGTAGAAGTGCGGGATGGGATGCCAGTCACCCAGCACTCCCACCACCTGGAAGGCCGCGCCGTTGAGCTGCAGCACCTTGCCCACGCTGTCGCCGCCACCGAACACGCGCCGATTCAGTGCGTCGCTGATCACCGCCACACGGGCACGGGCGGAATCATCGGCGGCGTCCCAGCCATGGCCGTAGCGGAATGGCACGCCGAACATGGGAAAGAACTCCCAGGTCGTCGCGCGCGCATCCTCGAAGAACGGATCGACGCCGTTGCGCGTCGACTGCACGGCGACGGAACCCCCGGTCATCAATG
>DZBX01000255.1 GCA_022730075.1 Rhodanobacter sp. | reverse complement strand
GCGCCATGTGCATGTTGCTGATGACCGCCGTCTCGGTGATCTCGAAGCAGATCAGTCCCTTGGGGAGGTTATGGCGACGGACCTCCTGCTCGACGAAGCCGAGCATGGTCTCGTCGGTCAGCGAGTTGCCGGAGAGGTTGATGCCGACATGGCTCAGGGCCGGGGCATCGGGTGCGTCCAGGGCTTCGCGCACGCGAGCGAGCGTGACGCTGACCACCCAGCGGTCGATGGACTGCATCAGGTTGTAGCGTTCTGCCGCGCCGATGAACAGGCCGGGTGGAACCAGCCTGTTGTCGCGATCGAGCATGCGCACCAGCACCTCAAGGTGCAGGCCGGCCGGCGCCTCCGATGGTATGAGCGGTTTGAGCGGCTGGGCATAGAGCACGAAGCGCTCCTCGCGCACGGCGAGCTGGATCTGCGAGGCCATGCCGAGCTGCTCGACCTGGTGTGACATGACCTCGTCCGCGGCTTCGTAGGTGTGGATGCGGTTGCGCCCGGCCTCCTTGGCGGCATAGCAGGCGATGTCGGCGGCGCGCAGGATCTCGTCGGCGGCGCCCCATCGCGGGTCGATGGTGACGATGCCGATGCTCACGCCCACGCTGAAGACGTGATCCTGCCAGTAGAAGCTGAAGTTCTGCACGCTCTCGCGCAGCTGGTTGGCGATGCGCTTGGCGACCTCGGCCGAGCAGGTCGGCAGCAGCGCGGCGAACTCGTCGCCGCCGAGGCGAGCGATCATGTCGTCGCGGCGCACGCCATCACGAAGCAGCTTGGCGATGTTCAGCAGCAGCTCGTCTCCGGCATGGTGTCCGCATGTGTCGTTCACGACCTTGAACTGGTCCAGGTCCATGTAAAGCAGGGCGTGTTGCTCATTGTGCGACCGAGCCCCTTCAAGCAGCGCCTTCAGGCGCTCGCCGAAGGCCCGGCGGTTGGGAAGGCCGGTGAGCGGGTCGTGGCTCGCCTGCCAGTTCATCTGCTCCAGCATGCGGCGGGTTTCGCTGACATCGTGCAGGATCAGCACCAGCCCATCCGCGCCGGATTCGGCATGGATGAGTGATACGTTCAACTCGATGTCCGTGTGGGACTCGATGTCTCCCCGGTGCAGCAGGCGCGCGGTGAATTCGTGCTGGCCATCGTGGACCCGTGCATGGAGCGCATCGGTGTTGAGCGGGTGCTCGATGTCATCGGTCGAAAACTGGGCGACCCGATCCAGCGGTCTGTCCAAGGCCTCGGCCAGCGGCCAGCCCGTGAGAATCTCGGCGGCGGGGTTGAGCAGTTCGATCCGGCCATCGTTGTCGATGACGATCACGCCATCTGCCATGGACATCAGCACGATGCGGAGCCGCTCGCGCTGTTCGCTCAGCTTGCGCTCAAGCTCGATGCGGGGGGTGACGTCCCGGTACATCCACAGATTACCCACCAGCTCGTCCCCTACCCGGATCGGCGAGTAGTCGCGCTCCAGCGCCCGTCCATCGGACATCTCGATCAGTTCGCCCAGCACGGGCTCATGGCGCTCGATCAGGTCGTCGATGCGCCGAATCACGACATCGCCCTGCTTGAACAGAGGGGCGCCTTCTCGAGCGGCCTCGGCGCAATCCGCGCCCACCAGCGCCTGCGGCGGGGCAGGAATGTGAAACATGTCGCAGAAGGCCTGGTTGGTCAGGGCGATGCGACGCGTCGCATCCTCCACCAGCACCGCGCTATGCAGGTTGGACAGCAGGCTGGCGAGGCGCGAGCGCTCAAGCGCGAGCCGACCCTCGGCCTCCTTGAGTTCGGTGATGTCGGTGTGGGTGCCGACCATGCGGTAGGGTTCGCCCTGGGCGTCGCGAATCGCGAGGCCGCGG
>DZBX01000254.1 GCA_022730075.1 Rhodanobacter sp. | reverse complement strand
GCATGGCACGGATCGCCATGATCCAGATCAGTCGCGCCGGGCCGCAGCACTGGCATAGTGAGGACGATTTCTTCGGGGTCATCCCATGCCACGCCCGTTACGCGCAATTCTGGATATCGAGCATTCCGCATCCGCGCCGCAGTCCGTGCGCCCGCTGCTGCAGGTGTTCAGCGCCGCGCCGCATCGCATGATGTTCTTTGCTGGCGCCACGGCGGTGCTGCTGAGCATGCTGTGGTGGACACTGGCACTGGCCGCCGGAACCTGGAGCTGGGCGCATTGGCCGCAGGCGCCGATCCCGACGATCTGGGCGCACGCGATGCTGGCGCAGTACGGCATGCTCGGGCCTTTCATCTTCGGCTTCACGCTGACGGTGTTTCCACGCTGGAGCGGTCAGCCGGAACTGCGCCGCGGCGCCTACGTGCCGGTATTCATCGGTGTGCTCGGCGGCTATGTGCTGGCCGTGATCGGGCTGCTGGACCTGCGTCCGCTGCTGCTCGCCGGTTTCGCGCTGCTGCTTGCAGGCTGGCTGTATGGCATCACGCGCCTGCTCGGCGTGCTGCGCACGGCGCGCTCGCGCGACCACTGGGCGTGGTCGCTCCTCGCCGCGCTGACGCTGGGCGCACTCGGCCTGGCGCTGTTCCTGGCCTTTCTGCTGGGCGCACCGCCCGCGCTGGCGATCGCGGCGATCCGCATCGGCACCTTCGCCTTCCTGATGCCCGTGTTCTTCACCGTCACCCATCGCATGCTGCCGTTCTTCTCCAGCAACGTGATCGCGGGTTATCGCGTGGTACGGCCCGCGTGGTCGCTGCCCGCGGCATGGCTGCTGTTGCTGGCCCATCTGCTGTTGGGCGCACTGAATCAGCCGCGCCTGCGTGCACTGAGCGATGCCCTGCTGGCGCTGTTGTTTCTCGGGCACTGGATCGCCTGGCAACCGTGGAAGGCGCAGCGTCCGGGCCTGCTTGCGGCGCTGTATCTGGCCTTGGCCTGGCTGCCGCTGAGCTTCGCGCTGTTCGCGGTGGGCGGCATGTACGGTGAAGGCAACTATGGCGCCTGGGACATGGCCGCATTGCACGCGCTGACCGTGGGCTTCTTCGGCTCGATGCTGGTGGCGATGGTGACGCGCGTGACACATGGCCATTCCGGTCGGCCGCTGCGCATGGGCGCGATTCCGTGGTTCACCTTCCTCGCGCTGCAGGCGGTGGCGATCGCGCGCGTGGTCGACTCGCTGGCGGGCTACGGCGCGCTGGCCTACACCCTGACCGGCGCCGCCTGGGTGGCTGCGTTTCTGCCGTGGGCGCTGCGTGCGGCGTGGATTTATCTGACGCCGCGGCGCGATGGTCGCCCGGGCTGAGCCGCAAAATGTGCGCGGGGCGAAAGAACTTATCCGGTGCGCGATCGCGCCAACGCGACGAGATACGACATGGCATTGGTGAACTGGTTTCCGCAAATCCTGGCCCTGCACGTGGGCGCGGTGGTCATCTCGGGCACGCTGTTCGCGCTGCGCGGGGCCGGCCGCATGGCCGGCTTGCGCATCATCGATCACCCCGCCGTGCGCTATTTCTCGTATGTCAACGACACGGTGCTGCTGGGCGCCGCGATCCTGCTGACGCTGATCATCCACCAGTACCCGTTCGCGGACGCATGGCTGACGGTCAAGGTGCTGCTGCTGGTGGTATACATCGTGCTGGGCGCGATCGCGCTGCGCCACGGGCGCACGCCGCGGCTGCGTGTGCTGGCTTACGTGGCCGCGCTGGCGACATTCGGCTTCATCGTCAGCGTGGCGATCACGCAGAATCCATGGGGCGTGCTCGCGCTGCTGGGCCGTTGATTACCGCGGCGTCGAAACCGCGCGCGAATC
>DZBX01000095.1 GCA_022730075.1 Rhodanobacter sp. | reverse complement strand
CGCGACGGCACGCGCGTGGATTACGCCACCGGCGCGGTGTTCTGGGGCGAACCGGGCACCAACGGCCAGCACTCGTTCTATCAGCTGATCCACCAGGGCACGCGCCTGATCCCCTGCGACTTCATCGCTTTCGGTCGCGCGTTGCAGCCGCTGGGCAAGCATCAGGACCTGCTGCTGGCCAATGTCATCGCGCAGGCCGAGGCGCTGGCTTTCGGCAAGACCGCGGCGCAGGTCCGGGCCGAGGGCGCGCCGGCGGCGCTGGTGCCGCACAAGGTATTCGAAGGCAATCGTCCGTCCAGCCTGCTGCTGGCCGAGCAGCTCACCCCCGCCGCGCTGGGCAGCCTGGTGGCGCTGTACGAGCACAGCGTGTTCACCCAGGCTTGCGTGTGGGACATCAATCCGTTCGACCAGTGGGGCGTGGAGCTGGGCAAACAGCTGGCGCTGCGCGTTGCCGACGAGATCGAAGCGCCGCGCAAGCGCCTCGGACACGATGCATCGACCAACGCCGCGATCCAGTGGTACCGGCGTGCGCGCCACGTCGCGCCGGCGCGCGCCATGCCGCGCACCCTGGTGCTGGATGTCGGCGGCAGCCACGTCAAGGCACTGCTGCAGGGACGGCAACAGGAGATCAAGGTCGTCTCCGGTCCCGAGATGACGCCGCAGCGCATGCTGACGGCCTTGCGCAAGGCGCTGCGCGGCGCGCACTTCGATCGCGTGAGCATCGGTTTTCCCGCTCCCGTGGTGCATGGATGCATCGTGCACGAGCCGGCCAACCTCGGCACGGGCTGGGTGGATTTCGATTTCGAGCAGGCCTTCGCCTGCCCGGTGCGCGTGCTCAATGACGCCGCCATGCAGGCGCTGGGCAGCTATGCCGGCGGGCGCATGCTGTTTCTCGGGCTGGGCACCGGCCTCGGCTCGGCGATGATCGTCGATGGCCGCATCGAGGCCATGGAGCTGGCGCACCTGCCGTACCGCAAGTACAGCTACGAGTACTACGTCAGCGACGCGTACCGCGAGCAGCACAAGAAGAAGTGGCGCGACAACGTGTTCGAGATCATCGAACTGCTGCGCAAGGGGCTGCGGCCCGATTACATCGTGCTCGGCGGCGGCAACGTCAAGCATCTGGATGAGCTGCCCGAAGGCGTGCGTCGCGGCGACAACGCCAATGCATTCACGGGTGGTTTCCGACTCTGGGAGGACATGGCATGAAAAAGGCTTCGCTACGCAACGACAAGCTGCACCTGGGATTCGTGGGCCTCGGCCGCATGGGCCTGAACATGGCCGCGCGCCTGCATCACGGCGGCATTTCCTGCGTCGGCTACGACGCCAACCCCAAGGCGCGCGCGGCGCTGCGCAAGCTGGGCGCCACGGCCGCGGCTTCACTGCGCGAACTGGTGACCGCGCTGCCGACGCCGCGCGCGGTGTGGCTGATGGTGCCTGCCGGCGTGGTCGATGGCGTGCTCGATGAGCTGCTGCCGCTGCTGGCCAAGGGCGATTGCGTGATCGATGGCGGCAACTCGCACTACACCGAGGACCTGCGCCGCGCCGAGCGCCTGCGCAAGCGCGGCGTCGATGCCATGGATGTCGGCGTCAGCGGCGGCGTGTGGGGCCGCGAGCGCGGCTATTGCCTGATGATCGGCGGGCCCAAACCCGCCTTCAAGCGGCTCGAACCCGTATTCGCCACGCTGGCGCCGGGCGTGGCCGCCGCGCCGCGCACCGCCGGGCGCAAGGGCAAGCCGGACATGGCCGAGCAGGGCTATCTGCACTGCGGGCCCAACGGCGCCGGACACTTCGTCAAGATGGTGCACAACGGCATCGAGTACGCGGTGATGGCGGCCTATGCCGAGGGTTTCAACGTGCTCAGGCACGCCAACGCCGGCAACGCGACGCAGCAATCCGACGCCGAGACCACGCCGCTGGAATACCCCGAGCGCTATCGCTACGACCTGCCGGTTGGCGAAATCTCCGAGCTGTGGCGGCGCGGCACGGTGATCGGCTCGTGGCTGCTCGATCTCACCGCCGAGGAAATGCTGCAGGACGATGAGCTGAAAGCCTACGCCGGGCGCGTGTCGGATTCCGGCGAGGGCCGCTGGACCTTGCAGGCGGCCATCGACGAGGGCGTGCCGGCCACGCAACTGGCGGCGGCGCTGTTCGCGCGCTTCTCCTCGCGCGGCAATGCGCTGTACGCCAACCAGGTGATGTCGGCGATGCGCCACGCTTTCGGTGGACACGCGGAGAAACCGGCCGGAGGCAAATGACCATGGCCGCGCAAACACTGGTCATTCTGGGCGCCACGGGCGACCTCACCCAACGCCTGCTGATGCCGGCGTTGTACCGCCTGCGCCGCGAGGGCCTGACCCAGGATCTGCGCATCCTCGGCTACGCCATGGAGCCGTGGTCACGCGCGCGTTTCCAAAGCCATATCGGCAAGGCCCTGCGCGATTTCTCCGAGGACTACGACGCGCGCAGCGCCGCCGCGTTCGTCAAACAGCTCGATTACATCAGCGGCCAGCTCACGCCGCAGGATCTTGCGCGCATCGCTGACCATCTCGGTGCCGGCACGCTGTTTTATCTGGCCTTGCCGCCGCCGCTGTTCGGCACCGCCGCGCAAGCGCTGGGCGCGGCCGGTTTCGCGCAGGCGCCGCGCAACGGCTGGCGCCGGCTGGTGGTGGAGAAACCCTTCGGCACCGACCTGGCCAGCGCCGAGAAACTGCGCAGGCAGATGCACGTGCACTGGGACGAGGCACAGGTGCTGCGCATCGACCACTTCCTCGGCAAGGAGGCCACGCAGAATCTCATGGTGATGCGTTTCGCCAACCGCCTGCTGGAGCCGGTGTGGAACGCGCAGCACATCGCCCAGGTGCAGATCACCTACGCCGAAACCCTCGGCGTGGAGCATCGCGCCGCCTACTACGACAAGGCCGGCGCGCTGCGCGACATGCTGCAGAACCACCTCATGCAGTTGTTTTCGCTGGCGGCGATGGAGCCGCTGTCGACCTGGGACGGCGAGGTACTGCGCGATCACAAGGTCGAGGTGCTGCGCGCGGTCAGGCCGATCGACGCGCGCCATCTCGCCGCGCACGCGGTGCGTGGCCAGTACCGCGCCGGGCGCAGCGGACGCAGCAAGCTGGCGGGCTATCGCAGCGAGCCCGGCGTGGCGCGTGGTTCCACCACCGAGACCTTCGCCGCGTTGCGCCTGGACATCGACAACTGGCGCTGGCAGGGCGTGCCGTTCTATCTGCGCAGCGGCAAGCGCCTGGCCGGCGAGACCTCGGAGATCGCGGTGCAATTCCGCCGCGCGGCCGGCCCGTTGCCAGGGCTGGTGCAGGCGGGCGACTCGAACTGGCTGGTGCTGCGCATCAAGCCCGAGCAGCGCATGGACCTGGAACTCACCGTCAAACGCCCGGGGCTGAAGCTCGAAGGGCGCAGCGTCACGCTGAGCGCGCCGTATGCGGATGCGGGCGATGAAGGTTTTTCGGCCTACGAGCAATTGCTGATCGACGCGCTGGCCGGCGAACGCGCGCACTTCCTGCGCTTCGACGAAGTGGAATGGGCATGGCGCATCGTCGACCCGGTATTGCGCGCGTGGCGGCAGGGCAGCCCCGATTTCTACCCGGCCGGTGGCGAGGGGCCGGCCACGCAGGCACGGCTGATGGATGCCGGTCTGCGCTGGCGCGGCATCGCGGAAACCGCGGCGCGCGAGCCATGAACGCGCCCGGCTGGCCGGGCATGCCGCCGGCGTGGACCAGCAGCGCCAAGGACATCGTCGGCACCGCGCTGGGCACCGGGCGGGTGTGGTTCACCCTCGGCTACGGCATCCTCGATGAGGTGTACTGGCCTTCCTGCAGCCGGCCGCAGATCCGCGACCTCGGTTTCATCGTCGCCGGCGCGGATTTCTGGAGCGAGGTCAAGCGCGAGCGGCGCTACACGCTGAGCACGCCGGCGCCGGAAGTACCGTTGCCCAAAGTGGTACACGAGCACGCGCGCTACAAGCTCGAGTTCGAGGTGCTGGCCGATCCGCTGCGCGACGTGGTGCTGATCCGCTACCGCCTGCACGGCGAGGGGCTCAGGCTGTACGCGCTGCTGGCGCCGCATCTGGGTGGCTCCGGCCACGACAACACCGCACTGGTGCAGGCGAACGGCCTGGCCGCGCTCAAGCAGAACGAGGCGCTGATGCTGATGGCCGACGCCGGCTTCGCGCGCGGCAGTGCCGGTTACGTGGGCGTGTCCGACGGCTGGCAGGATTTCCAGCAGCACGCCGCGATGACCTGGACACATGCCAGCGCCAGCAACGGCAACGTGGCGCTGCTGGGCGAGTTGAACGCCAATCACGGTGTGCTCGCGCTGAGTTTCGCCGATACGCTGGAAGGCGCGCAGACGCTGGCGCGCGCGTCGCTGGCGCAGGGCTATGAATCGGCGCGCGAGGGGTTCATCGAAGGCTGGCGGCACTGGTCGCGTGCGCTGCGCTGCGAACTGCAGGACACCACCGTGCATCAGGCCGTGCGCCGCGCGGCGATGGTGCTCAAGGTGCACGACGATCATCGTTATCCCGGCGCGCTGATCGCCAGCCTCAGCATCCCCTGGGGCAACACGCGCGATGATCCGGGTGGCTATCACCTGGTATGGGCACGCGATGCGGTCGAGGCCGGCTTCGCCATGCTCGCCTGCGCGCACCACGAGGAGAGCCGCACGCTGCTGTCCTATCTGATCGCCACGCAGCAGGACGACGGCCACTGGGCGCAGAACTTCTACTGCGACGGGCGCCCCTACTGGACCGGCGTGCAGCTCGACGAGGCCGCGCTGCCGGTGCTGCTGGCGGCCAAGCTCGACGAGCTCGGCCTGCTCGATGGCCAGCGCGCCGCGGCCACGGCGATGGCGCGGCGCGCGTTGCGCTTCGTCGCCTGCAGCGGACCGGTCAGTCCGCAGGATCGCTGGGAGGAAAACCCCGGCATCAATCCCTTCACCCTGGCCGCGGCCATCGCCGCGCTGGTGGCCGGCGCGGCGCATGGTTTCCTGGACGCGGCGGACGCGCGCTACGCGCTGTTGCTGGCCGACGACTGGAACGCGCGCATCGAATCGTGGGTCTACGTGCAGGACACCGACCTCGACCGCGCGCACGGCACGCGTGGCCACTACGTGCGCATCGCGCCGCCAGGTCAGGACGCGCAGCACAGCGAGGTGGCGCTGAAGAATCGCGGTCGCGTGGTGGTGGCCGCGCGCGATCTGCTGGGGCTGGAATACCTGTATCTGGCGCGCCTCGGTCTGCGTGCGCCGCAGGATCCGCGCATCGCCGACACCACGCGCCTGGTCGATGCGCTGCTGCGCGTGCAGACGGCGACGGGCGCGTATTACCGGCGTTACAACGAGGATGGCTACGGCGAGCACGGCGACGGCCGCGCGTTCGATGGCCGCGGCGTCGGTCGTGCCTGGCCGCTGCTGACCGGCGAGCGCGGCCAGCTCGCGGTGCAGCTTGGCGAGGATGCGCGTCCTTACCTCGATGCCATGCTCGCCTCGGCCAGCCAGGGTGGCATGTTGCCCGAGCAGGTCTGGGACGGCGCGCCGATTCCCGCGCGCGGTCTCTACCCGGGTCGTCCCACCGGCAGCGCCATGCCGCTGGTGTGGGCGCACGCCGAATTGATCAAGCTGGCCACGGCGCAGCAGCGCAAGGCGCCGATCGAGCAACTGGCGGCGGTGGTGGCGCGTTACGCCACGCCGCGCGCCGCATCCATGCAGCTGTGGCGGCCACAGGCGCCGGCGACGCGCTGCGACGCCGCGCGACGTTTGCTGGTCGAAGGCGATGCGCCGTTCGTGCTGCATGTCGGCCACGATGGCTGGCAGGGCGTGCGCGATCTGGCCAGCACGCCCACGGGACTGGGCATGCACGGCGTGCCCCTCGATTGCGCGGCGCTGGGCGCGCGCGACTCGATCGAGTTCACGCGCCGTTTCTTGGATGCGCGCGATTGGGAAGGTCGCGACTGGCGACTCGAACTGGCCGCGCGCGGCTGAGTCAGCGGCACGATGCGGCGCGTCGCGCCGTGCTGGCTGCGCCGGCGTGAGTCGGCGTGGCATCGATGGAGAACAGGATGGTTCGCGCTGGCGCTTTACGCGTGCTGATGCTGGGCTGGGAATACCCGCCGCGCATCGCCGGCGGCCTGGGCAAGGCCAGCCAGGGCATCGCGCGCGCGCTGGCGCAGGCCGGCGTCGAGGTGCTGTTCGTGCTGCCGCGTTACACGCAGGTTGTGCGCACGCGCGGCTTGCACGTGGCCGACGTCGCGACCTGGCTGCGGCAGCCCATGCAGGCGGGTGTTGCCGTCGATGCGGCGCAGCCACGGGCATTGCGCCGCGTGGTCCTGGACGCGCGTCTGCGGCCCTATCTTGCATACGCGCAGCCGGCGCACGCGGCCGGCGCGCTGCCGGCACCGCGCATGGACGCGGATCGCGGCGAAGCACTGTACGGCGCCGATCTGGCCCGCGAAGTGGCGCGCTACGCGCGCCTGGTGCGTGATCTGGGTGCGCGCGTCGAGGCGGATCTGATCCACGCCCACGACTGGATGAGCTTTCCCGCCGCGCTGGCGCTGGCCGCGGCACGCGGCTGGCCGCTGTGCGTGCACCTGCACTCGACCGAATACGACCGCAGCGGCGCTGGCGCCGATGCGCGCATCGTGGCGATCGAGCGTGAAGCCTGCGCGCGCGCCGCGCGCGTGTTCGCGGTCAGCGAGTACACGCGCGATGTGCTGATCGAGCGCTACGGCATCGCTGCCGACAAGATCGAGGTGATCTACAACGCGCCGGATGCGCCTGTGCCCGCGCCGCTCGCGCGGGTGCCGCTGGCCATGGCGCGGCGGCCGCCGTGGGTGGTGTTTCTGGGACGCCTGGCGTTGCAGAAAGGCCCCGATCATTTCCTGCGCGCGGCTGCCGAAGTGGCGCCGCATGCGCCGCATGCGCGCTTCCTGGTGTGCGGTGATGGCGGCATGCGTGCGCAGTTGCAGCAACTGGCGCTGGATCTGGGTCTGCGCGAGCACGTCGAATTTCGCGGCTTTCTGGGCGCCCGCGCAGTCACGCGCGTGCTGGGCCAGGCGCGCCTGCTGGTGATGCCCAGCGTGTCGGAGCCGTTCGGACTGGTGGCGCTGGAGGCGCTGGGCGCCGGCACCCCGGTGATCCTGTCGCGGCAATCGGGCGTGCGCGAGGTGCTCAGCCCCAGTCTGCAGGCTGATTTCTGGGATCACGAGAAGCTCGCCGACCAGATGCTGGCCGTGCTGCGCTGGCCCGAGCTGGCGCAGCAACTGGTCAGCGATGGCCGCGCGCAGCTCGCGGGCCTGTCGTGGGCACGCTCGGCGCAGCACATCCGCAGGGCCTACGCCGAGATCCTCGCGGCGCAGCCGGGCGTGCGGCCATGAGCCTCGACATCTGCTTCTACTTCCAGGTGCACCAGCCGTGGCGCCTGCGCCGCTATACCTACAAGGACATCGGCCGCGCGCACGACTACTTCGACGATACGGCCAATGCCGCCATCCTGCGCCGCGTGGCCGAGCACTGCTATCTGCCGATGAACGCGCTGCTGCTGGACGCGATCCGCACGCATGCGCCGCATTTCCGCGTGAGCTTTTCCATCACCACCACGGCGCTGCAGCAGATGGCGTTATGGGCGCCGCAAGTGCTGCTGTCGTTTCGCGAGCTGTTGGCGACCGGCGCGGTCGAGCTGCTCGGCGAAACCTCGCATCACACCTTGGCGGCGCTGCATGACATGGATGAGTTCGCCGCACAGGTGCGCCTGCACCGGGCGGGCTGCGCGCGCTGGCTGGGCGCGTGCGGCAGCAGCTTCCGCAATACCGAACTGATCACCTGCGACGCCATGCTCGGGCAGGTGGCGGGCATGGGTTTCGAGAGCGTGTGCATCGAGGGTGCCGAGCGCGTGCTGCACGGACGCGCCGCCACGCGCGCGTATCGATTTTCCGCCGCGCCGCGACTGGCGGCCTTGCCACGCCACTACCGGCTCAGCGACGACATCGCGTTCCGCTTCTCCGATCGACAGTGGAGCGCGTGGCCACTGACCGCGGTGCGTTACGCCGACTGGCTGCAGGGTGAGGCTGAAGCGAGCGCCACGGCGGGCGGCTGCCTCGGCCTGTACATGGATTACGAAACCTTCGGCGAGCACCAGTGGGCCGCGACCGGCATTTTCGACTTCATGCGCGCGCTGCCGGGTGAGCTGTTGCGGCGCGGCTGCTTTCGCTTCGTCACACCAGCGCAGGCCGCGCGTGCCGTGGCGGCGGATGCCGAGCGTCTGGATGTACCGCAGCCGCTGTCCTGGGCCGACCAGGAGCGCGACACCTCCGCATGGAATGGCAATGCCATCCAGCGCGTGGCGCTGGCGCGCTGCTATGCCATGGCCGGCGCGCTGCGGCATGCGTCCATGGCGGCGTTGCTGGAAGACTGGCGGCGCCTGCAGAGCAGCGACCATTTCTACTACATGGCCACCAAGCATCACGGCGATGGCGATGTGCACCAGTACTTCAGTCCTTACGCATCGCCCTATGACGCGCATATCAACTACATGAATGTCATGGATGACCTGGCGGAGCGTTGCGGCCAGCGCCGGTGAACGCCGCGCCGCATGCGATGC
>DZBX01000094.1 GCA_022730075.1 Rhodanobacter sp. | reverse complement strand
GTTTCAATCCGCGCCCGGGGTTTAATCCGGGCGAGACTCCGCCGCGGCAACGTGTTGTTGCGCAACGGAGTTGTAAGCCCTTTCCGCGAACCGGCTGCTTCGGCGTGTTGAAGCCGGATTTGGCGGAAAGGAAATTCTGTCAAATTGTGAAAGATCAAGGGCTTGCGTGCTGCGCGAACCTGCCGGGTTTTTGGCTTTGATCGGGGTTCGCGGCTTACACCACAAGAGGGCCACTGAAATCGGTGGAGCGGAAGACGCCATATTGTTTGACGCGCATGTCGGTGGGTTCGGTGATGCGATAGAAGCGCAGGTTGTCTTCCTCGAGGTTGATCTCGGCGAGCAGTTCTCGCTCAAGGGCTTCGTAGCGCATGGCATCAACGTTGCATTCGAACACGGATTTTTGCACCCGCTGCCCAACGCGCTCGCAGGCCTTGGCGACGCGTCGCAGGCGTTTGCGGCCTGCGGCGGTTTCGGTCGAGACGTCGTAGGTGACGATGATGAGCATGGTTTGCTGCGGCCGGTCACCGCGCCAAATAGGGGAGATAGCCGTCCATCTCGCCGCGAATGCTGCGGGCAAGCAGCCGGGCCTGAACGAAGGGCAGCAGGCCGATGGGCATCTTGTTCTGGAGCAGGGGGTGGGTGATCTCTTCTTGCTTGCGCTCCTGCCAGGCGGTGACGACTTTGCGGCGGCCCTTGTCGGAGAGCAGCACGGCGCCGCCTTCGCGCTGGTCGAAGTCTTCTGCGGCGATCTGGCCGCGGTTGATGAGGGTGAGCGCCAGCCGGTCTGCCAGAAAGGCGCGAAATTCTTCCTGGAGGTCGAGCGCGAGCGCTGCGCGGCCGGGGCGCACGGTGTGCAGAAAACCGAGCTGCGGATCAAGGCCCACTGCTTCGAGCGCCGAGCGGCAGTCGTTCATGAGCAGGGCGTAAAGAAAGGAGAGCAGGGCATTGAACCGATCCAGAGGCGGCCGCCGGGTTCGGCCTTCAAACCGAAAATCACCGCGCAGGGCGGGTTTGACGATGCGGTTGAGCGCACCGAAGTAGCCGCGCGCGGCCTCGCCTTCAATGCCGCGCAGGACGTCGAATGTCTGCGCCTGAGCGGTGGCTCGCAGTGAGGCGGCAAGGTTGTCTGTGGCGCGGGTGAGCGCAGCCGCCTCTTCGGGATCGGCACTTTCGCGGGCGCCGCGCTGCAGGATGCCGCGGCTGTTCTTGATCTTGCCGCCTACGCACTGCCGCGCTAATTCGAGGCTGACTGTCGCATCGCCCGCAGCTCGGTGCTGGGCCTGCCGGAGCAGGACATTGCCGGATACGGGGCCTTCGAGCCGCGCTTTGAAGCGCCCGGAGTTGTCGAGGAGAACGAGCGATTTGCCCTCATCGGCCAGGCGGTGCATGAGGGCGGGCGACACCAGGATGTTGCCGAAGCACACCAGGCCGCCAAGGTGATGCAGCGGCACCTGGAGCTTCTTTTCGCGCTCGACATCGACGCGCAAGGTGGCGTTGTCGAGGTGGACGTAGGCCTGCGGCGTCATCACGTAGAGGATGTTCTGCAGGGTCAGCATCAGTCCTCCGGATCAAACAAATGGGCCCGCAGCGCGCGCTGCGTGGTTGTTGCTGTCAGGGCTTCGGACTGGCAGATGTCTTTGAGCGAACACTCGCGGCAACGCGCATCGAACACCGGAGGGGGCAGTGTTCCGGCGCTGAGCATGGCGCGGATGGCGTCTGCGGTCTGCACGACGAGTTCGCGCAGCGCGGGCGTGATGGCGACTTCGCGTCGGCGATGGCTGCTGGCGTGGTAGATGGCGCCAAGCGGCACAGGCCGCCCCAGCATGTCTTCCAGGCACATGGCTTGGGCCGCGAGCTGAATGTCGTCATGTGTTTTCTGGCGCATGCGGCCATGCTTGAACTCCACCGGGTAGACGGCGCCGTCGGGATGGAACTCCACCAGGTCGGCCTTGCCGATCAGCCCCAGACGATCCGACCACAGCGGCAGGCTGCGCTCGACCTTCACACCCGAGCGGAATTCGTAGCCGGGCGTGTCCACCAGTTTGTGCACGGCGTTGCCGCGCGCTGTGTGGATGTTGTCGTCGAAGGCTTGCTCCAGGTGGATGAGCGCGCACTGTCGCGGACAGTACACCCAGTGCTGCAGGGCAGACAGGGGGACGGGGTCGTCTGCGGGATTCACGGTGCGTTCAATTGAACAGCCGGTCGAGCAGGGCGTCGCGGCTGAGGCCATGATGCGTCCCGACCGCATCCAGAATGGCGGCCAGCGTGCCGATGCGCAGCGGGTCGTGACGGGGCACGGTGACGTGGTGTTCTCCCCGCGCCGTGCTGGTGAGCCGCAAGTGGCTGCCGGTCTGCCGCGTGGCCTGGTAGCCCAGGCGCTCCAGCCGCTTGACGAGGTCCGCCCCGGACAGGTCGCGCGGCAGTCTCATACAGTGAGCATTTCCTCGCGGGTAATGTGCAGGCGAATGAGTCCGGGCCGATCGGCCTCATCGAAGTGGCAATGCACGGCGTCGCGCACCTGTGCGTGCAGCGATTCGAGGTCATCGGCCTCGGTGAAGATGTCGGCGCCGACGGCGCGGGCGACATAACCCCCTTCGGGGGCTTGCTCGACGATGAAGTGAATTTCGGTCATGGTGACTCCCGTGTCTCGATCCGTACGCGGCGGTCAGGCCAAGCGCTGCAGCGTGACACCGTTGCCGAGGGCATGCGCACCGCCAATCTCGATGGCCTGTCCGTCAAAGCGTACGGTGTAATCGATGAAATTGCGCGGCACCCCGATGCCTTCGGCCCGCTGGATTCGGATGTGCTCGAACAAGGCATGCGCGGGCGCGTTGCCCAGCTCGGAGTCGTGCTTGAAGACGTAGAGGCCACGTGTGGCCATTTCGCCGCGTGAGGCCGAGCGGTCATGTTCGAACATCTGCCCGAGCGCCTGCCAAAGCAGTGCGAGGTCGTCTTCGGAGAAGCCGGTCTGCCTGGCGAGGAAACTGGACACGAAGCCGTGGGCGATGTAAAGCCCATAGGGAACGGTGTGTTTGCGACCCATGGTGCGGTTATCGCCGTCCTGTTTTTCGGCCTCGGCTTCTGTGGCCACCGCCATGCGGGTGATGGAATGTTCCTGCGCAATGATCGGGTCGACCGAACGGGCGAAGGTGAGCTGCACCGGGCCGCGTACTTGGCCGCAGTTCACGCCAGTGGACATCACCGCGCCGAAGGTGCGCACGTCGAAGAAGTTCTGGCACATCCAGTCGCGCGCCTTGTTGACGTCGTCTCCGCTGCCCTTGCGCTTCTTGTCCTTGGTTGCTTTCTTGTCAGCGGCGGCATCCGTGGGTTCTTCGGCCGCGGGCGCATCGAGTTTCAGTGCGCTGTATGCGCGCTGGTGCTGCAGGTTGAGGATGGCTTTCTCGCGCACGTAGATTTCATGGCGCTTCTCGCCTGGCTGCGGGTCGCGCGGATCCTGGTCCTGCGTCATGGCGACGTAGTTGCGCACCTTGCGCTTGAGCGCCACATCGGTGACTAGGCCGTGGCCGGTCTCCGCATCAAGTCGCGGCAGGTTGCCCGCGTCCGGGTCGCCATTGGGGTTGCCGTCTTTCACGTCGAAGATCAGCGCGAAGTCGTAGCGGTTGGCAAGGTTCACTGGGATTCCTCCTGATTTTTGGGTTCGGATTTGGTGAAAAAGGCTTGGCGCTGCTGGTAGTAGCCCAGGGCGAAGCGGGCTTGGTCCGGCAACGGCAAGATGCGCGGGGGAAAGCTGGCGGCATCGAAGCCGTCCATGATTTCGCCGATCAATCGCTCGCGACTGATCGCCAGCCCGGTGGACAGCTTGCCGAGGTGATGCTTGGACAGCCGCAGCAGAGTGGAGAACACGGCAGCCGGTGTGCTGGAGGCGGCGCCGTAGTAGCGGTCGCGGATGGTGGCGTTGAGCCGACCGGTACCGCCTGCGGCATCTTCCTGGATGCGTTCCAGGGTGGCGAACAGTCGGCCCAGACGGTAGCCGGGGTTGATGTTGGCAGGATCGAGCATGGGCAGAAACTCCTTCTCTGGGCTTTGACGAAAACGAATCCAGCGATTGACGCTGGCCTTGATGATGGCGGCGCGGGCGTAGCTGACCTGCTGCTCGGCACGGCAGCGAGTCACCGCGAGGTTCATGAGTGTTCGCGGGTACGACAGACCTTCCAGAATCGCGCGCATGACTTCGCCGCCAAGATTGGGCGGGATGTTGTCGGCCTTGTTCAGCACCGCCACACCGGTCAGCAGGCGAAACAGCGAGAGATAGCGAGGCTCGTACTCGGCGTGAACGATGTCGAGGTCGTCGAAATGTTGCTTGATGCATTGCGCTAGTTCGGCGGCGGTGGCGGTTTCCCAGAAGCGGATGCTGATGCGCGCGGCGTTGGGGGCGAGGCCCAGCACATGAAAGCGTGTGCCCGGCCCACCCATAGCGAATTTTCCGGTGTGGACAGCGGAATACAGTGCTTCGATAGCGCGGACGTTACGGTCAGGGTCGTCCTTGGGCGGTTCGCCGAACAGATCGGGGATCGCGCTTTCGAGGGCATGCTCTTCTTCGGCCCAGAACACGGTGGAGGCATCGCCGACCTGGATGCGCTGGCTTGAATCCCGCGCCAGCAGATGATTCAGCGCGGTGGTGTAGGCGAAGACCGCTGCCTTGCCCAGTGGCGCATTGGCCCCTTGCGCCTTGCCATAGGAATTGAAGGCGTCACGGTTGAACGAAACGATGTTTTTTTGAACGGTCGCTCCAGGCTTGTCCCAAACTCCGACAATCGCTGGATGCAGCCGTTCGATGACGGCCGCCTCGTTGCGAACCAGGCAGATGCCGTCGGGCGCGACATCGCTGTTTGAGGTGGCCGCAGCAACCAAGGCTGGACGCTGACAGATGAGCCCGAGGTCGCCGCTCAAGCGAAAGCTCAACACCGGGTTGCTCGCCTGAATGTCAGCAAAGGCCGGGAAGCGTTCGAGCGCCGATTCGTCGAGCGTGTCGAGAAAAGCCAGTACCGCGCGCACGCCTGCGTCATCCTGCGTCGGGGCGGGCAGATCGGCAATCTTGCTGCGGAACGCGGCACGCATCTCGACCAGGCGCTGGCGGTAGTCGTCTTCCTTGTTCTTGCTGCGGCTTTCATCGAGCTTTTTGCCGTCCGGCACGCCGAGCACATATTCGGCGTTGTCCCAGAACAGATTGGCCGCCACGCCCGAGGTCTTTTTCACGCCTTGCGGCACTAGAAAGCGCTGGCCGATCTTTTTCTTGCCATCGATGCTGCGGGTATCGCTCACGTCGAGCAGCGCACCGCTGGCGTCGAGTTCGAGAATGAACGAGATTTCCTTGTCTACCAGTCCTTCGGCAGGGAGCCGCTTGGCGGGGTCTGGGTCGGCCTGTTTGCGCCGGTAATAGGCGTCGAGCGCTTGCAGAATCATGCCCGTACTTCCGTGCTGTTCCAAGCGGGAACCTGCACCACGCCGTTTTCGAGCTTCGCGCGGAAAAATCGAGGCTGCGGGTCCGCTGGGTTGGTGAAATCCAGGTCGTGCAGCATGAAGCCCAGATCGCGCGACTCGGCGAGTGGTGCGGGTTCGGCGCCTGCGTCGTCCACCAGACGAAATGCAGCGGCGAATTCCCGGCAGCCGAGATAGGGCTGATTGAAGCACTGGCCGCGACGGGCGCGGCGTTCGAACATCTCTTGATACTTCATGGCGTTCGCGCCCGGGTCGCGCTCGGGAATGAATTCCAGATCGGCATGCACGCGGTAAGCCACGTCGCGGAGGAAGAGCCCGGCGCGTTGTTGACGATCGTCCTCGATGTAGAGCGCAAGATCGCCGTGTCCCACCTTCATTGCAGTCTCGGCATTGCGCGTGGAGACGACGCTGGCGACCTCATTGCGCCGCAGGTTGATCCAGTGAATTGGCTTCAGCACTTCGATGCGGCAGACATGCCAGCGAATCGCCGGCTTCCATAGGATGGCCTCGAAGCAGGCGCGGGCGGCAGACGGCGTCATCACGTCGTAGCTCACCCGTTCGACTTTCATTTCCGGGCGGGTGAAGCAGGCCCAAGGGCCGGAGAGTTCGAGGCAGAATCGTTTCATGAGGTCTCCGTCAGGCAATCAGCGTCGGGCGGGTTGGCGCACCGTCGGTCAGCAAGCCGAGCACTGGGTCGTACAGAGTATCGTTCACTTGGACGAACAGATCGGGAATGAGTTCGTCCACATCGCCAAGGTTGCGCAACTGCTCGGCTTGCCTACGCGGCAGATTGACCGTATGGCGCTGCAGTTTGCGCATCAGCCAGCGTTCCGGCCCCTGCTTGCGTAGGGTGTTGAGCAACTGGGTCGATTCGTCGTTGTACCGCACGACCAAGGGCGCGCTGTCTTCGTCGTCGATCAAGCGGAATTTGTCAGCGGCGGTGCGGAAGCTCACCGCAAGTTCCTGCCCATCGGCGGCAAGCAAGCCGCAGATGCCGTGTTCATCCAAAGCGCAATCAAAGTAAAGGCTCTCGAAATACTGGGCGAAGCGAGCCCGTGACAAAGGCTGACCAGTCACGTCGTAAAGCACCCGACGGCAGGCGTTTTCCCCCTTGCGCAACAGTCCTGGCGGGGCGGGTTTTGGGGGAACAAATACGACTACTTCCCCCTTGCCCTGCAGTCGACCTTCGCGGTTGCAGCGCCCTGCGGCCTGGGCAATGGAATCGAGTCCGGCCAGCGCGCGGTAGACCACGGGGAAATCAAGGTCCACACCTGCTTCGACAAGCTGGGTGCTGACAACGCGTGTCGGTGTTCCTACTTTGAGGCGGGCCTTGATGTCCTGGATGGCTTTCGACCGGTGCGCACCGCACATCAGTGCAGAAAGGTGCAAGGTGCCTTCGGGCATTTGCTGCCAGAGCGAACGTGCATCCTTGCGGGTGTTGACGATAGCCAGCACGCTTTCCAACTGCGTCAGTTCGGCGGCCAGCGTCGGCCAGTCGGTGGGCTGCTGCCAGTCGGCGGGAAGCCGAACGGTGACTCGCTCCAATTGGGTATAGAGCGCGTCGGGGTCTCGGATGATCTCGCGCACGTTGTCCAGGCCGCGCAGGTTCTGCCGTGCGTCGAAGTAGCTGCGGGTGGATAGCGCGGGCTGGGTCGCGGTGGAGAGCACGACGGTGACGCCGTAATGGCGCGCCAACAGGCTCAACACATCGAGAATGGGTTGCAGAAATTCGGGCGGCAGCAACTGCGCTTCGTCGAGGATGACAACGGCATCGACAAGGTTGTGCAGTTTGCGGCAACGCGAGGTGCGCGCGGCAAAAAGGGACTCGAAGAATTGCACATTGGTGGTGACGACGATGGGTGCATCCCAGTTTTCGCAGGCCAGCCGCGAGGCGGAGCTTTCCTTGTTGGGCTCGGATTCGGCGTTGCTGTGGTGCTCGATGACCGCGTCGCCGAAGATGCCGCGAAAAATGTCGGCGGTCTGCTCGATGATGCTGGTGTAGGGGATGACGTGGATGACGCGGCGCTTGCCGTGGTGTCGCGCATGTTCAAGCGCGAAGGCCATGCCGGAGAGCGTTTTGCCGCCGCCTGTCGGTACGGTCAGCGAGAACAGGCCGGGCGTAAGCGCTGCGGCTGCTCGGCACTGGGCGAGGATGTCGGCGCGCAGGACGTTGACCGGAGTCGGGTCGGCATCTGCCGCCAACTTCGCCATGTGCGCGTTGAACCGCGGGGCCAGTTCGGTGAGCGTCGGCCAGGCGTTGCGGCGGGCGAATTTCTCCGGATCCATGTAGCGTTCGGTGTCGAGAAAGTCCGCATCGACCAGCGCCGAGAACAACATGCGCACCCACAGCGCGAAACCGTCCTGACCGCCGGGAAGGTCACGGAGATTCGGCTCGAAGTCGCCTGGGTCGAGTAGCTCCGCAGGCGGACTTTCCGCCAGCGATTCATCGAGTTCGGCGCGGCTTTTCGGATCGCCGAGCCGGGCATCGAGTCCGCCGAACCAGTCCGCCAGACCGGCGTGGTGCCCTGCGATGAGGTAAGCCAGCACGCGACCCGCAGTGCCGAATCGATCCATGGCGAGCATGGCCCCGGCCGTGGAATGCGGCGCCTTGCCCGCCTCCCCCTTGATGTGGGCATCGGCCTCAAAGCCACTGACGAGCCGGATGTAATGCTGGAATCGTGGCCGGTATTTGCCAAGATCGTGCCATTGCCCGGCGAGGCGCGCCCAGCCTGCGCCATAGTTCACTGCATGTTGAGCGGACAACGACGCGACACCGACAAGGTGCGCTTCAAGATCATGCGGCTCTCGCCACCGCCCTTCCGAGTTTTTCGCGGCATGCGCGATTGGCCGAATCTGCTGCATTTGTCTGTATTCGATTTCGATGTGGCGAATTTTCTTCTTGCCGCCTTGATTTTCCGATGATGCCGGAGGAATGAGAAGGACGACAACCGCCGTTACATCTGCGCACGATGCAGGCAGCGGTTTACCGCGGCGGCTGTCGTCAAAGCTCGGGCGAGGCGCGTTGTCGGTTCAATGTCTATCGTTCCAAGGAGAAACGCCATGATTCGAAGTGTCGGTTTGCTGGGGGGTGTTGCGTTGATGGTCGTACTGGGCGGTTGCGCCGTCGTGCCGCCGTCCTATTCCACGGCGTATGCGCCTG
>DZBX01000253.1 GCA_022730075.1 Rhodanobacter sp. | reverse complement strand
AATCGCCGAGATTCTCGGACACAAGACTTTGGCGATGGTGAAGCGATACAGCCACTTGTCGCATGCCCACATCGAGTCAGTTGCCGACCGCATGGCCGCCAAATACTTTCAGGGTTGAGGGGTGAAAATCGAAATCGAGCGCATGGAATCCTGGGTGCTGGCGCTCGGCTGGGCGCAGGCGCGTGGCATCGACACCACGCGCCTGCGCAACGCCGTCGCGCTTGCGCATCGCAATGCCATCCAGCCGAACCGGCCGGAAACACCGCCGATTTTTAGGCAGGCTGGCAAAGAGGCCGATGCGCTGCTGCGACGCATGGACTCGCCCGCCATGCGCGAGCGAGTGGGCATCGCTGCGCACTTGGCGGGCATCACGCCAGAGCAATTCCGGGCCGGTGTGCATAACCTGGTCTGGGCAACCGAGAATTTGAATCCGACGCGCCAAGACGGCACGCAAGGCCGTTCGCAGTTCACGCGATTTGTGCGTGCGCTCGACATCAACCTGGGAATCATGGGCTTGCCCGAAATGTCTGCGCACATCGTTGCGGCACTCTACAGCGAGCTGGCGCCAGACGATCCGCGCACCGGGCGCGACGTGGAGTTGCTTCGCGCTCGGCCCTACGTCGATGAAGAAGGGTCGGAAACCGGGGAAATCATCCCTGATCCGCCGCCGGTGAAATAGCCCCTGCCAAAATAGCCGCTCCTATTTTTTGCCCTAGCTGCAACCTCTCGAAAAAATGTTGCATCGCAATTGGCGATGAAACACCAAAAGGGGCAGCACATGCTAGACATTCGCGAAAGCGCTCGGTTCGTCACGGTTAGCGACCTTCCAAAATATGAGCCCGCGTTCACCACAGGCGGCACGCGGCACATACTTTTCCATCGTGGCGCTGAGCTGGAAAAATCCGGCGTCATCTGCCGCGTTGGCCGGAAAATCTTGATCGACTTGCCCAAATTCCGCGATTGGGTTTCAGAGGGGGGAGCGCGCACCATCGCCGGGAGCGCCAAGTGATTCCGGCACGCCGCACCACCACACCGGCGCTGCGACCGCACTTCGACCGCAGCCGCCTACCTGATCCTGAGACCTACTACACCGCTGAGCTAGGCGCGCTGCATGGCCGTGGCACCTGGCGCGATGCGCTGTGCTGCTTCCACCCAGACACCCGGCCAAGCCTGCGCGTCAACGCGCAGACCGGCTCCTACCGCTGCATGGCCTGTGGCGCGTCTGGGGGCGACGTGCTGGCTTTCCAGAGGCAGCGCTATGGACTGGCCTTTCCCGACGCGGCGAAGGCGCTTGGCGCTTGGATCGGAGGCCGTCATGTCTGAGGTGGAACACCGTACAGAGACACCGCTTCAAGCCGCCCGCAGACTGTCAGCGCCAGCGCTGCGCGACGGGTTCAAGCGCGAGGCCCTGCACGTCTACACCGACGCGAACGGGGAACCGATCTTCTGGCGTATCAGAGCCAAACACCCGGATGGGCGCAAGTGGATACGCCCGATGCGCCGCACCGCTGACGGCGCAGGGTACGAGCTCGGAGAACCGCCCACACCACCAGCCGGGAAGCCGCTCTACAACCTGCACCGCATCGCCAAAGACCCTGCCGCCCCGGTGATCGTGACCGAGGGTGAAAAGGCTGCTGACGCCCTTGTGAAGCTGGGCTGTGTTGCCTCCACATCGGGAAGCGTGAGCAGCGCAGACGCCGCCGATTGGACGCCGCTGCAAGGCCGCGCCGTGCTGATCTGGCCTGACTTCGACGCACCCGGTGCGCAATATGGCCGTGACGTTGTCACCCGCCTGCTGGCGCTGGGCGGCAAGGTGAGCATCATCGACGTGCAGGCACTCGGTCTGCCCGCCAAGTCCGACGCCCGGGACTGGTGCGACGCG
>DZBX01000093.1 GCA_022730075.1 Rhodanobacter sp. | reverse complement strand
GGGACCGCACAGACGGATTCGCGGCCTGGCCAAGCAAAGTCCGACAGGCTGCTAGGCATAGCGCTGCCGCAGAAATGCAAAGAACGCGCGCAGCCCCTGCGCCTCGCCGCCGCGTGGTCGGCCGGGGCGATCCGCGTCATTCCATGCATACACGTCCACGTGCAGCCACGGCGTGGATTCGGGCACGAAGCGTTCGAGGTACAGCGCGGCGGTGATGGCGCCGGCATGGCGCGAGGCGCCACTGTTGGCGAAGTCGGCCAGGTACGAATCGAGCATGCGCCGGTACGGACGCCACAGCGGCAGCGCCCACAGCGGATCGTGCTCGGTCTCGCCGGCGGCCAGCACGGCCTCGCGCAACTCGCGGCGGTTGCCGAACAGCGCCGGCAGGTCGGGCCCCAGCGCCACGCGCGCGGCACCGGTGAGCGTGGCGAAATCGACGATCAGGTCCGGCTGCTGCTCGCCGGCGTAGGCCAGCGCGTCACACAGGATCAGGCGACCCTCGGCATCGGTGTTGTCGATCTCCACGGTCTGCCCGCTGCGCGTGGTGATGACCTCGCCCGGACGCAGCGCGTTGCCGGCCACGGCATTCTCCACCGCCGGGATCAACAGAGTGAGGCGTACCGGCAGCCGGGCCTGCATCACCAGCCCGGCCAGCGCCAGCGCGTGCGCGGCGCCACCCATGTCTTTCTTCATCCAGCGCATGCCGTCACCGGATTTCAGGTTCAGTCCGCCGCTGTCGAAGCACACACCCTTGCCCACCAGCACCAGGTGCGGGTGTTTGCTTTTGCCCCAGCGCAATTCGATCAGGCGCGGCGCGCGGTGACTGGCGCGGCCGACGGCGTGGATGGTGGGGAAGTGATCCGCGAGCAGCTCATCGCCGATCCATTCGCGCAGCTTGGCGCCGTGCGTCTTGCCCAGCGCGCGCGCGGCTGCGGCCAGATCGGCCGGACCCATGTCCTCGGTGGGCGTGTTGACCCAGTCGCGCACCTGCGTGGCGGCATCGAGCAGGGGCAGCAGTTCGGCCTGCAACGCCGGTGCCACGAGCAGACGCGCCGGTGCTCGCGGCGCCTTGCGATAACGCGCGTAGCGATAACCGCCCAGCGCGAAACCCAGCGCCGCCAGACGCGAGTCTCCCAGCACGCCTTCGGCGGCCAGCGCGTAGTCGCCCTCGGGCAAGCCCTGCGCCAGCGCGCCCAAGGCCCACAGTGGCTCCTCGCGATCGACGCCAACCAGGACGCGCGCGAGCCCGCCGTCGGCATCTGGCAACGGCAGCACGCTGCCGGCACGCGCGTCGAAACCACTGGCCTGCAGCCAGCGCCGCTGCGCCGCGCTCAGGCGTTTGCGGCAGGCGGGCAGCGCCGCAGCGTCGAGGCTTTCGATCGGCACCGCGTGCTGGCCGCGGCGCGCTTCGATCAGGTTGGACATGGTCAACTCCGCAAACGATGGAAGGGAATGGAATGGCGCGCGGCGCGCGCTGCCGACTCGCGCGCATGCGCGGCGTGACAGCCGACATGTTAATCCGCGCCAAGGCGCGCGGCGCACCAGTCAGCGAGCTCACCGAGATCGCGAAACACCAGCGCGGGCGCCGCACCCGGACCGGGCCAGTCGCCACCGGCGCGGTTGAGCCAGGCCGCCTGCAGGCCTGCATCGCGGGCACCGGCGACATCCAGCAACGGATCGTCGCCCACGTGCAGCACCTGCGCCGGCGCGCAGTGCAGGCGCTGGCACAGCGCGCTGAAGATGCGCGCATCGGGCTTGGCCACGCCCGCCTCGCGCGCCGAGACCTGCACGGCGAAGTGCGCATCGATGCCGATGCGCGCGAGATCCGCGTTGCCGTTGCTCAGGCTGGCCAGCGGCAACAGCGCAGACAGCCGCGTCAGCGCCGGCAAGGCATCTTCATACAGCGCCACGCGATTGCGCGCGCAGAAGAACACCTCGAACGCCGGTTCGGCCTGGGCTTCGTCGCTACCGCAAGCGCGCAGCGCGTGCGCCAGCGACAGGCGCCGCTGCGCGCTGAAGTCATGCGCGATCTCCGGGCAATGCCGCGCGATGCGCGCGCGCAATTCGCGCATGGCCGGCGGCGGCCACGCCGCGGCTACCGCAGGCAAGCGCGCAAGCAACCAGTCGTGCAGAGTGGCCTCGGCGGCGGCGATCGCCGGCTCGATCGGCCACAGCGTGTCATCGAGGTCGAGGCTGAGCGCGCGCAACGATCTCACTCGGAGCCGCCGCCCTCGCTGTTATCGGTATCGGTTGTCGGCGGCGCCGGCTTGGCTTTGTTGCCCCTCGCATCGCGCGCCTGCATGCGCGCGCGCGCCGCCTGCGTGCTGGGCGAGGTCGGCGCGATGCTGGCGCCCTGCGAATAGGTCGCGCCGGGCGCGGCCAGTGGACCATTCATGGCGATCTTGCCCGCGCTCTGCTCGGCGGCGAGGCGCTGCGCGATCCAGGTGACGCGCGCATCGGCGCTGGCCGCCAGCGCGGCGCCGTCGGCATAGGGGATCATGCCATGCGCGCGGATCACCGCCTGGCCATCGGGGCCCTCGGCGAAGCTCAGGAACTTGCGCACCTCGGCGGCTTTCGGATCGTTCGGATTGCTGCCGAAATACAGCGGTATCAGCATCGGATAAGTGCCATCACGGATGCTGCGCGCATCCGGCTTGACACCCTCGACGCGCAACATCTGCAGTCGCGGATTGCGGTACACGTTGGAGTACGCCGTGACGCCCAGCGCGTCGGGGTCGAGGCCCACCGCGATCTGCAATTGCTGTGTGTTGAGATACAGGCGCGGCGCCGCGATCTCCTGGTCGCCACGTCCGTACAGGAACTTGCGCAAGTCGAACTCGATGCCATCCAGCGGACTGGCGATCGAGTACAGATTGATCGGCTGGTCCGGCCCGCCAAGCTGACTCCAGTTGGTGGTGTAGCCCATGTACACCTGATACAGCTGCTGCAGGGTGATGTTGTGCACCGGATTGTCGCGGTGGGTGATCAGCACCAGCGCGTCCCAGGCCAGCGGGGTGAACACCAGGCCCGATTCCTGCGGCTGCCCGGAAAACGGCGGTCGCGCACTGCCGGCGATGTCGACCTTGCCGTCGAGCGCCTGGTCGATGCCGGAGATGGTATTGAACGAATCCACTTCGAGCTTGCCGCCCGCGTCGCGCGCCCAGGCCTTGGCGAGGCCATCGGCGAGACTGTGCGCGGTGGTGAAATCGCCGCGCCAGCGCAGCGTGGCGGGGGTCGGCGCGGCACTTGCCTGGATGGCGACCGCGGTGAACAGCAATGACAACAGCAATAGCCAGGCGCGACGCATGCATGCAATCTCGAGGATGGGCGGAGCGATTATCGGCACTGCGGCATGCACATGCACGCAGTGCGTCACGTTTCACGAAATCGGCGCGCACGCAAAGCGATTGCGCTGCGCGCGCGCTGGCATATGCACGGGCAGCCCAGGCGCAATTCGAGCGGTTTGCAAAACCGCTCCGGCACAAGGAAGTGCCGCCGCGACGAGCACGCAAGTGCTTGTCGCGACAAAGGTGGCGCGGCTCTGCCGCGCCCGTTTGTTTGCAAACCGCGGCAGGATGCCCGGTTTTGCAAACTGATCATTCGACGCCATCCGGCAGCGCAGCCCAGGGCCTGCGCGGCCGCGGCACAAGCGCTGGCGCCGCAGAACAAAAATGCGTTGACACCTCCGCAGGCCGGCGCTAGTTTTGCGGCCTGCCTCGCCACAAGATGTTGTGGTCGCAACCGTCATGCGACCCAACTTGTGGGGGCCGACGGGTCCACTGGGAGGGGTTGCAACCATGTCGGGACATGACCTGAATCCAGGCGCGGCGCGCACGCACGCACCGACCTGCCCGCGGCGCACTGGCGATACAGGCGCGGCGCCTGCCGCACCGCGCCACGGCGTACCCCCGATGTCCCCCATTTCGCAGTTGCACACGCATTGCCGAATCCGCGCAGCCATGCACAAGGAGTCCAGCAGCACATGAGCACGGCACGCGCCACACCCGCCATCCCGGGCGCCACGGAAATTCCGCTGCAACCCGCCTCGTTCGACATCTGGGACAAGAAGTATCGACTCAAGTCCAAGCAGGGAACGCTGGTGGATGGCGACATCGACGCCAGCTATCAGCGCATCGCGCGCGCGCTGAGCGAGGTCGAGGTCACGCCGGAGCTGCGCGAGCACTGGCGCGAGCGATTCTTGTGGGCGTTGCGTCACGGCGCCATTCCGGCTGGACGCATCACCTCCAACGCCGGCGCGCTGGCGCACAAGCCCGCCACCAGCACGATCAACTGCACCGTCTCGGGCACCATCACGGATTCGATGGACGACATCCTCGAGAAGGTGCATGAGGCTGGCCTCACGTTGAAGGCCGGCTGTGGCATCGGCTACGAGTTCAGCACGCTGCGTCCGCGCGGCGCGTACGTGTCCGGCGCCGGCGCCCACACCTCCGGCCCGCTGTCGTTCATGGACATCTACGACAAGATGTGTTTCACCGTGTCCAGCGCCGGCGGCCGCCGCGGCGCGCAGATGGGCACCTTCGACGTGGCCCATCCTGATGCACGCGAGTTCATCCGCGCCAAGCGCGAGGCGGGCCGCCTGCGCCAGTTCAATCTGTCGCTGCTGATCACCGACGATTTCATGCGCGCCGTTGAACAGGACACCGACTGGCCGCTGCTGTTCCCGGTGCATGTCAAGGAGCAGGATGAGGTCGTGCTGGATGATCCCGCGCAGGTGGTGTGGCGCGAGTGGTCCACGCACGAGAATTACGTGTCGCGCGCGGACGGCCTGGTGGCCTGCAAGATCTACGGCCACGTCAAGGCGCGGCACCTGTGGGACATGATCATGGTGTCGACGTACGACTACGCCGAACCGGGCTTCATCCTGATCGATCGCGTCAACGAGATGAACAACAACTGGTGGTGCGAGACCATCCGCGCCACCAACCCGTGCGTAACCGCTGACACTTGGGTGCATACGGCCGAGGGTCCGCGCCAGGTTGCCGAGCTGGTCGGCGTGCCTTTCGCGGCCCGGGTGGACGGCCAGGATCACCGCAGTGGCGCGGAGGGGTTCTTCCGCACCGCCACCAAGCCTGTGGTCCGGCTGGAAACCGTGCAGGGCCACACCTTGCGCCTGACCACTGACCATCGTGTGCGCAAGGTGAGCCGCAAGACCCGCTGGTCGCTGGATACCGACTGGTGCGCCGCTGCCGACCTCAAACCAGGCGACGAGGTGCTGCTCAACAACCATCGCGGACAGGTCGAGTGGTCGGGACACCATACCTTCGATGAAGGCTTCCTGCTCGGCCTGTTGGTCGGCGACGGCACGCTCAAGCAGGACAAGGCGGTGCTCTCGGTGTGGGCGCCAGCGGTCGCGGCCAACGGTGGCCCAGCGATGTCGAGCGGCGCGATGGCGCTGATGCTGGAAGCCGAGCGTGCGGCACATACCTTGCCGCATCGCAGCGACTTTGAAGGTTTTCATCTCGTGCGCGGACGCAACGAATTCCGCATGGCACCTGCCGCCCTCCGGCACCTCGCCGAAGAGGTCGGCATGACGCCTGGCGACAAGAGCATCACGCCAGCGATGGAACGGGCGTCAAGCGCGTTCCAGCGCGGCTTCCTGCGCGGACTGTTCGACAGTGACGCTTCGGTGCAAGGCAACCAGGACAAGGGCGTCAGCATCCGTCTGGCGCAGTCGGATGAAGGCCGGCTCAAGGCCGCGCAACGCATGCTGCTGCGTCTGGGCATCGCGTCCACGATCTACCGCAACCGCCGCACGCCGGGCATGTCGCGACTACCGGATGGCCACGGCGGACGGGCCGACTACGCTACACGCGCGCAGCACGAACTGGTCATTTCCGGCGACAATGTGGCCGAGTTTGCCCGCGGCATCGGCTTCGCCGACACCGGCAAACAGTCGCGGCTGAACCATCTACTCGGTGCCTACAAACGTTCACTCAATCGTGAACGATTCGTTGCCACGGTCCACAGCGTTTACAAGGACGGCGTGGAAGACGTCTATGACGTGCAGGTGCCCGGCATCAACACTTTCGACGGCAGTGGCCTGCACGCGCACAACTGTGGTGAGCAGCCACTGCCGCCCTACGGCTCGTGCCTGCTGGGCTCGGTCAATCTCACCCTGTTCGTGCGCGACGCCTTCGGACCCAAGGCGCGCTTCGACTGGGACGAGTACCGCGAGGTGGTGCGCGTGTTCACGCGCATGCTCGACAACGTGGTCGAGATCAACGGCCTGCCGCTGCCGCAGCAGCGCGACGAGATCCTGCGCAAGCGCCGCCACGGCATGGGCTTCCTCGGCCTGGGCAGCACGCTGACCATGCTCAAGCAGCGCTATGGCAGCGCGGACGCCTGCCGCTTCACCGAGGATGTCGCGCGCGAAATGGCCATCGCCGGCTGGGAAGTGGCCGTGCAACTGGCCGAGGAGAAAGGCGCCGCGCCACTGCTCGCCGAGGACTTCGCGGTCACCGGCGCCATGCTGCGCCAGCGCCCGGAGATGGCACGCGATGGCTACAAGATCGGCGACCGCGTGCCGGGGCGCGTGCTGCACGCGAAGTACAGCCGCTACATGCAGCGCATCGCCGAGGCGCGCCCCGACCTCATCGAGAAGCTGGCCCGGGTCGGCGCGCGTTTCACCCACCACTCATCGATCGCGCCCACCGGCACCATTTCGCTGAGCCTGGCCAACAACGCCAGCAACGGCATCGAGCCGAGCTTCGCGCACCATTACTCGCGCAACGTCATCCGCGAGGGCCGCAAGAGCAAGGAAAAGATCGAGGTCTACAGCTTTGAACTGCTGGCCTATCGCGCCCTGATCAACGCCGAGGCCATGCCCGGCAGCGCGGATCCCAGATCGAAGCTGCCGGATTATTTCGTCGCCGCCGACGACGTCTCGCCGAAAGAGCACGTCGACATCCAGGCCGCCGCGCAGAAGTGGGTCGACAGCTCGATCTCGAAGACCGCCAACGTCCCCACCGAGTATCCCTACGAGGACTTCAAGGACATCTACCGCTACGCCCACCAGCAAGGTCTGAAGGGCTGCACGACGTTCCGCTTCAATCCCGCCGCTTTCCAGGGCGTGCTGGTCAAGGATGCGGATCTGGAAAACACCCTCTACCGCTTCGAGCTGGAAGACGGTAGCGTGGTCGAGGCAAAAGGCAATGAGGAAGTGGAGTACGACGGCGAGATGCACACCGCCGCCAATCTGTTCGATGCGCTGAAGGAAGGTTATTACGGCAAGTTCTGAGCACCGAGGGAATGCATCCGCGTCCCGCACGGCTCATGGTTCAACCACTGTCGGAGCTGAAGTCATGCAAAGTGAGCACAACTATCTCGATCTGAGCCAGGGCATGGGTATGCCCACCACGATGACCGCGCCCGCGCCGGTCGTCGCAACACCCGCGCCCGCGGCGAGCACCCCGGCCAGGAAGAAACCTGCGGCAAAGAAGAAAATCGCCGCCAAAAAGCCGGCAGCCAGGAAAACGGTCGCCAAAAAAGCGGCCGCGAAGAAGGCCGGCGCCGGCAAATCGGTCAAGAAGACCGTGAAGAAAGCGGTGAAGAAGATGGCACCGAAAAAGACCGCCAAGAAAACAGTCAAGAAATCCGCCAAGAAAGTCGTCAAGGCGGTGAAGAAGGCCGTCAAGGCGGCCAAGAAAGCGGTGGCGAAGAAAGCCCCCGCCAAAAAGACGGTCAAGAAGGCCGCCAAGAAGCCCGCTGCAAAGAAGTCCACTGCCAAGAGCAACAAGAGCAAGAAGAAGTAGCACCCGCAAGACGCCGCAGGCGCCCTTGCCGGCGCCTGCGGCGCATTTCCTCTAGCCGATCGTCCGCGCCGATCGCGTGCCGCCCGTGGCACCCCAGCGCCCGCTCAGGCACCTCCCCACCCATCGCACCCGCGTCCCGGCAAAACCATCATGACCATCAAGATCACGCGCAAGATCAAGGCCTACAGCGTTGCCGGCACGGAAGCCGCGAGCCGCGACGCGACACCTGCCGCGCCCGAGGCCGAGGTGATCCAGATGCACGAGCGCCTGCAGCGCCCCGAGGTGCTGGTCGGCTCCACCTACAAGATCAAGTCGCCGCTGTTCGAGCACGCGCTGTACATCACCCTCAACGACATCGTGCTCAACGCCGGCACCCCGCACGAGTCGCGGCGCCCGTTCGAGGTCTTCATCAACTCGAAGAACATGGACCACTTCCAGTGGATCGTGGCGCTGACACGCATCATGTCCGCCGTGTTCCGCAAGGGTGGCGACGTCACCTTCCTGGTCGAGGAACTCAAGGCCGTGTTCGATCCGCGCGGCGGTTACTTCAAGCCCGGTGGCGCGTACATGCCCTCGATCGTGGCCGAGCTGGGCCTGATCATCGAACAGCACCTGAAAAGCATCGGCATGATCAAGGACGGCGAGCTTTCCGCCGAGCAGCGCGCGCTGATCGCAGAAAAGCGCAACGCCTACGAGGCCACGCTGAAATCGTCCGAATCCGCCGCTGCCGGCGCTGACGCGTCCGGTTATCCGCCCGGGGCCACCCTGTGCGCGAAGTGCAACACACCCGCCATGGTGCTCATGGACGGTTGCGCCACCTGCCTGAGCTGCGGCTACAGCAAGTGCGGATGAGCGCATTCAAACCACGCCGCGCTCGGCGCGGGTGAGAGCGACCTTGTCGCGCAGATAGACCGGCAGCGCC
>DZBX01000092.1 GCA_022730075.1 Rhodanobacter sp. | reverse complement strand
TCCAGAAGGCAGAACAGCGAAAGGCACTGGATCCCCGCATGCGCGGGGATGACGAGGCACTGGATCCCCGCATGCGCGGGGATGACGAAGGTGGGGCGGGGATGACGAAGGCGGGGCGGGGATGACGAAGGCGGGGCGGGGATGACGAAGGTGGGGCGGGGATGACGAAGACTGCGCTGGGATGACGAAAGACGAGGTCAGCGCAGCGCCAGTGCGGGGGTTACGCCCCCGCGGCACGGGTGGTATCCTGCACAAATCCTTTTGCCAATCAACACTTAGCGCAAATTCACGCACCCGCTCCGGGCCGCGATGGCGCGGGAGGAACATCATGGAACTGCTGCAAAAACTCGCCGAATTGCGTAGCGCCGGCGCGCGCGCGCTGTGTCTGGGCCTGGACGAGGCCAGCCTGCGCGGCTTCGCCGACGATGCCAACCTGATCGCCGCGGTGGACGAGGCCGTGGCCGCGTTCGCCAGGCTCAAGGCCGAGATGCCCGAGTTCGTGGCGCTGGACGAGCACGCACAGATCCAGCGCGCGCAGGCCGGCTTCGTCAATTTCTATCCGGACGACGCGGTCAACCCGTACATCGCGCTGGCCGCGCGCGGGCCGTGGCTGGTCACGCTGAAGGGCGCGGTGCTGCACGACAACGGCGGCTACGGCATGCTCGGCTTTGGCCACGCGCCGCAGCCGGTCATCGACGCCATGGCGCGACATCAGGTGATGGCCAACGTGATGACGCCCAGCGTGTCGCAACTGCGCTTCGACGCGGCGCTGCGCGCCGAGATCGGGCATACCCGCGGCGGCTGTCCGTATTCGCATTTCCTGTGCCTGAACTCGGGCTCGGAGGCGGTGAGTCTGGCCGGCCGCTTCGCCGACGTGAACAGCAAGCTGATGACCGACGCGGGCGCGCCGCATGCCGGGCGCACGATCAAGCGCCTCGCGGTGCAGGGCGCCTTCCACGGCCGCACCGAGCTGCCGGCGCAGTATTCCGATTCCTCGCGCAAGACCTACACGCAGCACCTGGCCAGCTACCAGCACGACGCCGCGCGCCTGCTCACCGTCGCGGCCTACGACGTGGAGCAGTTGCGGCGGACCTTCGCCGAGGCCGCGCGCCAGGGCTGGCACATCGAGGCCATGTTCATCGAGCCGGTGATGGGCGAAGGCGATCCGGGCCGCGCGCTGACGCCGGCGTTCTACCGCGCCGCGCGCGAGCTCACCCGTGAACACGGCACGCTGCTGCTGGTCGATTCGATCCAGGCCGGGCTGCGCGCGCACGGCGTGCTGTCGATCGTCGATTACCCCGGCTTCGAGGGGATCGAGCCGCCGGACATGGAAACCTATTCCAAGGCGCTCAACGCCGGTCACTACCCGCTGTCGGTGCTGGCGGTGAACGCGCGCACCGCGGCGCTGTACCGCAAGGGCATCTACGGCAACACCATGACCAGCAACCCGCGCGCGCTGGACGTGGCCTGCACCACGCTGGGCATGCTCACGCCGCAGATGCGCGCGAACATCCGCGCGCGCGGCCAGGAGTTTCTGGCCAAGTTCAACGCGCTCAAGGACGAACTGCCCGGCCTGATCACCAAGGTGCAGGGCACCGGCCTGCTGTTTTCCTGCGAACTGGCGCCGCAGTTCAAGTGCTTTGGCGCCGGTTCCACCGAGGAATGGCTGCGCCTGCACGGCATCGGCGTGATCCACGGCGGCGCCAATTCGCTGCGCTACACGCCGCATTTCAACGTGAGCAGCGGCGAGATCGAGCTGATCGTCGCGCAGTTGCGGCGCGCGCTGTTGGAAGGCCCGCGCCTGCAACAGCCGGCCGGCGGCGCCCGCGCCGCAGCCTGAACGGCGCGCGCGGCGCGCGCGCCACCCGGATGGCGCGCGCGTAGACTCGATGCGCCGGTCGTGGGACCGGCTCATCGTTCGAGGGGTTTTCCATGCAGATTCGCCTGATCGCGAGCCTTGCGCTCGCTTGTCTGTTGTTCGCCGGTGGCGCCAGCGCCGCCACCACCGCCAGCGGCAAGACCATGACGCCGCAGCAGGAGCGCATGGCCGAGTGCAGCCACAAATCCAAGGGCATGCACGGCGCCGAGCACAAGACCTTCATGAGCAATTGCCTGAAGGGCCACGCCGCCATGCCGATGGCCACGGCCAAGCACGAAATGGCCAAGCACGAGATGACGGCCAAGCACGAAATGGCCAAGCACGAGATGACGGCCAAGCACGAAATGGCCAAGCCCGGCATGATGGGCGGCAAGGCCATGCAGAACGAAAAAATGAAAACCTGCAACGCCGAAGCCAAGACCAAGAAACTGATGGGCGCCGAGCGCAAGGCCTTCATGAGCGAGTGCCTGAAGGCGCATTGAGCGCGTCACGCGGCTAGCAGCCTGTCGGGCTTTGATGGTCGAGGCGAGAATTCGGCTGTGCGAGGACAGATTTTCGACGATTCGCCGCCCCATAGTGGTTCTATGGGGCAAGAATTGGCGGAAATATGGGCCGCACAGCCGAATTCGCAGACCGGCCAATCAAAGTCCGACAGGCTGCTAGACCGCACACCAGGCGGGCGCTGCGGCGCCCGCTTTTTTTGCTTGTCGCAAAGGCGGGAAGTGGCTCGGAACCGGCGGGGTTGAGGTTGGTTCCGCCAGGAGCAGCGCAAACACGGATTCAGGCGCACAATGTACGGCAGAATCGTTATTGGAATCCCACCATGAGCACTGCGACTGACCGTCTCGAAATGCGCCTGCCGGCCGAAGAAAAAGGGCTGCTGGCTCGTGCTGCACAGCTCGAAGGGATCAAGCTCAGCCAGTTTGTACTGGGGCCAGCGCTCAAGCGCGCCCGCCGAATCATCGCCGATGCAGAGCAGGTCACCGTCTCTGCCAAGGGCTACAGTAGCGTGCTGGATGCGCTTGCCAACCCACTCAAGCCGACGCGGGCTCTGACAGCCGCGATGCGCGATTACGAGGCCGTCGGCATCCTGTGGCGCTGATTGTCGGCAGCCTCGACACGTCCGTCCATGATCGGCGGGCCTTCGACTGCAGCAAGTCGCCCCTCGATGATTTTCTGCGGACAAAAGCAGCCAAGCACCAGGCGCAGCATGTCTCACGCACCTTCGTGCTGACCGACTCGGCCGATCCCAAGCGCATCCTCGGCTACTACACCCTGAGCAATTGCCAGATCGCGCGACAGGATCTCGCTGCCGACGAAGCCAGGGCACTGCCGCGACATCCAATACCGGCAGTGATGCTGGCACGCCTCGCCGTCGACAAGGATCAGCAGGGCAAACGTTACGGGCTGTGGTTGCTGATGGATGCGATCAAGCGCTGCGCGCTGGTCGGACAGCAGAGCGGGGTTTACGCACTCGTCGTCGATGCCAAGGATGATGAAGCGAAGCGCTTCTATCTGGGTCATGGCTTCAAGCCCATCGTCGGTCGGCCGCTGACGCTTTACCTGCCGCTGGAAACCGGGCTGAAAGCTGTGCAGGCCGCGCAAATCTGAATGTCCGTCTCGTGCCACGGACCGCTGATCTCGGTCTGAACCAGCCACTTCCTGCGCATACCCTTGCAATGGTCCTTGGCGCGCAGGCAACAATGGCAAGGCCCGCTCAGGGCCTGTGAAAAATTCCGCGTCGTGCGGAATTTTTCATCGGCGCGTCCGGCACAGGTGCGTACGCGCCTCCGCGAAGCAGCCACGTGCGTGACTGCTTCGCGTCCGGCCATCCATGGCCGGGCTGAGAGGCTGCAAAATTCACAGCCTCTCAAGGCGGCGCCAGCACATCCCCCAGCAGCGCCTGCGCGGTGACCTCCGGGCCGGCGCCAGGACCCTGGATGACCAGCGGCCGCTCGCGGTAGCGCGTGGTGCCCAGCGCGAACAGATTGTCGGTGCCGGCCAGATGCGCCGCCGGATGCGTGGCGGCGACCTCGACCAGGCCCACCTGCGCGTTGCCGCGGGCATCGATGCGGGCGATGTGGCGCAGCACCCTGCCGCGCGCCCGCGCCGCGGCATGGCGCGCGGCCAGCGGCGCATCCAGCGCTTCGAGATTGGCGCGGAATGCTTCGGCATCCAGCGCGCGCAAGCTCGCGGGCACCAGGTTCTCCACCTGCACGGCAGCGCGTGTCAGCGCGAAGCCGGCCGTGCGCGCCAGGATCAGCAGCTTGCGCGCGACATCCTCGCCGGACAGGTCGGCGCGCGCGTCGGGCTCGGTGTAGCCGCGCGCGCGCGCCTCGCGCAGCAGCGCGGAGAACGGCCGCGCGCCGTCGTAGTGGTTGAACAGCCACGACAGCGATCCGGACAACACGCCTTCCAGGCTCAGCAGTGCATCGCCGCAGGCATGCAGACGGCGCAGCGTGGACAGCACCGGCAGGCCCGCGCCGACGGTGGCCGCGTCGCCGTAGCGCGCGCCGCCCGCGCGCACGGTCTGCAATGCCCGCCAGCCCGACGCATCGCCGCCGGCCAGCGCCTTGTTGGCGGTGACCACGTGATAGCCGCGCGCCAGCCAGGCCGGATGACGCGCGGCCAGCGTCGCGCTGGCGCTGGCGTCGACGATCACCTTGTGCGCGGCATCGCTGGCATCGAGCGCGGCCAGCAGGGCCGCGTCATCGCGCGCCGCGCCGGCGGCATGCAGGCGCTCGCGCAGGCTGCGCCGGGCCAGCTGCGCGGGGTCGGTCTGCTGGTGACGCGAGTTGGCGGCGCCGACCAGCGCCAGCGCCGCGCCCGCCGGCGTGTCCAGCAACTTGAGGAATGCCCCGCCCACCACGCCGGTGCCCAGCAGCAGCACGGCGTGACGGCGCCGCGTGGTCGGCGCCGCGCGCAGTGGCGTGGCCAGCAGCGCGTTCATGCCAGCACCTTGCGCGCGCAGCCACGCGCGACACTCGCTCGATCATGCATGACCCGCTCCCGGTGCCAGCGCCGCGCGCAGCAGCGCGCCCAGCGCGGCGGTTTCCTTGAGGAACGCGTCGTGGCCGTAATCGGAATCGAGCACGTGCAGCTCGCATGGCGCACCGAGGCCACGCTGCAGCGCGCACAAGTCGGCCACCGGCACCAGTTGGTCGGTGCTGAAGCCGATCAGCGTGGTCGCCACGCGCACCGCGGCGGGATCGACCGCGTGCAGGTCGATGGATTCGGACAGCGCCAAAAACCGTCGCGCGTCGAAGCGCTGCACGAAACGCGCGCCGGCGCCTTCCAGCCAGTCCTCGGCGCCCACGCGCACGCGTCCCGCGGCGAGCACCGCCGGCGCGTCGAAGCGCCGCGCCAGCTCGCGCGGGCTGCGGTAGCCGATCATCGCCAGTTGCCGCGCCAAGGCCAGACCACGCGCGGCGTCGCCGCTGTCCAGAGCGAAGCGCACGATGCCGCGCTGCACCGCGCGCAGCGCCGCGGCCTGCGGGTGCGCGCGGTGCGCGCCGGCGATCGCGATCAGGCGCCGCAGCCGCGCCGGAAACTGCGCGGCGAAAGCCAGCCCGACCATGGCGCCGTAGGACGCGCCGACCAGCGCGTGCAGGCGCGCGATGTCCAACGCATCGAGCACGCCGGCCAGCGCCTGCGCCTGGTCCGTGCTGCTGACGGCGTCCGCCGCCAGACTCGCGGCATCCAGCCAGTCGAAGCTCAACACGCGCCAGCGCGTGACATCCAGCGCGCCGTCGCGCGCGGTCTGCGTCTGCCACCAGCCGGGCTGGCCGGCGGCGTCGGCCACCTTGCGGTCCGCCGAGATGCCGCCCAGCACCGCGATGACCGGCGCTGCGGCCGGTCCGTGCAGGCGCCATGCCACGCGCAGCGCGCGCGCCTCGTGGCCGTGCGCGGGCTGCAACCACAGCCGCGCCTCGCCTTCGCGCAGGGTGCTTTCCTGCGGCGTGGCCGCGGGCGCCGCGACAGCCGCGGGGATCGATTGCGCGGGCGCGCAGTGGTCGGCGGCGGGATCGAGCAGGCTCATCGGCGGCTCCGTTGATCCAGTCCCGCGGACTCCGGAAGCGCGCAACGCAGACCACCTGCGCCCGCCCATCTTCCGGACCGCGCACCATGCGCGCTCCGCAGGAATTGGCACCTTGCGCATCGCGCTGGCTGCCTCGGCGTCACTGGGCCTGTCCCTACGCCGATCTGGATGAGGTGCGCGCACTCTAGGCGCGCATCAGGAACATGTCAATAGACGTTTAGACGTCTGTACGTCCATTGACGTCGTGCGGCGCGCACGCTGTGACCGCCGCGCGGTGCGGCGCTATGCTGCGCGCCCGCGCCGCGCCCGCACCTCACCCACCGCATCGTCCCATGCATGCCGAATTGCTCCACGATGGTTTCGCGCGCGTCCCGGCCGCGCGCATGCGCGCGTGGCTGCAAGCGCACGGCAGCCTGCTTGACTGGCCCGCCTTCGCCGCGAGCTGGAACCAGCTCGAACCGGACACCTACCTTGCCGCGCTGGGACGCCAGCGGCGGCGACGCTACGCGGTGTTCACGCTCGATGCCGCCGCGATCCGCCTCGAAGCGGCGCAGCCGCACTACCAAAGCGTCCACTACAACGCGTTGCAGGGCGGCATCGAACGCTGGTTCGCGCCGATCCTGCCCGCGATCACCGCCAGCGCCAGCCTGCTATGCATCCTGCGCAGCGCGCACGCTCTGTTCGCGCCCTTGTCGCCCGCGGTGCGCCGATGGCATGTGGAGGTGCACCAGTTCCGCATCGAGGCACGCGCGGATGCCGCCGGCGAGCCCACCCCGGAGGGCAGTCATCGCGATGGCGTGGACTGGGTGCTGGTGCTGCTGATCGAGCGCCGCAACGTGCGCCACGGCAGCACCACGATCCATGCGCCGGATGGCAGGCTGCTGGGCGAGTTCACCTTGTCCGCGCCCATGGATGCGGCACTGGTGGATGACACGCGCGTGCTGCACGGCGTGACCGCGGTGCAGCCCATCGACCCCGCGCTGCCGGCCTGGCGCGACGTGCTGGTGGTGACCCTGCGCGCCCTGCCGCCTCACCGCCATCCAGCGCCTTTCGCTGTCCTGCCTCCTGGATGACCAGCTTCGCTGTTGAGAAGCGCAGACTCCGGCCTCGTCGAAGCGGTATCAGCCGAGGCCGCGCGCGAGGTCGTCGATGATGTCGGTGACGGATTCCAGGCCCACCGAGACGCGCAGCAGGCCATCGCCGATGCCGGCATCGGCGCGCTGCGCGGCGCTCATGCGGCCGTGCGTGGTCGTCGCCGGGTGCGTGATCGTGCTCTTGCTGTCGCCGAGATTGCCGGTGATCGAGATCATGCGCGTGGCATCCACCACGCGCCACGCGGCCTGCTGACCGCCGCGCACCTCGAACGCCACGATGCCGCCAAAACCTTCCTGCTGGCGCCGCGCCAGCGCGTGCTGCGGGTGCGCGGCGAGGCCGGGGTAATACACCCGTTCGACCTGCGCATGCCGCTGCAGCCAGTCGGCGAGCTGCTGCGCGTTCTCGCAGTGCGCGCGCATGCGCAGGCGCAGCGTTTCCAGGCCCTTGAGAAATACCCAGGCATTGAACGGACTCATGCTGGGCCCGGCGCTGCGCAGGAATCCGAGGATGTCCTTGCCCACGCGCTCGGCATCGCCGACCACGGCGCCACCGAGGCAACGGCCCTGGCCATCGAGGTACTTGGTGGCGGAATGGATCACCAGATCGGCGCCCAGCGCCAGCGGTCGCTGCAGCGCCGGGGTGCACAGGCAGTTGTCGATCGCCAGCAGCGCGCCGTGCGCATGCGCCAGCTCGGCCAGCGCGGCGATATCGACCAGCTCGAGCAGGGGATTCGAGGGCGTTTCCGCGAACAGCAGCCGCGTATTCGGCCGGATCGCGGCGGACCAGGCCGACAGTTCGGTCTGCGCGACGAAATCCACCTGCACGCCGAAGCGCTTGAGGTAACGCTCGAACAGATTGATCGTCGAGCCGAACACGCTGCGCGAGCACACCACGTGGTCGCCCTGCTGCAGCAGGGCCATGCAGGTGGCCAGGATGGCGGCCATGCCGGACGCGGTGGCCACGCAGGCCGCACCGCCTTCCAGCGCGGCCAGGCGATCCTGGAACGTGCGCACGGTGGGATTGGTGAAGCGCGAATAGACGTTGCCCGGCGTGGCCCCGGAAAACCGTGCCGCGGCCTCAGCCGCGCTGCCGAAAGCGAAGCTGGAGGTCGCATAGATCGCCTCGGCGTGCTCGTCCTCGCTGCCGCGCACCTGTCCGGCGCGCACCGCGAGCGTGTCGAAATCCTGCGGAAAATCACTGCCCATGTGCAACCCCATCGCGTTGAGTTCGGATCCCGGCACGAACACGCCGGCACGGCCTGCGGCCATGGGCGATGGTAGCGCGAGGGCCGGCGCGCGCGGCGCAAGCGCGGCGCGGCGCACCGGCACCGCTACAATGGCCGGCTCGCTGCCATCCGTGGGTCACCATGTCCGCGCACCTCGACGAAACCCGCCGCCGACGCACCTTCGCCATCATCTCGCACCCGGACGCGGGCAAGACCACGCTGACCGAAAAACTGCTGCTGTTCGGCGGCGCCATCCAGATGGCCGGCTCGGTCAAGGGGCGCAAGGCGTCGCGGCATGCCACCTCCGACTGGATGGCGCTGGAGAAAGAACGCGGCATCTCGGTGACCAGCTCGGTGATGCAGTTTCCCTACGCCGGGCGCATCGTCAATCTGCTGGACACGCCCGGCCACGCGGATTTCTCCGAGGACACCTACCGCGTGCTCACCGCGGTGGATTCGGCGCTGATGGTGATCGACTGCGCCAAGGGCGTGGAGGAGCGCAC
>DZBX01000252.1 GCA_022730075.1 Rhodanobacter sp. | reverse complement strand
TCGCATCGCCGCCATGCCGCAAGTCGCGCGCATCACCATTCCGCGTTATGCCGTGCCGGCACGCAATCTGGCGCCGATCGGCGCCAGGCCGCGCGAAGGCTCGGTGGACACGCAGGGCGACCAGCTGCTTGGCGCCGCGCAGTTCCGCACCGCCACCGGCCTCGACGGCTCCGGCATCTCGGTGGGCATTATCTCGGATGGCGTCGGCACGGTCAGCGGCAGCACATCCAGCGACATCACCCAGGACCAGGGCACCGGCGATCTGCCCACCAGTCCGGCACCGTATGTCAACACCGCAGTCAACGGCGGCGGCAGCGGCGACGAAGGCGCGGCGATGATGGAAATCGTCTACGACATGGCGCCCGGCGCGGGGCTGGGTTTCTGCGGCCCGACCACGGATGCCGACTTCATCACCTGCCTCAATGACTTCGCGGCCGGCAATGGCGGCTTCAGTCCGACCATCATCGCCGATGACCTGGGATTTCCGGGTGTCGCCATGTTCAGCAACGGCCGCTTCGCCACCGCGGTGCAGAACTTCGCCATCGCGCACCCCAACATCCAGTTGCTGACCGCGGCCGGCAACGATGCGCAGCAATTCTGGTCGGGCACCTGGAACCCGATGACCATCAGCACGCCCGTCAGCCCCTCGCCCACCAGCACCACCAACCAGTACACCTACACGCAGGCACAGAACTTCGGCACCGCCGGCAACCCGCTGCCCTACATGAGCTTCCCGGTCGCGGCCGGCGATACGGTGACCTACGTCGTGGAATGGGACGATACTTGGCCGCTCAGCAGCAGCGCGGCCAACGACCCCAACGATTACGATGTGTTCCTGACCGATACCAGCGGCAACATCCTCGCCTGCAGCATGGGCATCAATGCCGGCCCGGTTTCCACCTCCACGGCAGCGCCGTCGCCCAGTTACTGCGATCTCGGCAGCAGCCCGGGCACGCTGACCTCGCCCGGACCGCAGCCCGTGCAGGGCAACCAGTACACCAACAACGGCAGCAGCACGCAGACGCTGTGGTTGCACATCTACATGCGCAACGGCACGCCGGGAGCCAACCTCAAGGTGCTGGTCTTTGCCAACAACCACAGTTTCCAGCTGATCCCCAATACACCTGCCGGCAGCATCTACGGCCAGTCGGCCCTGCCGGCGCCGTATGAGCTGACCACCACGGCGATCAGCGCCGCCAACGTCAAAAACAGCATCTACACCATCGAGCCGTATGCCTCGGAAGGTCCGATCTTTTTCTCGCAGCCATCCACCGGCACCAGCACGATACAAAAACCCGACTTCACCGCCGTGGATTGCGTCGACGTCACCGGCGTAGGCGGCTTCGGGCAGAACAACAACACCACGCCGCCCAGCGCGACCTTCTGCGGCACTTCGGCCACTTCCGAGGCCACCGGTGCCGTACTGGCACTGCTGAAGAGCGCGTTCCCCAGCAGCACGCTGTCGTCTTCCGCGATGCTGCAGGCCGGTGCGCAGGCGCTGACCAGCTCGGCCAGCAATGGCAGCGGCAACCCCAATGGCGTGTACGGCTACGGACTGGTCAATGCCTATAACTCGGCGGCGGCGATGGCACCCAAGCCTCTGGCGACGATCAGTGCGCCTGCCGCCAATAACACCAGCATCCAGCCCGGCGGCACGGTCAGCTTCAACGGCAGTTGCTCGGCCAACGGCGCGCCGGGCAGCACCGCGCTGGCCTGGGCCTTCGGCACCGGCGCCAGCCCGAGCACCTCGACCAGCGGCAGCATCACCGTGACCTATGCCACGGCCGGCACCTACACCGCCACGCTGACCTGCACCAACAATGCCTTCAACACCAGCACGACCGCCACGCGCACGGTGACCGCGGCGGTACCCCCGCCACCGCCCGCGTCGGGTGGCGGTGGCGG
>DZBX01000251.1 GCA_022730075.1 Rhodanobacter sp. | reverse complement strand
GCGGGAATGACGGAGGGCGGGCGGGAATGACGGGGGCCGCAGTCACGCCGCATGCGGCTGGATGCTGGCCAAGGCGTTGCCCAGTTCGCGGCGCGCCGTTTCCAGCTCGAAGCGCTTTTGCAGGTTGATCCATACATCCGCCGTCGTGCCGAAGTAACGGCCAAGGCGCAGGGCGGTGTCGGCGCTGATGCCGCGCTTGCCGTTGGCGATGTCGTTGACGCGCGCCGGCGTCACGCCGATGGCGCGGGCGAGCGCGTTGCTGGAGAGCCGCAGCGGCAGCATGAACTCCTCGCGCAGGATTGCGCCGGGGTGGATCGGCGCCAGCAGTCTCGTGGTCATGGTGTTTGCTCGATCGATCGTCAGTGGTAGTCGGTGATTTCAACGGCGTGGGCGTCGCCTTGCAGCCAGCGAAAGCAGACGCGGAACTGATCGTTGACGCGAATGCTGTACTGCCCGGCGCGACTGCCCTTGAGGGCCTCCAGACGATTGCCCGGGGGCACGCGCAAGTCAGCGAGCGCGCCCGCCGCATCGAGATAGTCCAGCTTGCGCCGGGCGGCGCCTTCGATGCTGGCGAAACGGCGCACGCGTACGCCGTTGAACAGGCTTTCCGTGTCCTTGTCGGCGAACGTCTTGATCACCTGCGTACCGTATACCGGGATGCGGGATACGGCAAGCGGGCGGTGTCAAACTAAGCCCGGCCCCGGCGCTACACTGGCCGCGCCAGTCGTGACCCGACGGAGTCCACGCGATGTCCTTGCCGCTAGCAAAAATGAGCCTGCAAGCCTTTCTGGACTGGGAAAACCAGCAGCCGGGGCGCCATGAGTTTTACCGCGGCGAGGTGTTCGCCATGGTCGGCGCGCGGCGCGTGCATGGCATCGTCGTGGGCAACGTGTTCGCCGCACTGAAATCGCGGCTCAGGGGCCGTCCCTGTCAGGCGTTCGTGGAAAGCATGAAAGTGCGCGTGGCCGACGACGCGGTGTTCTATCCGGACGTGTTCGTCACCTGCGATGCGCGCGACCTGCGCACGGAGATGGTGTTCGCGCATCCCGTGCTGATCGTGGAAGTGCTGTCGGCCAGCACGCAGGCGTTTGATCGCGGCGCCAAGTTCGCGGCGTATCGGGGCCTGGACAGCCTGCGCGAGTACGTGCTGATCGACCCGGATACGCGCGGCGTGGAAGTGTTTCGGCGCAACGAGCGCGGCCTGTTCGAGCTGCACGACCAGGGCGGCGCGGCGGCGCTGACGCTGGCCAGCGTGGACGCCGGCATCCCCATGGACGAGGTGTTCGAGGGCGTGCAGGGCGAGGCCCGCGATGACACGGGTGCCTGAGCGGATCCGATTCAGGCATGCAGCGCATCGATGAACTCTTGCGCCGTCAGCCCTGCCTGTTTGAGCACGCCGGCAAGGCGTGCCCAGCTTGAGTTCGCGGTGCAGGGGCACCACGCAGCCGCTGGTGCCACGCCGGAGTACGACGTGGCTGCCGCGCTGACGAACGATGACGAAGCGCAGCCGCGCAGCGTGCGCACCACGGCGTCTCCGGAAACATGCGGCAGGCTAGGCACGCACGCTCACTTCGAAGGTGGTCACCAGTGGCCGCCCCGCGCCCGCCACGGGAAATTCCTCGACATACAGCGCGGTTGCCTCGCGCAGATTGGTCAAGGCTTCTTCGACCGTGGCGCCCTGCGAGGTCGATCCGGTTTCCGGATTCAGCGCGGTAAACCCGCCCTCGGCGGCGGGCAACAAAATGGCAGTGAACAACATGGCGACCTCCCGGGAGAGCCTGACACTGCCTGTCAGTATCGCGCGAAGCGGGGCCGTCGGGCAGCATGGAGGTGGCCGCGCGGCCGTCGTGAATGCGGGGGGTGCCGAGCGGCACCCGGCGTGACAGTGACCGGCTCAGCGGCAGG
>DZBX01000250.1 GCA_022730075.1 Rhodanobacter sp. | reverse complement strand
CTCAGTCCGCGGCCAGCTCGCGCACGTAGGCCGCCACGCCCTGCTCGACCGGCGCGAAGACATGCGCGCAGCCAGCCGCGCGCAAGGCACCCAGGTCGGCCCGGGTGTGACACTGGTACTTGCCCACCAGGGCATCGGGAAAATCCACGTATTCGATCAGGCCGCCCTGCACCAACGCCGCCAGCGGCAAGACCTTTTCGCCGCCGAGCGCGCGCAGGGTATTGACCGTGCTCAGCGCGATGTCGTTGAACGGCTGCGCGCGTCCACTGCCAAGGTTGAACACGCCGCTGACCGCACCCTGCTCGAAGGCCCACAGGTTCACCGCGACGACATCGCGCACCCACACGAAATCACGCTCCTGCATGCCCGCGTCATAGCCGTTGTAGGCACCGAACAGCTTCACCTTGCCATGCTCGCGGAACTGATTGAAATGGTGGAAGGCCACCGAGGCCATGCGCCCCTTGTGCTGCTCGCGCGCGCCGTACACATTGAAATAGCGGAAACCGATCACCTGGCTGCGCGCCCCGGGCAAGGCACGACGCACGGCCTGATCGAACAGCAGCTTGGAGTAACCGTACACATTCAGCGGATGCTCGCAGGCCGGTTGTTCGCGAAAACCGTGCGCGCCGTCGCCGTAGGTCGCCGCCGAACTGGCGTACAGCAGCCGCGTGCCGCGCATCTGGCTGGCTTCCAGCAACATGCGGCTGTCGCGATAGTTGTTGTCCAGCATGTAGCGACCGTCGTGCTGCATGGTGTCCGAGCAGGCGCCCTGATGGAACACCGCTTCGACCTTGCCGTAACGGCCACGCGCGAAGGCCGCGTAGAACGTGCGCTTGTCGATGTAATCGGCGATGCGCAAATCGACCAGATTGCGAAACTTCTCGCCCTGCTCCAGATCATCCACGGCGATGATGTCGTCGATGCCACGCGCGTTCAGCGCCTGCACCAGATTGCTGCCGATGAAACCGGCCGCGCCGGTGACGATGATGCGCATGGTGCTTACTCCCCGGGCCACAGTTCCGCGGCGCTGACACTGGCGGTGCCTTGCTTGCCGACGACGATGCCGGCGGCGCGGTTGGCGGCGCGCACGGCGTCTTCCAGGCCGGCGCCGGCGCCCAGCAGCGCGGCCAGCGTGGCGATCACGGTATCGCCCGCGCCGGACACATCGAACACCTCGCGCGCGGCGGCGGGCACGTGCAGGCGCCCGGCGACGCTGAACAAGGTCATGCCTTCCTCGGCGCGCGTGACCAGCACGGCCTGCAGATGCAGATCCTCGCGCAGGCGTTGCGCACGCGATTCCAGTTCGGCCTCGTCACGCCAATCGCCGGCGACCTCGCTGAACTCGGCGCGGTTGGGCGTGATCAGCGTGGCGCCGGCGTAGCGCGAGTAGTCGCGCCCCTTGGGATCGACCAGCACGCTGCGCCCGGCCGCGCGCGCGGCCTGCACCATCTCGCCCACGTGCGCCAGGCCGCCCTTGCCATAGTCGGAAAACAGCACCGCATCATGCCCGGGCAGCTCGGCCGCGTAGCGCGCACCCTGCACGGCCAGCAGCTCGTGGTCGGGCACGGTTTCAAAATCCATGCGCAGCAGTTGCTGCTGGCGCGCGATCACGCGCAGCTTGAGCGTGGTGCGCAGACCCGCATCCTCGTGCAGCGCGCTGCGGATCGATGACTCGGCCAGCAACTGTTGCAGGCGCCGTCCGGGCTCGTCCGTGCCGACCACCGACAGCAGCGTGGCCTGCGCGCCGAGGCTGGTGACATTGAGCGCGGCGTTGGCCGCGCCGCCCAGGCGATCCTGCTCGCGCTGCACGCGCGCCACCGGCACCGGCGCCTCGGGCGAAATGCGCTCGACCGCGCCGAACCAGTAGCGGTCCAGCATGACATCGCCAACCACCAGTATGCGTGCCGCGC
>DZBX01000091.1 GCA_022730075.1 Rhodanobacter sp. | reverse complement strand
AGCTGCTCGGCCACAAGGATGTGTCCACCACGCAGATCTACACGCATGTGCTCAACCGCGGCGCCGGCGGCGTGCGCAGCCCGCTGGACCGGGCGGGATGACTCGACGCGGGACGCGGCCCGGACCACTGCGGCGCGCGTCGGCTGGATCGTGCGCGGTTTGCCTGTCGCGCCCAGCCCTTCACGCATCACGCAGGCCGCGTGGGTGTGCGGCATGCGCATCACCCCCCGCCGCCCGCGCGGTTGCGTCGCGTGATTTGCGCCGGCGACTGGCTATGCTGCGCGCAGTCATCGAGGATCGACGTGCATGGCCAAGGCCAAAACCGCCTACGTGTGCAACCAGTGCGGCGCCGAGCACACGCGCTGGCAGGGGCAGTGCGCGGCGTGCGGGGCGTGGGACACGCTGAGCGAGTTCGTGGTGGAGCCGGCCACGGCGGCGGCCGGCAAGTCCGCGCCCAAGCGCAGCGGTTATGCCGGGCAGGAGACGGCGCGCATCACGCCGCTCACCGAGGTGGCGCTGCAGATCGAGGCGCGCAGCCTGATCGGCATCGGCGAGCTGGACCGCGTGCTCGGCGGCGGGCTGGTGCAGGGCTCGGTGGTGCTGGTCGGCGGCGATCCGGGCATCGGCAAGTCCACGTTGTTGCTGCAGATGATGGGTGCGCTGGGCGCGCGTCTGCGCGGCTTGTACGTGAGCGGCGAGGAGTCGCTGGCGCAGATCGCCGCGCGCGCGCAGCGCCTCGGACTGGAACTTGGCCCGCTGCACGGCCTGGCCGAGACCTGCATCGAGCGCATCCTCGAGCACGCGCAGGCGGCGCGCCCGCAACTGCTGATCATCGATTCGGTGCAGACGCTGTGGAGCGAGCAGCTTGCCGCCGCGCCCGGCTCGGTGAGCCAGGTGCGCGAGACCGCCGCGCGCCTGGTGCGCCATGCCAAGGAGAGCGGCACCAGCGTGTTTCTGGTCGGGCACGTGACCAAGGAGGGCGGCATCGCCGGTCCGCGCGTGCTCGAGCACATGGTCGATGCGGTGCTGTATTTCGAGGGCGATGCCGGCAGCCGCTTCCGCGTGCTGCGCGCGTTCAAGAACCGCTTCGGCGCGGTCAACGAGCTGGGCGTGTTCGCCATGGGCGAGCGCGGCCTGCGCGAGGTGCCCAACCCGTCGGCGATCTTCCTCGGCACGCACAGCGGGCCGACGCCGGGCAGCGCGGTGATGGTCACGCGCGAGGGCACGCGGCCGCTGCTGGTCGAGGTGCAGGCGCTGGTCGATGCCTCGCCGCTGGCCAATCCGCGGCGCGTGGCGCTGGGCCTGGACGGCGGCCGCATGGCGATGCTGCTGGCGGTGCTGCATCGCCACGGCGGCGCCGCGGTGTACGACCAGGACGTGTTCGTCAATATCGTCGGCGGCATCCGCGTGCAGGAAACCGCGGCCGACCTGCCGGTGCTGCTGGCGGTGCATTCGAGTTTTCGCGACCGCGCGCTGGCCGGCAAGACCGCGCTGTTCGGCGAGGTGGGCCTGTCCGGCGAGATCCGCCCGGTGCCCAACGGCGAGGAGCGCCTGAAGGAAGCCGCCAGCCACGGTTTCGAGCGCGCCATCGTGCCGCGCGCCAACGCGCCGAAAAAAAGCCATCATGGCGCCATGGAAATCGTCGCCGTCGAGCGCCTCGATCAGGCGCTGGCCGTCAGTTTTTGAACGTTCACCGCCACCTCAGGAGCGTGCCATGAGCGCCAGTGAGCCATTGCGTCTGCAGATCAGCCAGGTGGGCGATTACGCCTTCCGCATCGAGTTCGAAGGCACGCAACTGGAGGCATTGCTCACCGACGAGCCCGCGCCGCTGGGTCACGACAGCGGGCCCAATCCATCGCGCGTGCTGCTGGCCGCGATCGGCAACTGCATGGCCGCCAGCCTGGTGTTCGCGCTGCGCAAGTTCAAGAACCAGCCCGGCCCGATCACCGCCGGCATAAGCGCCACGCCCGAGCGCAACGCCGAAGGGCGCTGGCGCATCCCGCGCGCGGACATCGAGTTGCGTCTGGCCGAGCCCGGCGAGAACCACGCGCAACTCGAACGCATCATGGCGCAGTTCGAGAACTTCTGCGTGGTCACGCAAAGCGTGCGCGAAGGCATCGAGGTGCAGGCGCGCGTGCTGGACAGCAACGGCAGGCAACTGCACCCGCCGCCGCAGGCTTGAGGCGGCAGCGGGCCAGAGCTAGCGCCCGAGTTCGGCCAGTTCGCGATGCAGCAACTCGGGCTGCTCCACGTTCAGTTCGAGCAGGCGCTTGAGCCGCGCGAAGCTGTCCAGGTCGATGCGGTCCCAGGCAAAGGCGAGCTGCGTCGCGTCGCTGCGCATCAGGCTCACGCCCATGCTCACCGGCAGGTTCTCGAAGATGCGCAGGTCCATGCGAAAGCGCGTGCCGGGCGCCTGGTCGCAGCCAGCGGGGTGCGAGACCAGCACGCCGCGCAGCGACAGGTCGATGAGATCCGCGGGCCAGGAGCCGTCGCGCGCGTACAGCTTCACCGCGCCTTGCAGGGCGATGCGCTGAAAACGACGGCGTTCGCCGGAGGGGCGCGAGGCTTCCATGACGTTGCGGTCCGCGGGGCGGTGACGCGATTGTGCGCATGCCGCGCGTCATGCGGCAAGCCGCGCAGCGTCGAGGTGCCTCAGGCGCTGCGGCGCAACAGCAGTTCCAGCACGAACTTGCTGCCGAAGAACGCCAGGATCAGCACCGCCATGCCGGCCAGCGTCAGCCACACCGCCTGGCGCCCGCGCCAGCCCCAGCGCCAGCGTCCCAGCAGCAGCACGCCGAACACCAGCCAGGCCAGGATCGACAGCACGGTCTTGTGCACCAGGTGCTGGTCGAACAGGTTGGTGACGAACAACGCCCCGCTCAGCAAGGTCAGGCTGAGCAGCGCGAAACCGGCGCCGATCAGGCGGAACATCAGGCTCTCGGTGAGGGTGAGCGGCGGCAGCGCGGCGAGGAAGGCGGGCATGCGATGCCGGCGCAGCGAGCGCTCCTGGAATGCCAGCAGCAGCGCCAGCAGGGCGGCGATCGACAGCAGCCCGTAGCTGAGCAGGGCCAGGGTCACATGCAGTTTGATCTGCCAGTCGAGCGCCAGCGGCGCGGTGGGCGGCGCCAGGAAGACATCGACCGCCAGCAGCGCCGCCGCCAGCGGAAACAGGATCACGCCCAGCGCCGCCACCGGGCGCCACAGGTTGACGATCAGGGTCAGCGCGGCGATGACGCAGGCGATCAGCGACAGCGCGGCGAAAAAATGCAGGTCCAGCGCGCCGCGATGCGCCAGTGCGATCTCGCCGGCATGCGCCAGCACCGCCAGCGTCGCCACGCCCAGCGCCGCGGCGCGCGGCGCCTCGCGTCCGTCCAGAACCGGGCGCGCCAGCAGCGCGGCGGCGGCCAGGTACAGCGCGATCGCGGCGAAGGTCAGCGGCAGCATGCGCGCAGTGTGGCACAGCGCGGCCGGGCCGCGATCACGCCGCTATACTGCGCACTTTCCGCCCGGTTTTGCGCCCATGTTCGAGACCCTCAGCCAGCGCCTCGGCGCTACCGTCGAGCGTTTGCGCGGCCGCGGCCGCCTGACCGAGGAAAACATCCGCGAGAGCCTGCGCGAGGTGCGCATCGCCCTGCTCGAGGCCGATGTCGCGTTGCCCGTGGTGCAGGCGCTGATCGAGCGCGTGAAAGTGCGCGCGGTGGGCCAGGAGGTGCTGAAGAGCCTCACGCCCGGCCAGGCCCTGGTGAAGGTGGTGCGCGACGAGCTGACCGCGCTGATGGGCACCGCCAACGCGCAGCTCGATCTGGCCGCGACGCCGCCGGCGGTGGTGCTGATGGCCGGCCTGCAAGGCGCCGGCAAGACCACGACCGTGGCCAAGCTGGCGCGTTTCCTCAAGGAACGCGCGAAGAAAAAAGTGCTGGTGGTCAGTTGCGACGTGTACCGTCCGGCCGCCATCGAGCAGTTGCGCGTGCTGGCCGCGCAGGTCGACGTCGGCTTCGTGTCCGCCGCCGCCGGTGCCAGGCCGGTGGACATCGCGCGCGCCGCGCTGGAGCAGGCGCGGCGTGAAGTCGCCGACGTCCTGATCGTCGATACCGCCGGCCGCCTGGCGATCGACGCGGCGATGATGGACGAGATCAAGGCGCTGCACGCGGCGCTGAAGCCGGTGGAGACCCTGTTCGTGGTCGATGCCATGACCGGCCAGGATGCCGCCACCACCGCCAAGGCCTTCGCCGAGGCGTTGCCGCTGACCGGCGTCATCCTCACCAAGACCGATGGCGATGCGCGCGGCGGCGCGGCGCTGTCGGTGCGCTATGTCACCGGGCGGCCGATCAAGTTCCTCGGCGCCGGCGAAAAGACCGACGCACTCGAACCCTTCCATCCCGACCGCCTCGCGCAGCGCATCCTCGGCATGGGCGATGTGCTCAGCCTGGTCGAGGAGGTCGAGCGCAAGGTCGACCAGGACAAGGCCCAGCAACTGGCCATGAAGGTGGCCAAGGGCAAGCGCTTCGATCTCAACGACATGAAGGACCAGCTCGAGCAGATGCTCAACATGGGCGGACTGGCCGGGCTGATGGACAAGCTGCCGGGCGTGTCGGGATTGCCCGACAGCGTCAAGTCCAAGGTCAACGACCGCGAGGTGCAGCGCATGATCGCGGTGATCAACTCGATGACGCGCAAGGAGCGCCGCCATCCCGATTTGCTCAACGGCTCGCGGCGTGCGCGCGTGGCGCGTGGCTCGGGCATGCAACCGGCCGATGTCAACCGCCTGCTCAAGCAGTACCAGCAGATGGAGAAAATGATGTCCAAGATCTCGCGCGGCGGAATCAAGGGCATGATGCGGCAGATGCAGGGCGCGTTGCGTGGCGGCGGTCTGCCGCCTGGCGCAGGCGCGCGCTGAGGCAACTGCACGTTGCCGGTAACCTGCGTTCGATTTTTTTTGCGCCTGCAAGCGCCGCGGACGTCTGGATGGGCGCGTTGAACCGGAGAAGCCGATGCCCGAGCAGCACCGCACCGATGCCCTGTGGGTCGTGGTGCCGATGTACAACGAGGTCGAGGTGCTGCCCGAGTTCCAGGCGCGCCTGACGCGCGTGCTCGATGCGCTGGATCTGCCCGCGCGCGTGTTGTACGTGGACGACGGCAGCCGCGACGCGAGCTGGGCCCTGGCGCAGGCGTTGGCGCAGCGCGATCCGCGCGTGCACGGGTTCAAGCTGAGCCGCAATTTCGGCAAGGAGACCGCGCTGACCGCGGGCCTCGACGCCGTGGCGCGCGCCGGGAACGTGGCTGCGTGCGTGGTCATCGACGCCGATCTGCAGGACCCGCCCGAGGTGATCCCCGAGCTGATCGCGCGCTGGCGCGAGGGCGCCGACATGGTTTACGCCACGCGCCGCCGCCGCCTGGGCGAGACCGGCATCAAGCGGCTGACCGCGGCGCTGTTCTACCGGCTGATGCGCCGGCTCTCCGCCACCGCGGTGCCGCAGGACACCGGCGATTTCCGCCTGCTCTCGGCGCGCGCGCTGCGCGCGCTGGCCGGGCTGCGCGAGCGCCAGCGTTTCATGAAAGGCCTGTTCGCGTGGATCGGTTATCCGCAGGCGCAGGTGCTGTACGACCGCGCGCCGCGCGCCGCCGGCACGAGCAAGTGGAATTACGGGCGCCTGTGGCGCTTCGCGGTCGAGGGCATCACCTCGTTCTCCACCATGCCGCTGCGCCTGGCGACCTGGGTCGGCGTGCTCACCTCCTTGCTGGCTTTTGCCTATGGCGCATGGATCGTGCTCAAGGTATTCGTGTGGGGCATCAGCGTGCCGGGTTATGCCTCGCTGATCGTCGCCATCCTGTTCCTCGGCGGCATGCAGTTGCTGGCGCTGGGCATCATCGGCGAATACGTCGGACGCACCTATCTCGAGGTCAAGCAGCGGCCGCTGTACCTGATCGAGGCCAGCCTCGGCGCGGACGCGCCGCCTGCCGCGGACACGACCGCATGAGCCGGATTCGCGGCGGGCGCCGCAGCGGGAGCCGGCGATGACCGGGACCAGGCAACGACGCGCGCTGTGGCTGGTGCTTTTGGCGCTGTGGCTGGGGCTGTGGTTCGCCGGCAGCCAGTACCGATCGCTGCTGGAGCCGGACGAAGGCCGCTACGCCGAGGTGCCGCGCGAGATGGTCGCCAGCGGCAACTGGGTCACGCCGCGTTACGACGGCGTGTTGTTCCTCGACAAGCCCGCGTTGCAGTACTGGGGCACCGCGCTGGCCTACGAGGCCTTCGGTGCCAGCAACTGGACCGCGCGCCTGTGGGGCCTGCTCACCGGACTGCTGGGCATGCTGGCCGTGGGCTGGGCCGGCGCGCGCGCGTTCGGACGCGTGGCCGGCTGGAGCGCGGCGGCGGTGCTGGGCAGCAGCCTGCTGTGGGTCGTCGGCAGCCATCTGAACACGCTGGACATGGGCGTGGCCGCGTTGCTCGGCACGTCGCTGTGCACGTTCATCCTGGCGCAGTTGCCGGACGCCTCGGCGCGCGCGCGGCGCGGCTGGATGCTGCTGACCTGGCTGGCGATGGCCGCGGCGTTCCTGTCCAAGGGCCTGATCGGCATCGTGTTCCCCGGCGGCGCGCTGTTTTTCTACATGCTGTGGACCAGGCAGTGGCATCTGCTCAAGCGCATGCAGTGGCTGCTCGGGCTGCCGTTGTTCCTGCTGCTGGTATTGCCGTGGTACATCGCGCTGCAGCTGCGCCACGAGCAGTTTCTGCACTATTTCTTCATCGGCCAGCAGTTCACGCGCTATCTGTCGGATCGTTTCGACCGCTCGCATCCGTTCTGGTTTTTCCTGCCGGTGGGCGTGATCGGCATGTTCCCGTGGCTGGCGCTGCTGCCGGCGGCGCTGCGTCTGCCGCCACGCCAGGACGGCTTCGACGTGCGCCGGCTGTTGTGGATCTGGACGCTGATGATCTTCGTGTTCTTCAGCATCTCGCACTCCAAGCTGCCGCTGTATCTGCTGCCGGTGTTCCCGGCCGTGGCGCTGCTGGTCGGCGATGCCATCGCGCGGCTGCGCGCGCGTGCGCTGGGCATCAGTCTGCTGATCGCCGCGGCGCTGCTGCTGGTCGCCGCGCCGCTGGCGTTGCTGCGGCCGGTGCCGGGCGACCTGATCGCGCTGGGCGCCGCGTTCCACGGCTACATGCGGCATCTGGCTGTGGCCATGGTGCTGGCGTGCGCATTGCTGGCGCTGGCGGCGTGGCTGGCCTGGCGCGGGCGCAGGCTGGCCGGTGTCGGTGTGGCCGCGTTCGCCGGGCTGGGCTTGATGCAGGCGGCGCTGATCGGATTTCAGGCGCTGGCGCCAGCGTATTCGGCGGCGCCGCTGGCCCGCGCGATGCACCCCTGGCTGAAGCCGGATGCGCCGGTGTACATGGTCGATACGCTGCAGCGCGGCCTGCCGTTCTATCTGCGGCGCCAGGTCACCCTGGTGGGCGCGCCGCCCTACGACTTGCTCGATGGTCTGCGCTGGCAGCCGCGGTTGCTGTGGCCGCTGCCGGCGTTCGAGCAGGCCTGGCGGACGCAGCCGGACGCACTGGCGGTGATCGCGCCGCAGCGTTTCGCGGCACTGCTGCTGCACGGCCTGCCGATGCGCGTGATCGCCACCTCGCCGAAGTGGGTGCTGGTGCGCAAACCGCCGGCGGCAACGGATGCGTCCGGCGCGGGCGCCGTGGATAATCGCGCGCCGACTTCCATCAGATCCATGCCATGCCCGCACGATCCCAGGTCCGCCGTTCCGCCATCCACGGCAACGGCGTGTTCGCCCGCCGCGCGCTTGCCGGCGGCAGCCGCGTCCTCGAATACAAGGGCAGGCTGATCACCCACGCCGAAGCCAATGCGCTGTATGACGGCAGCATCGAGGAAGGGCATACCTTTCTGTTCGACCTCAACGAGCACTACATCATCGACGGCAACCAGGGCGGCAACAGCGCGCGCTGGATCAACCACAGCTGCGCGCCCAACTGCCGCGCCGAGGTGCATGTGGATCAGGACGGCGACGCGCTGCGTGACCGCGTGATCATCGAAGCCCTGCGCGACATCGCGCCGGGCGAGGAACTGACCTACAACTACGGCATCGTGCTGGACGTGCCGCATACGCCGCGCCTGAAGCGCCTGTGGGCTTGCCGCTGCGGCGCGGCGCAATGCACGGGGACCCTGCTGCAACCCAGACGGCGCGTGCGCGCGGCGTGAAGGGCATCACACCTCGCAGCGCTGGCGCGTGATCCGGCACACGAATTCACCCAATGTCACATTGGCGCGCGCGACGCGTTTGCTAGCTTGTCCAGGCGGCCTTGCCTTGCCGCCTGAAGGGGAAATCGCAATGCTGAATTGGTTGAAACAGTGGCTCGAGCCAAACGCCGCGGCGGTGCTACCCGTTGCGCAAGGCGTCAACGATGCCGAGCCCAGTGAGGTCGCCGGGCTGGATTTCCGCACGGCGATCAACGCGCACATGCGCTGGAAGATGCGCCTGCGCGCGGTCATCGATGGCGGCAGCGATGAAGCGATCGATCCGGACATGCTGGCGCGCGACGACCAGTGCCCGCTGGGCAAGTGGCTGCATGGGTCAGGCGGTGCGCAGTTCCGCGAACATCCGCTGTTCGCGGAACTCACCGACCAGCACGCCGAGTTCCACGTGCATGCCGCCAGCGTTCTGCAGCAGGCACAGCAGGGGCACCCGCGCGAGGCGCTGCACGCGCTGGAGCGCGGTCCTTACGCACAAACCTCGGGCCGCGTCGCGCACCTGCTGGCCAGGCTGTTCGTGCAGTTGAGCAAGCGCGTGCACTGAG
>DZBX01000249.1 GCA_022730075.1 Rhodanobacter sp. | reverse complement strand
CAGACCGCGAAATATCAGCTGCGCAGCATGGACGAATCCGGCGACGTCCATTGCCCGTCTTCGAGCACCTCCAGCGGCGTGAAGCGACGCTTGTAGTCCATCTTGGGGTGTCCGGCGATCCAGTAGCCGAGGTACAGATGCTGCAGGCCGCGGGCGCGGCCATGGTCGATCTGCCGCAGGATCGCCAGCGTGCCGAGACCGCGCGCGGCCTCGGTCGGATCGAACCACGTGTATACGGCCGACAGCGACGCGCTGCCGACATCGGTCACCGCCACGGCGAGCAGGCGCGTTCCCTCGCGCAGTTCGAGAAAGCGCGTCGGGCTCCAGGTTGCGGCGAGAAATTCGCGGAAGTCATCGGCGGTGCCGTCATCCATGCCGCCGCCAGGATGCCGCGCGCGCTGATAGCGTTGATACAGCGCCCAGCGCTGCGCGGTGAAGCCGGGCTCCGCGTCGATGAGCTGCACGTCGGCATTGCGCGCCAGGCAGCGGCGCTGGCTGCGATCGGGGCGAAATGCCTGCAGCGGAACGCGGCAAGCCACGCAGGCCGTGCAACGCGGACAGTCGGGGCGGTACAAGTGCGGGCCGGCGCGGCGAAAGCCATGCGCCAGCGCCTGCGCATACAGCGTGGCCAGACCTTCCTGGCTGGGGTCGAGCACCAGATTGACCGCGGTGCGCCCGCTCCAGTAGCCGCAGGCTTGCGGCAGCGTCTGGAACAGGCGGACGCGCTCCTTTTTCACGCCTCAGCCGCTGGCCACGCCCAAGGCGCGGCCGACGCGCGTGAATGCCGCGATGGCGTGGTCCAGATGCGCGCGCGTATGCGCCGCGCTCATCTGCGTGCGGATGCGCGCCTGGCCTTGCGGCACCACCGGGTAGAAGAAGCCGGTGACGTAGATGCCCTCATCGAGCAGCCGCGCGGCCATCTGCTGTGCCTTGGGTGCGTCGTGGATCATCACCGGCACGATCGGATGCGTGCCCGGCCTGATGTCGAATCCGGCAGCCGTCATGCGTTCGCGGAAGTAGCGCGTGTTTTCCAGCAGCGTCTCGCGCAGCGCGCTGGCGTGCTCGAGCATGTCGAACACCTTGATCGCGGCGGCGACCACGTGCGGTGGCAAGGAATTGGAGAACAGATACGGCCGCGAGCGCTGGCGCAGCAGCTCGATGGCCTCGCCGCGGCCGGTGGTGAAGCCGCCCAGCGCACCGCCCAGCGCCTTGCCCAGCGTGCCAGTGAACAGGTCGATCTTGTCCATCACGCCGTGCACCTCGGCCGAGCCGCGGCCGGTCGCGCCGAGAAACCCGGTGCAGTGGCACTCGTCGATATGCACCATGGCGGCGTACTTTTCCGCCAGCGCGGTGATGCGGTCCAGCGGTGCGATGAAACCATCCATCGAGAACGCGCCGTCGGAACTGATCAACTTGTTGCGCGCGCCGGCGGCGTCGGCCGCCTGCAGTTGCTTCTCCAGATCGGCCATGTCGCAGTTGGCGTAGCGGTAGCGTTTGGCCTTGCACAGGCGGATGCCGTCGATGATCGAGGCGTGGTTGAGCGCGTCGGAGATGATCGCGTCCTCCTCGCCCAGCAGCGGTTCGTAGAGGCCGCCATTGGCATCGAAACAGGCGGCGTAGAGGATGGTGTCGTCGGTGCCGAAGAAACGCGCGATGCGCTTTTCCAGTTCCTTGTGCAGATCCTGCGTGCCGCAGATGAAGCGCACGCTGGCCATGCCGAAGCCGTGCGTGTCCAGCGCGGCTTTGGCCGCGGCGATCACCTCGGGATGATCGGCCAGGCCCAGGTAATTGTTGGCGCAGAAGTTCAGCACCCTGCGGCCGTCGGCCAGGGTGATCTCGGCCGACTGCGGCGAGGTGATGATGCGCTCGCGCTTGAACAGGCCCTGCTGCTCGATCGCGGCGAGTTCGGCGGCGTGGCG
>DZBX01000090.1 GCA_022730075.1 Rhodanobacter sp. | reverse complement strand
ATGTGGTGGCGGTGGCGCATGGCTTGCCGCCACACGTCCTGCAAGCGCTGTTGATGGGGGCCGCCGCTCACAGCAGCACCCCCGTGGCCTTGGCGGTGGTGACGATGCTGCGCGTGGCGCCGAGGGCCGGTGCGTCGAGGACCAGATCGATCTTTTGTTCGCCCAGTGCGCGATGCAGCCGGGCCAGCATCGCGATGCTGGCGCGGGCCAGCGCCTCGGGTTGGGTTTGCGCGGTTTGCACCAGCAAGTCGATGTCGCCGCCGCGCTTGGCGTCGTCCACGCGCGAGCCGAACAGCCACACGCGCGCGTCGCTGCCGAAGACCTCGGCGGCGGCGCTGCGGATGATGGCGGCTTGTTCGGGAGTGAGGCGCATGGGCTGGTCAATGGGCGGCGGAATGAGGCCGGGATCCTGCACCGCGGGCACCCACAATCGTTTCCAGGCGATGCCTCGATTCCCGTCCGCTGGAGCTTAGATCGACCTTGCCGCCGCGCGCCAGCCATGCGCACAGCACCGCCAGCGTCGCCTCCAGCGCCAGCGTGCGCAGCGCGTAATCGACCGTGGCGTGCAGCAGCAGCACCAGCACGCCCACGGCCGCGGCGCGCATGATCAGCGCGGACAGCGTGATGGTGTCATCGGATGGATCGTCCGCGATCGGCGCGCGCCACACGCGCAGGCTGCGCCACGCCCATCCGCCCACGAAGGCCAGCATCAGCAGCAGCGCGGGGATGCCGCCTTCCAGCCACAGCTCGAGGTAGTCGTCGTGGGCGTGGTTGACGTAGGGCGGGATCAGCGTGGCGCGCGCCTGGAACTGCGGCAGCACGTGCACGAAGCTGCCGATGCCGCTGCCCAGCCAACCATAGTGTTGGGCGGCGATCCAGGTGGTGCGCATGATCCACCAGCGTGCATCCTCGAACGGATCCTGGTGCAATCGCGCCAGCACCGCGTACAGACCCCACTGCAGCGCCAGCATGGCGATGACCAGCAACGCCAGCGCCATGCGTCGCGCCAGTCGCGGCTTGGCCTGGCCGGCGCGCCAGGCCAGCACCACGATGGCGGCCAGGGTCAGCGCGCCCAGCGCCACGCCGGCGCGTGATTGCGTCAGCAGCAGCGCCACCAGCAAGCTGGCCAGGGTGACCCAGGCCAGCGCCATGCTCAGCGCGCGGCGCGCGGCGCGCGCACCCGGCTGCAGCCACAGCGCGATCAGCCAGGCGGCGCTCAGCAGCATGCCGATGTTGAGCAGGTCGGCAAAGTGATCGCGGTTGGCGAAGAAGCCCTCGGCGCTGGTGCGCTGGGTGTAGGCGAACAGCCGCAACGGACTGTCCGGCCCGCCCGCCACCTGCGCGAAGCCAAGCAGCGCACCGGCCAGCGCCAGCAGCGGGATCAGCAGGGTGAGGCGCAGCAATTCGCGCCGCGAGAGCGTGAGCGCGGCCACGAACAGGGCCGCCGCCGGCAGCATGGCCAGCCACGCGCGCCAAGTGCCGGCTGGATCAAGACTGAGCGGCGCCCAGTGCGGCGCGATGCCGACGCTGGCCTGATCCGCGGCCAGCGCGGCGCGACCGGGCAACGCGGTCCACAGCGCGGGCGGCAACGGCAGCAACTGCAGCAGGGGCAACAGCAGCACCGCCAGCAGCAGGATGCATTCGGCGCGATGGTCACACAGCAGGTGCGCGGGCCACGCCGCCACCAGCAGCACGGCCAGCAGCAGCCCCAGCGCGATGACGATGGCGTCGCCGGGCAGACCTTGCATGGTGCCGCCGCCGAGCAGCAGCGCCGCGGCCAGCACCAGCATGGCGCCGGGTGCGATCAGCCGCTGCGGCCAGGACCGGGCGTGCTCGACATGCAAGGCGGCTGCAACGAACGCGGCCCGACGCAAGGCCGGGCCGGGTGTCGTGACCATGCGCCCGACTCAGGGGCTGATTGGCTGGCTGTTGCTGCTGCCGCCACCGCCGCCCGCGACCAGGGCCGCGAGCACCACCACGCCGCCGACGGCGATCAATGGGGTGTAGTTGGTGCCGGGGGATGCTGCGTCCGATCCGCCGGCCGCAGCCAAGGTGGGCTGGCAGTTGGGAGTCACGGTGAAGGTGCTGTTGGGCGCGAGCGTCATGCTGCAGGCATTGCCGTAATCGAGCATGACCTGCGAGCCAGACATCACCATCACGCGATCACCGACGCTGAGCGGCATGCCGACCTTGGCCGGAAGGAACTTCTGGCCCTGGTTGACCATGACCTTGCCTTCGACCTTGTAGATCATGGCCACGGGATTGGCCTGCGCGACACCGACCACGCCGAGTGCGAGCGCGACTGCCAACAATGCGCGATGGATCTTCATGGCGATCTCCCTGCGTGAATGTGGAGCATGGGCACGGCCCAAACTCTCGCGCGCAGCTTACTGCCGCTTGCTTGGGCGGTGCAACCGCCGCTGCCGCTGGCCTCGAGACGGAAGCGGTCGCGTTTCGGCGCGCATCGACCGACCAGCGCGCGCCGCCCAGCGAACTGCCCGGAGTGGTCCGCTTGCGCCGAGGTCGGATCAACCGCAGTGACCACACGCTGTCGGCAACTTCGTTCTAATGCCCAGGAGCCAGGCGCAGGGCGCGCAGACCGGTGAACTCGGCACGGCCATCCGCCCATTGCTCGGCGGGGATGCGCCAGGCCAGACGCAGGCTGAGCCACTGCGCGCCGCAACCCTGCGCCGGCACCTCCACGTCGAAAGCAAAATCGTGCCACGGCAGGCTGCCGCGCATCCGCGCGCTGGCGCCCAGTTGGCGGCCGTTGTCGGCACAGCTCAGCACCCACTGCAGGCCGCGGTCGTTCTGCACGCCGTGCAGCCGCGCCTGGCCGCTGACGCGGTAGCGCCCGGGCGCCAGCACCAGCAGTTGCGCCACCTGCCCCGCCAACGGCGCGCGCTGATCGAGGAAGCGCACTTGCAGGGCGTTGCCGGACGCCGTGGCGCGCGGCACCACCCCGATCTCCGCGCCGGGCACATAGCTGATGCGCCAGTCGAAGCCGCGCCCGCTGGGCGGATACTGGAAATCGCCATCGAAGATGTTGTCCAGGTGCTGTTGCTGCGCGGGCGGCAGGCTTTCGACCCAGGCCATGTAGGCGGGCAGCCAGCGCCGCTGGCCGATCAGGCGATCGAGGTAGGCCGACCAGTCGGCCGCGTGCAGCGCGTCGGGCACCGCGCGCAAGGCCGCGAACAACACCCGCACCGGCGCATCAGCGCTGGCCGGCTGTACGCAGGCCCAGCGAAAGAAGTCGCCGCCCCAGGGCGGATGCGCCGCGAACACCGCGCGATAGGCCGGCGCGGCGCCCGGCACGCGGGCCAGCGCCAGCAGTTGCGGATACAGGCGCGCGGCGAGTGTGGGGTGCACGCGCAGGATGGCGTCCAGATGCCACAGCGCGGCCTCGAGATGCCCGTCGCGCAGCGCCGCCGCCGCCAGCCAGGCCTGCGTGGCGGCGTCGCGCGGATCGAGGCGCGCGGCGATGCGCAGGCGCGCTTCGGCGCTGGCGCTGGCACCGCTCCGCAGGGCGACCTCGGCCAGCACGCGATAGGCGTCGGCGGTCAGCGGCGAAGCGATCAGGGCGGCGCGCGCCAGCCGCGAGGCCGCGGCTGTGTCGCCCGCATCGAAGCGTTGCTGCGCCCAGTCGGCGGCCGCGGCCGCGGATTGCGGCGCCCACGCGTGCGCCGCGGCCGGATCGGCGTGCAGTCGTTGCATGGAGAGTGTCAGACCGAGCAGATGCCAGCCGAGCAGCGCGGCGACCAGCAGCGCGGCCGTGGTGCGCACGGCGATGGCGGCCGCACGGTTCACCGCGGCGGGGTCATCACGGCGACGCACTCACGCGCGCCGCCGCGATGTCACGCGCGAACGCCGCGCGCCGCGACTCAGGCGTTGCGGCGACTCGTCTTGCCGCCATAGGCATCACCGTAGTCATAGCTGTAGCCATAGCCGTACGCGCCGTGCCGCGCGTCGAGCTTGGTAATCGCGGCGCCGACCACGCGCGCGCGCGCCGCGCGCAGGCGCTTGAGCGCGTCGCGGATGTGGTCGATGCGCGCGCCGCCGGCCTCGATGACCAGCAAGGTGCCGGCCGCGCAATGACCCAGCACCGGGGCGTCGGCCAGCCCGAGCACGGGCGGGCTGTCGAGGATCACCAGGTCGTACTCGGCCTGCGCCTCGGCAAGCAAGGTCGCCAGGCGCGGCCCGGCCAGCAGTTCGGCGGGATTGGGCGGCAGTGGCCCGCAGGCGAGCAGCGCCGGGCCGCTGTCGCCGCCAACAACCGCCTCGCGCCAGGTGAGCGCACCGGCCAGCACGTTGCTCAGGCCGCGGCTATTGTCGACCGCGCCGAGATTGTGCTGCGCCGGATTGCGCATGTCGGCGTCGACCAGCAGCACGCGCCGCCCCATCTGCGCGAAGCTCTGCGCCAGCGCCAGGGCAGTGGTGCTCTTGCCCTCGCCCGGGCGCGTGCTGGTGACCAGCAGCGAGCGCGGCACGCCGTCGGCGGTGGCGAACTGCAGCGCGGTGCGCGCCGAGCGGTAGGCCTCGGCCAGCGCCGAGCGCGGATCTTGCAGCGCCTGCTCCGGCGTGCCCGCGCGCGCCAGCGGGATGATGCCGAGCACGGCCAGGCCGAGTTTCTGCTCGGCATCGGCCGCCAGGTGCACGGTGTCGTCGAGATGGTCCAGCACCAGGGCCGCGGCGATGCCGGCGAACAGGCCCAGCAGCAGGCCGATGGTCAGATTCAACTTCAGCCGCGGCCGGTAACGCACCAGGGGCGGCTCCGCGCGGTCCACCACCGAGATGTTGTTGATGCCGACGCCGCCGGCGACGCCGATCTCCTTGTAGCGCTGCAGGATGGCGTCGTAGAGCTGGCGGTTGGTGTCCACCTCGCGCTTGAGGATGTTGTAGCGGATGCTGCGCTGCTCGAGATTCAGCACCTGCTGGCGCAGGTCGGCCACGCGCTGGCGCAGCAGCGTCTCGCGCGCCTTGGCCGCCGCGTAGGCGCTCTGCACCGAGCCACGCACCAGCGCGGTGCGCGCGGTGATCTGCCGGTGGATTTCATCCAGCTTGGCGTGCAACTGCAGCATGGCCGGAAACGCCGGTTTGTAGATGCGCAACTGGTCCTGGTACTTGGCCTGGTCCTCGGCATAGGCCTGCTGCAGCTTCTCGATGACCGGGTCGCCCAGCACCTGCGCGATCTGGTCGGCGGGCGCGCCCTGCAGTTGGCGCCATTTGGCCTCGGCCTTGTAGCGGTCCTGCTCGGCCTGCGCCAGCGCGACGTTGAGCTGCTCGAGCTGCTGCCCGACCAGGCTTTGTCGATCGCTGATGTTGACGATCTGGTGCTTCTGCGCGAACGCCACCAGATCCGTGTCGGAATCCTCGAGGCGCAGCTTGAGCTCCTGCAGGCGATCCTCGAGGTACTGCTTGGCGTAACCCGACGCGGCCATGCGCCGGTCGAGGTTGGAGCGGATGAACTGGTCGGCGTAGACGTTGGCGATCTGCGCGGACAGCCGCGGATCGGGCGTGTCGACGGACACATCGACCAGCTTGGAGTTGAGCACCGGCTGCACCGAGACCATGCTCAGCAGCGCATCGGCATCGGCGCGCAATTGATCGGTCGGGCTGGGCTTGCGCGTCGATGCGCCATGCAGAAAGCCCAGCACGCGTGCCAGCGGCGAGGGCCGCAGCAGCTTCTGGAATGCCGCGTCGTGCTGCAGATCCATCGCCACCACCACGCGCCGCGCCAGCGAGTGGCTCTTCAGCAGGTCGTACTGGGTCTGGTAGAAGGTCTGGTCATTCAGCGATTCGACCGGCTGGAAGCCTTGCACCTGCACGACGTTGACCGTGTCGCGGTTGATCTGCAGCGTGGTATCGGCGCGGAAGATGGGCGTGGCCAGCAGGGTCAGGATCAACGCGATCAGCACGCACAGTCCGGTCGCGCCGAGGATCAGCCAGCGCCGAGCCACCAGCGCGCGCCAATAGGCTTGCAGGTCGATGTCGTCATCGCCCGGCATGCCGCCATCGGGCATGCGCGGGCCCGATTCCGGGACTGTTTCCGTGTCGAGGGTATTGGGGGTCATGCAAGGTCCATGTCGATTCGTGGCATCGCGGAGTCGATCCGGCGGTCAGAGCTTGTAGGCCTGGAAGTAGAGGAACCCGCGCAGGTTGTCGACGATTCCCTTCAGCGTGGACTTCAGGCCCGACTCGTCGACCACGATGATGTCGTTGGGGTACAGCGGCGGATCGATCATCGTGCCGGCGCGGATCCGGTCGATGTCGAAACGCGCGGCCATCGGCTTGCCATCGATGGCGCGGAAGATCACCACCCGACTATCGTTGGCCAGCGTGGTGGGCCCCTCGGCCATGGCGATGGCCTGCAGCAGATTCATCTGCCCGACCATCGGATACACCCCGGGCTTGTGCACGGCACCGTCCACGGTGAAGCGTTCGTTGGCGGACTTGTCCACGAACAGCGAGACCTGCGGATCCTGCAGGTAGGTCGCCGCGAGTTGTCGCGTGATCGCCTGCCGCGCCTCGTTGACGGTGAGGCCGCCGACCTTGACCACGCCGGCCAGTGGCAGGGCGACGTCGCCGACACTGTCCACGCGCACCTTGACCTTGTTGAAATCCTTCACCTGAAACACGCTGACCTCGAGCAGATCACCGGGGCCGAGGCGGTATTGCAACGCCTCAGGCCCCAGCAGCGCGGCCGGATTGAACGCGCGGGCACCGGGCGACACCATCGGCACCACTGCGTCGGCGGGGGGATTGGAGGCGCAGGCGGCCAGCAGCAGCAAGCCGCAGACAAGCAGTACGACTTTCAGTATCGGCTTGCCCATTGCGACTCCCTGAGTGGATGCGGGTCACGACCCGCGCAGCGCGTGTTCGATTCGGCGAACCACCACCGCGTGGCGGCCATCACCGGCGCCGCGCCGGCATGCGCGTGACGGCGCGACCCTTCATGCGCGATGCCGCCAGCGCGACCACCAGCTTGCCTTGGGCGCCCGCGCGGACATGGCGGGCAACGCTGGCGCTTCGTGGACCGGGCGATTGTAGAGGATGCATTGCGGACGCGTCAGCACGAGATGCAGCGCTTCGTCCGCGCCCACGCGCACGGCGGCGGCGTCGCGCGCCTCGGCCAGCAACGGCACGCGGCGCTCGCTGTGATGGGCATCGGTCGCCAGCAAGTGCACCAGCCCCTCGTCCAGCATGCGCTCGGCCCAGTAGCGCGGACGGCGTCCGTAACGGCCGGTGAGACTGCCGGCGGTCAGTTGCATCCACGCGCCTCCGCGCACCAGCCGGGCGAAGACCGCGTAGTGCTCCTCGATCCAGGTGAGCCGTTCGGGGTGCGTCAGCACCGGCACATAGCCGGCCGCCAGCACCTGGAACACCGACTCCTCCAGCCGCGGCGGCGCCACGTGGTGCGGCGGCTCGAACAGGAAATAGCGGCTGTCGGCCAGCGTCGGAATGCGCCCGCTGCGCAGGCCTTCGAGCAGATCCGGGGTCAGATGGGTATCGGCGCCCGAGGTCAGCGTCAGGTCGATGCCGGCACGCGCCAGCTCCTGTCGGAACGCCTCCACGGCGACCAGGATGCGCGCGCGGTCGTTGTCGTAAAGCCCCGGATAGATGTGCGGCGTGCAGGCGACGGTGCTGATGCCGTCCTGCGCGGCCATGCGCGCCATCGCCAGCGCCACCGCCAGATCGGGCGCGCCATCGTCGATCGCGGGCAGCATGTGGCAGTGCAGATCGATCATTGCAATCTACATGAACCAGAAACGCAACAAGACGGTGTCATCTACATTGTCCGCAGAAAGGAAGGCAAGAAGCCGAAGCAAGGTCAACGGTCTGCATCGCAATCAAGAAGGCCTGCTTGCTTCAATTGAAATGGAAGTCGCCGGCAATGCGCTCTGCATCCTTCTTGGTCAGGTCTGCGTTGGCAGCGAACTCAATTCAGTTGGTCAACACCCCCATCAACCCATTCGATCAAGCTGGCCAGTCCGAACCTCGAACAGGCTGCTCGCGCTCACTCACCCGAACAGATCGGAATGGGTGCCAGTCCTGACGAATTCGACGGTGCCGTCGTCCGGAAAGCGGTAGATGAGTAACCAGTCGTTGCCGACATGGCACTCGCGGCAGTTGGTGTCACCTTCGCGGCGCGGGTAGCGCCCAGTGAGTGGATGGTCGCGGAATTCAGGTGGCAGCGTTTCGCGGTGTTCAATCATCTGCATCACCGTCCGTAGCGCAGCAAGATCTGCCTTCGCTTTCTTGGCGGCGGCTTTGTAGTCTTTCTTGAACTGCTTGACCCATGACACCGAACGGGGCACAAGTCCACTGTTCTTGTTTTTCGCTGACATAAGATTTCCATGAGTGAGCGCGACTTGTGCCCGCGACAAACTCAACCATCAATCGGCGCTCTTCTCGAACTCGTCGAGCATCGACGCGACGCTGCTTGCGCGGCCAATGTTCTTGCGGTTGTAGGAATCGCTGATTGCCTTGAGCGTCGCGGCATTAGGCTGTGGCAGGGCAACTTCAAACGGCAAACCACCGCGCAGGACAACCTGGTTGAGAAACACCCGGATTGCGCCGGAGAGATCCATCCCGAGTTCGTTGAGCACCTTTTCAGACCTTCTCTTGAGTTCGGCCTCGGTTCTTACTTGGATGGTGGTGGTCATGTTCATTGTCTCCATCGAGAATATTAAATTATATCAGTATGTTGCATAGCTTTTCGTGTTTCTCTAATCCACCAGGCGTTTGCTCGGGGCGGCTCAGAGTGTGCTGACATATACATGACATTGTCAACATGGCCAGGTCGATGCCGGCACGCGCCAGCTCCTGTCGGAACGCCTCCACGGCGACCAGGATCCGAGGCGTCTTCAGTACGCATTCTTGTGCACGAAGCCGCGCACCAGGGTGAGCGCGATGATGCGCAGGTCGA
>DZBX01000248.1 GCA_022730075.1 Rhodanobacter sp. | reverse complement strand
TTGCCGCTGACGCTCAGGCTGAGCGTGTAGTTGCTTGCGGCCGCGGTGACGAAGCTGGCGCTGACCGACTGCGCCTGGTTCATCGTGACCGTGCAGGTGGTGGTGCTGCCCGAGCAGGCGCCGCCCCAGGCGCTGAAGGTCGCGCCGCTGGCCGGGGTGGCGGTGAGGGTGACCTGGGTGCCACTGGCGTAGCTGGCCGAACAGGTGTTGCCGCAGTCGATGCCCGCCGGGCTGGAGGTGACGCTGCCGCTGCCGGTGACCGCGACGCTGAGCGCATAGCTCACGGTGGGCGTGGGTGTCGGCGTCGACGGTGTGCTGCCCGAGCCGCCACCGCAGGCGGACAGCAGCAGACTCGTCAGTACCAGCGTGGCGACGCCTGCGGTGCGTGCCAGCCTGCTGCGCCAGGCGAAGCGGTTGCGAGGGACTGTGTCCGGCGTCGCGGGTTTCATCGGTTCGACTCCTTGGCGAATGGTTGACTGCGCGCCGATTGCACGATCACCTCGTCATCAGGGCGCCTTGTAGCCGGGCAACTCGATGACGTAGGTGTCCACCGCGGCATTGGGGTTGACGACAGGACTCGACGGGTTGCCGTCGCCCCAGTCGCTGTTGAACAGGATGCGCGTGCCGCTGGGCGAAATGGTCACGTTGGGTTGCGCCCAGTAATTGCTCATCGTCGCGTTGCTCCAGTTGCCGGTGCTGCGGTTGTGCGCGATGCGATAGACCTGTCCGGTGTCGATGTTGGCGACGAAGATCTCCTGGTCGAGCAGGGTCTGCGGATTGCTGACCGGGCCGTTCTGGTTGGTGCCGTAGATGTCGCCGATGGTGGCGCCCACCACCCACGCCGGGTTGCGCCAGGCCGTCGCGCCGGTGAACGAGCCCGTGCGCGGGTAGCCATAGCCGTTGGCGCTGCCGATGATCGTCGAGACCGCGCCGGTCTGCAGGTTGGCCATGATCAGGTTGCCGGTCACGGCGGTGTCGTATTGCACCCCCAGCAGTACGTCCTGCCCTGCGGCGTTGAGGTCGGTATCGACGTGCTCGTCGGCGCTGAAGGGCACCTTGAGGATCACGTTGCCACTGCTGTCCAGCACCCAGGTCTGGTTGTTGGCGTCATTGCTGGCATCGATGTCGTTCCAGAACCAGCCCTTGCCCGAGAGCAGCGGGGCTGGCGTGGTGCCGCGCGCCTGCGCCTGGGCGATGCCGGAATAACGGATGATCTGACCCGTGTCCATGTTGAAGCCGAACACGTTGAGTCCGAGTTGGCCATTGACGTTGGGGATGCCGCCGGCGCCCAGGCCCCAAATCTGGTTGCCATTGCCGTTCATGAACGGATAGCCCGCGCGCACCGGACCGGTGGTCGGCCAGCCCAGATTCTGCAGATCGGGAATGAAGTCGTGCACGATGGTCTTCACGCCGGTGCCGACATTGATCGCCGTGAGCTGCGAGTAGTTGGTCGAGCCCTCCGAATGGTTGTCGATGTAGTACAACTTGTTCGGGTCGGTACGCGACCACCAGAACTGCTCGATGTCGGATGGATTGATCGGTAGGAAGGAGATGAACTGATAGGTGTTGCCGTCGAACATGGCCCAGCCCTGCTGGCCGCCGGTATTGGGTTCGGTGACGTAAAGAATCATCCGCGTCTCGTTGCAATTCCACGCCTGCGTCGTCGGGTAGGCCGGCATGGCGACGTTGGCGTTGAACTGCTTCACCACGTCGGTGATGCGGATGATCTTGATGCCGGTGTTGCCGAAGTCCGGATCCGTGAACGGCGCGCCGACGGCGGGTTTGGCCAGTGTCGAGTAGTTCACCAGGCCGGTGCCGGTCACACCTGTGCTGGGCGCGACGACCTGTGGCAGGTTGGGGCATACCGCGGCCGTGGAGCCGCCGCCGAAGCTGGCGCTGACCGACTGCGCCTGGTTCATCGTCACGGTGCAGGAGGGACTG
>DZBX01000247.1 GCA_022730075.1 Rhodanobacter sp. | reverse complement strand
GGCGCCAAGAGTCCGTAGTGGCGGATGCGCTTGATCCCTGTTGGCAGCACGTGCTGCATGAAGCGGCGCACAAACTCGACCCCATCGAGCTTCACGATGCGTGTGCCGCCGTGCGGATCGGCGCGCACCCGCCATGCCACGTGCTGCGCATCGACACGCACGATGCGCTCGTTCGAGATCGCGGTGCGATGGGTGTAGCGCGCCAGGTACGACAGCACCTGGGCCGGCCCGCCCATGGGGGTCTTGGCGTACACCACCCAGTCGTGCCGATAGAGCTTGCGGCGGCGCCGGATCCAATCACTCTGGGCGCCTTGCGGGTCGCGCGGCAGGGCATGACCCTGACGCGCGTGTTCCAGCGCCGCCATGAACTTGCCACGGAACACCCGCGACAAGGCGTGCACCGGAAACAGGAACTGCGGCGAGCGACGCGGAACCTGCCAGTGCCCGTCTGCGGCGAGCGCGCCGCACGCCATCACGCCATGCACGTGCAGATGCCGCTGCAAGTCCTGCGTCCAGGTATGCAGCACCAGACTGAGGGCCGGGGTGCCGCCCAACCACTGTGGATCGGCGGCAAACGCTTTCAAGGTCTGGGCGGCGCAGGCAAACAGCGTATCGATGACCCAGTGCGGATGCGCGCCGTACAACGCGTTCAGCGCATGCGGCAAGGTGAACACCAGATGCGCATAGGGCACCGGCAGCACGTCCCCCAGCCGCGCCTGCAGCCACGTGTCCTTCGCGCGCGCACCGCACTGCGGACAATGGCGGTTGCGACACGAGTGATAGACCGCATGGCTGTGGCCGCAGCTATCGCACTGTACCCGGTGACCGCCCAGCGCCCCCGTGCGGCAGGCAAGGATGGCGCGCCACGCCTTCGCCTGTGGCGTGGACAAGGCGCGTTGCGCCAGGTACGCCGCACCGAAGCGGCGCAGCACATCGGCCAGCGTGGCCATCGGGATAGCCCGGGCCGGCTACGAGTGCGCTGGGGACGGCGCGGGGACGCGCGGCAAACCGGCGAGCAGGTCGAGCGGATCCACGCCCTTGGGGGCCGCGAACTGCGGCGAGGTCAAATGCAGATAGCGGCTGGTGGTGCCGATATGACCGTGGCCGAGCAGTCGCTGGATGGTATACAGGTCGACCCCGCCTTCGAGCAGGTGGGTGGCAAAACAATGGCGCAAGGTATGGATGCCACCGGGTTTGGTGATGTGGGCTCGTGCCCGCGCGCCCTGATAGGCGCGCTGTGCCGACTCGATGGTCAAGTGGCTGCCACCCTCACGCTTGGGAAACAGCCACTGTCGCGTGTGATAGCTGCGCACGTGCAGGCGCAATTGCTCGCACAGCGTCGGCGCAAGCAGCGTGTAACGGTCCTTCGCGCCCTTGCCTTGCTCCACGCGCACGCTCATGCGGTCGGGCTGGCTGTCGATGTCGTCCACGCGCAACGCGCACGCTTCGGAAACGCGCAGGCCAGCGGCATAGATGGTCTGCAGCAGCGTACGGTGCAGCGGATGAATACACGCCGCAAACAGCGCCGCAATCTCGGCCCGCGCCAGCAGATGCGGCTGGGTTCGTGGCACCTTGGCGCAGGGGATCGGAAACCGGGCGCGCTCGTGACCCAGCACCGTCTCGAACAGAAACCGGCAGGCACAGGCCGCTTGATTGACCGTGCTGTAAGAGAGCTTGCGCTCCTGGATCAGATACAGCAGATACGCTTCAATGTCGGCGGCGGCGTAAGTGGCCGGGTCGCGTCTGTAAAACCTGGACAGGCGGACAATCGCATCGACGTAACTTTCCTGCGTGCGCAACGCAAAGCCACGCTGAACCATGGCGTCGATCATGCGGCGGCGAAGAGGTGTCATGGCAGACTCCTTCAAGACGGGGGCTATTCCCCACCTTCAAGGCTCGATCCACGCAACAACCTACGCAACGCACACTCGCAAAACGCCGCAAG
>DZBX01000246.1 GCA_022730075.1 Rhodanobacter sp. | reverse complement strand
TGGACCGAGGTCGTGGTCATCGACGACGACCTCGGTGTGTCCGCCGGCGGCGTCGCACGGCCAGGATTTGAGCGACTGCTGGCGGCGATCTGCAGCGGGCATGTTGGCGCCGTGGTGTCCATCGAGGCATCGCGCCTGGCACGCAACGGTCGCGACTGGCACACGCTGCTGGAGTTCTGCGCCCTGGTGGGCAGCCTCATCGTCGACGAAGACGGCCTCTATGACCCACGCAGCGTCAACGACCGGTTGCTGCTGGGCATGAAGGGCACGATGTCGGAGATGGAGTTGTCCCTCCTTCGCCAACGATCCGTCGAAGCCCTCAAGCTCAAGGCGGCGCGGGGTGATCTGCACACGACGGTGGCGATCGGCTATGTGCGCAGCGAGGGCGACCGGATTGAACGCGACGCCGATCTGCGCATCCGCGAAGCGATCGCGGCCGTGTTCCGTCGATTCGCACAGGCCGGCAGCGTGCGCCAGGCGCTGCTGTGGTTCCGACAAGAGCGCATTGATCTGCCCTCGGCGGTCTACGAGAACGGCCGGCGCTGCGTGATCTGGCGTCTGCCGGTCTATAACGCGGTGCTCAAGATCCTCACCAATCCCGTCTATGCCGGCGCCTATGCGTTTGGCCGCACCGAGACACGCGTGCGGATCGAAGCCGGCCGCAAGCGCGTCGTGCACGGCCATCGCCGTGCCCAGGAGCACTGGCAGGTCTTGATCCAGGAGCACCACGAGGGCTACATTGATTGGCCGACCTATGAGCACAACCAGCGCGTGATCGCCGACAACACCAATATGCGCGGCAGCATGGCGCGCGGCGCACCCCGTCGCGGCGAGTCCTTGCTGGCCGGATTGTTGCGATGCGCGCACTGTGGTCGCAAGCTGCACGTCGCCTACAGCGGCAGCGACGGCGCCATCGCCCGCTATCACTGCAAGGGGGCCGCGGTCAACCATGGCGCGGCGCCTCGATGCATCTCCTTCGGCGCGCTGCGCGTGGACGAGGCCGTCTCCAGCGAAGTGCTAAGCGTGCTGCTGCCGCTTGGGGTGCAGGCCGCACTGCGTGCCATCGAGCACCATGCCAACGATGAGCACGCGACGCGGCGCCAGCTCGAACTCGCGTTGGAGCAGGCGCGCTTTGAGGCGGCGCGTGCGCAGCGGCAGTTCGACGCCGTTGACCCCGGCAATCGACTGGTGGCCGCCGAACTTGAGCGGCGTTGGAACGAGCGGCTTGCTGAGGTCTCCCGGCGTGAGGCGAAGATCGAGACATTACAGGCGCAGGTCGATTCGAGCCTGACGCCACAGCAGCGCGACGACCTCATGGCCCTGGGCGCCGACTTGCCGCGGGTGTGGTCCCATCCTTCGGCCAGCAACGCCGTGCGCAAGCGCATCCTGCGCTGCGTGATCAGGGAGATCGTGGCGCGCGTGGACGAGGCGCGCATCGAACTCGTCATGCATTGGCAGGGAGGCGACCACACCGCATTGAGCGTGGTGAAGAACCGCACGGGACAGCACCGCTGGACCACCGATGTTGGGGTCCAGGTTCTGATCGTGCAGCTCGCACGCCAGTTGGGTGACGCGGGCATCGCCTCGTTGCTGAATCGTCTCGGCCACCGGACTGGCAAAGGGCATACCTGGACGGAAATGCGGGTGCGTTCGTTCCGCGGCGACCACCACATTGCGGTCTACCAAAATGGAGAGCGCGAAGCGCGTGGTGAGTTGACTCTGGAGCAAGCCGCTGAAGCGCTCGGGACGAGCAAGATGACGGTGCTGCGCATGATCAGCGTCGCTACACTTGCCGCCACGCAGGCCTGCAAGGGCGCGCCTTGGGCCATCAAGGCCGCCGATTTACAGCGTCCCGAGGTCCGCGCATCGGTCTCATCGCCTGGCGTGCGTCCGCTCCCAAACGATCCTCGACAGATTTCTCTTGAACTTCAATAACGTGGTGAGGTGAGCAT
>DZBX01000013.1:29470-34090 GCA_022730075.1 Rhodanobacter sp. | reverse complement strand
TGTTGATGCGAAGCTGGTTGACCACCTCGAAGGTGTTTTTGCACCAGTCCTTGAGGTTGACCAGGCTGTAGTTCAGCGGCGTGCCGTCGTCACGGGCGAAGGCATTGATGCTGCGTAGGGTCTTGGTGGCGGTGTAGACATCCGGGCTGACGATTTCATCGAGCAGCCGCGCGAACTCGGCGTCGGTGAGGTGGACGCGGTTGAGCGCCTCGAATTTCTCGCGGAAGTTCTGCTCCAGCGCGGCGCGGTCGCGGATGTCGGCGCGATAGTCGTACTTGAGGTTTTGCAGGGTGCCGATGAAGCCGTATTCGATGGTGTCCTCGCGGACGGCGGAATGCGGGCGAGCAGCGGGCCGACTGTCGGTGTCTTTTGAATGGGGCATGGCTAGCAACGCAGAGACGGCAATGGATGCGTGCTGCGCGGCAAAACCCGAACCGGGCCGGCCCGCAGCGGAAACTCGCGGATGGCGATGCCGCGCGCGGCGTGGATGTGGACGGCGCCGACGTCCTGCACCACCCAGCCCGCGGCGGCGAGGAGGGTGTCGATGGCGGTGCGGGCCTGCTGTTCGGGCGTCATCGTGATGCCCCTGGGCGAAGCGTGCAGCCTACGTGGCCCGGCGCGCTGTTTCACGTTTGCGCGCGGCGCGATCGGCGCGCGGCGCTGCAAGCGATGCGCGGTGGTGCGATCATCGCCGTTCCGCCCACGCCCGGAAGTCCATGCAGGCCCTGCTGGTGTTGTGTACCTGTCCCGACGACGCCCATGCCGCGCGCATCGCCGAGACGCTGGTGGCCGAACGTCTGGCCGCCTGCGTCACGCGCCTGCCCGGCGCGCGCTCGGTGTACCGCTGGCAGGGCGCGATCGAGCAGGCCGACGAGGTGCAGTTGCTGATCAAGACCACGCGCGCCGGCTTCGAAACCCTGCGTGCGCGCTTGTGCGCCTTGCATCCCGACGCGCTGCCCGAGATCCTTGCCGTTGCCGTCGAGGCCGGGCATGCGCCCTACCTTCACTGGCTGGCGACACAGGTGATGCCATCTTCCGAGTGATTTCCCGATCGAGCCCCCGCCGATGAACCGATTGCTGCTGCTGTTGCTGTCCGCCTGCCTGATGCTGGGTCTGGGCCTGCCCGCGCCCGCCCACGCCGCCGGCGGCCTGCTCGCTTTCAACCAGGCCTATCGCCTGTCCGCGCAGGCCGTACCGGGCCGCGCCAGGCTGGACTGGACCATCGCGCCGGGCTACTACCTGTACCGCGACCGCACGCATTTCAAGGCGCTGGATGCCGGCGTCACGCTGGGCAAGGCCAGCTTTCCGCCGGGCGTGGTGGAGAACGATCCCTACCTCGGCCGCCTGGTGGTGTTCTACAAGCACATGGACGCGACGCTGCCGTTCAGCGCGCCGGCCGGACTCAAGGTGCTGCGCCTGGCGGTGACGTATCAGGGCTGCCACGCCGTGCCGCCGCAGATCTGTTTTCCACCGCACACCGATGAGCTGAACCTGCCGATCGGCGGCGGCATGGTGCAGGTCGGCGCGGCGACCAATGCGCTGCAGCCGCCCGCCGCGGCAGGTGCGCAGGCGGCGTTTGCCGCGCCGGCGCCCGGCGCCGCCGCGACGCAGGCCTTCGCTGCCGCATCCGCGCCTGCTGCCGCCACGGCAGCTGCTGCGGCACCGGCGCCCGGCGCCAATGCACAGGCCGGTGAAGCCGGACGCCTGGCCGGTCTGCTGGGCAAGGATCGCGCGTGGGCGCTGCTGCTGTTTTTCCTCGGCGGACTGGGCGTGGCGTTCACGCCCTGCGTGTTGCCGATGCTGCCGATCCTGTCCGGGCTGATCGCCGGTGGCGGCACGCGCGCGCGCCCCGGCCGCGCCTTCGCGCTGTCGCTGGTGTATGTGCTGGGCGCGGCGCTGGTGTATGCCGCGGTCGGCGTGATCGCGGGTCTGGCCGGCACCAACCTGCAGGCGGCGCTGCAGAACGGCTGGGTGATCGGTGCCATGGCGCTGCTGTTCGTGTTGCTGGCGCTGAGCATGTTCGGCTTGTACGAACTGCAGTTGCCGGCGCGGCTGCAGACGCGTCTGGCCGGGGCCAGCAATCAGCAGAAGGCCGGTTCGCTGGTCGGTGCCGCGGTGATGGGCGTGCTCTCGGCGCTGATCGTCACCTCATGCGTGACGCCGGTGCTGGCGGCCGGGGTGATCTACATCGGCCAGCAGGGCAGCGCGGCGTTTGGCGCGCTGGCGCTGTTCGTGTTCGGCCTGGGCATGGGCCTGCCGCTGCTGGTCTTCGGCACCGCGGCCGGCGCCCTGATGCCGCGCGCGGGCGCCTGGATGAACACGGTCAAGGCGGTGTTCGGCGTGCTGTTTCTGGGGCTGGCCATCTGGATGCTCGATCGCGTGCTGGCGCCGGGCTGGATCCTCGCGCTCGGCGGCGTGCTGCTGCTGGGCTGCGCGGTGTATCTGGGCGTATTGCAGCGCCTGCCGGCCGAAGCCGGCGGCTGGCACAAGCTACGCATGAGCCTGGCGCTGATCCTGCTGCTGCTGGGCGCGGCCGAGCTGGCCGGGGCGCTGGCCGGCAGCCGCGCGCTGCTGTCGCCGCTGGCGGTGTTCGCCGGCGCGGGCGTCGCGCCACAGACCTCCGGCGCCCTGCATTGGCAGCGCGTGACCACGCCGGCGCAACTGGATGCCGCGCTGGCGCAGGCGCGCGCCGCGCATCAGGGCGCGCTCATCGACTACTACGCCGACTGGTGCGTGGCCTGCAAGGAAATGGAGCACGGCACCCTGGTCGACCCCGCGGTCGAGCGCGCGCTGGCGCCGCTGGCGCTGATCCGCGTCGATGTCACCTCCGACGATGCCGCCAGCCACGCCCTGCTCAAGCGCTACGACCTGCTGGGCCCGCCGGCGACGCTGTTCATCGCGCCCGATGGCCGCGAGCAGGCCGCCGAGCGTCTGGTCGGCGCCGAGGGCAGCGCCGGGTTTTTGCGGCGCCTGGCGCGCGCCGGGCTGTAACGCGATGCGCAAACTGCCGGTCGTGATCCTGCTGCTGGCCCTGGCGGCGGCCGTGGGCGGCTGGGTGCTGCAGCGTGCGCTGCAGCCGCCACCGCCGTCGATGTTGGCGCCAGCGCCGCCAGCTCCGGCTTTCGTCGCTGGTGCCCAGCGTCCCGATCCGCTGTTCAGCGATCTCGCCGGCAAGCCCGTGCGGCTCGATCAGTGGCAGGGCAAATGGTTGCTGCTGAACTTCTGGGCGCCGTGGTGTCCGCCGTGCCGCGAGGAATTGCCGGTGCTGCGCGCGCTGCAGCAGCGCGCCGCGCCGCGCGGCCTGCAGGTGATCGGCATCGCCGAGGACACGCCGGACGCGGTGCGCGCGTTCCTGAAAACCACGCCGCTGGATTACCCGGTGCTGCTGCCGCGCGCGGATCATCCGGGCCTGGCCTTTGGCAACACGCGCCAGGGCCTGCCCTACAGCGTGCTGATCGCCCCGGACGGGCGTATGCTCAAGCGCCACTACGGCGCGTTTACCGCGCCCGAACTGCAGGCTTGGCTGCCGCCCGCCGTGCAATAGCAACGAACGTCGCCGAATGGCGCCGAACTGGACAAGTTTTTCGTATCGGTCCAGACTTCCGCCCCCCAATGACCCGGACCACTGGCGTGGCGCAGCTGCTGGCCTTGCACGGCCCCAACCTCGATCTGCTCGGCAGCCGTGAACCCGGCTACTACGGGCACACCACGCTGGCGGCCATCGACGCCATGCTGCGCGGCGAAGCCGAGCGCGCCGGGCATGCCTTAAGCGTTTTCCAGTCCAGCGCCGAGCACGCCCTGATCGAGCGCATCCACGCCGCGCGGCACGAAGACGTGGCCGGCATCGTGTTCAATCCGGCCGGCTACACGCATACCAGCGTGGCGCTGCGCGACGCGCTGCTGGCCGTGGCCATTCCCTTCGTCGAGGTGCACCTGTCCAACCCGCAGGCGCGCGAACCGTTCCGGCGGCACTCGTATTTCAGCGACATCGCCGTCGGCACGGTGGCCGGTTTCGGCGCGGAAAGCTATCGCCTGGGCCTGCTCGGTTTGCTCGCCCATCTGGCGCGCGCGGCTTGAGCCGGATGGCTCCGCGCGCCGGTCGTTCCCATTCCACCGCACGAGGCCCCGCATGGACCTGCGCAAAATCAAGAAACTGATCGACCTGCTCGAAGCGTCCAACCTGGCCGAACTGGAAATCAGAGAAGGCGAGGAAGTCGTGCGCCTGTCGCGCGTGCCCAGGGGCGGCGTTGCCGCGCTGGCCGCCGCGCCCCTGACCCAGGTCAACGTGCCGGCGGCACGCGCCGCGGACGCCGCGCCCGCGGCACCCGCATCTGCGCCCGCGGCGGCGACGCATGCCGGCTCCACCCTGCCCGCCGGGCACGTGGTGCGCTCGCCCATGGTCGGCACGTTCTACGTGGCCTCCAGCCCCGAGGCGCCGCCCTTCGTCAAGGTCGGGCAGAGCGTCAAGCAGGGCGAAACCCTGGGCGTGATCGAAGCCATGAAGATGTTCAACCAGATCGAGTCCGACAAGGCCGGCACCGTGGTCGCCATCCTGGTCGAGAACGGCCAGCCGGTGGAGTTCGACGAACCCATGTTCGTGATCGGCTGATGCTGCCGCGC
>DZBX01000013.1:15207-29370 GCA_022730075.1 Rhodanobacter sp. | reverse complement strand
GCCAGCCGGTGGAGTTCGACGAACCCATGTTCGTGATCGGCTGATGCTGCCGCGCATCCCCATCCCCAGCCCTGCTCGCGACCGCAGCAGGCACTACCCCGAGTACCGGTGGTCCCATGCTTGAAAAAGTCGTCATCGCCAACCGCGGCGAAATCGCGCTGCGCATCCTGCGCGCCTGCCACGCGCTGGGCATCAAGACCGTGGCCGTGCACTCGGTCGCCGACCGCAACCTCAAGCACGTGGCCATGTCCGACGAGGCCATCTGCATCGGCCCGGCGGCACCGCGCGAGAGCTACCTCAACGGCCCGGCGATCATCGCCGCCGCCGAGGTGACCGACGCCGACGCCATCCATCCCGGCTACGGGTTCCTCAGCGAGAACGCCGATTTCGCCGAGCAGGTCGAGCAGTCCGGCTTCGTGTTCATCGGTCCGCGCGCCGAGACCATCCGCACGATGGGCGACAAGGTCGCGGCCATCCGCGCGATGAAGGAAGCCGGCGTGCCTTGCGTGCCCGGCTCCGGCGGTCCGCTGCCGGCCGATGACATGGACACCTGCCGCCGCTTCGGCCGCGAGATCGGCTACCCGGTGATCATCAAGGCCGCCGGCGGCGGCGGCGGTCGCGGCATGCGCGAGGTGCGCAGCGAGGCCGAGCTGGAAACCGCGGTGCAGATGACGCGCAGCGAGGCGCAGGCGGCGTTCGGCAATCCCGAGGTGTACATGGAGAAATTCCTCGAGAACCCGCGCCACATCGAGATCCAGGTGCTGGCCGACGGCCAGGGCCACGCCATCCACCTGGGCGAGCGCGACTGCTCGATGCAGCGCCGCCACCAGAAAGTGGTCGAGGAATCCCCGGCGCCGGGCCTGTCCGCCGAACAGCGCGAGCGCATCGGCGCGGTGTGCGTGGACGCCTGTCTGCGCATCGGTTACCGCGGCGCCGGCACCTTCGAGTTCCTGTATCAGGATGGGCAGTTCTATTTCATCGAGATGAACACGCGCATCCAGGTCGAGCATCCGGTGACGGAGATGGTCACCGGCATCGATCTGGTGCGCGAGCAGTTGCTGATCGCCGGCGGCGAGGCGCTGCGCATCCAGCAGAGCGACATCGTGCTGCGCGGCCACGCCATCGAGTGCCGCATCAACGCCGAGGACCCCGATACGTTCATGCCCTCGCCCGGCTGCGTCACTACCTTCCACGCGCCCGGTGGCCCCGGCGTGCGCATGGAAACGCATCTGTATTCGGGCTACCGCGTGCCGCCCAACTACGACTCGATGATCGGCAAGCTGATCTGCCATGGCAACGACCGCGGCATCGCGCTGGAGCGCATGCGCGTGGCGCTGGGCGAGCTGATCGTCGAGGGCGTGAAAACCAACATCCCGCTGCAGTTGCGCATCATGGCCGATGCCGGTTTCCGCAAGGGCGGGCAGAACATCCACTACCTCGAGAAACGCCTGCTCGAGCGCAAGGACAAGGGCATCCGGCTGGGCTGACGCGGGCGTGGCCCGGCGTGCCGATCAGGCTACGAAAGACTCACGCCGCGCGTGCGCGATCGGAAATTCACGGCTACGTTCATGACATCCGGAACCGCGCGGCGTCGCGCTTGTCCATGCATGGTGCGCTGCGAAATCAGCGCGGCATCCGCCGCCTGCGGCGAAGACCCATGGACCCTGCGATGACCCAGACTTCCGAAGCCCAAGCCGTGGCGCCGGCCGATGCGCCGATCGAGCGCGGCGCCAGCGAGGCGCTGACCCTGGCGCGCCAGGGCGCGGCCTGCCTGATCGACATCCGCCAGCCCTTCGAGTTGGAAATGAAAGGCACGCTGCCGGATGCGCTGCACGTGCCGTTTTTCCATTTCAAGCAGCACCTGGGCCTGCGTCTGGACGAGGAAGAGCAGGAAATCCTCGATGCCGACGCGCCGGGTGAACGCGACCAGCACGCGTTCATCGCCAATATCGAGCAGCTCGAGCAACGCCGGGATTTTCCGCTGCTGCTGGTGTGCAACAGCGGACGCCGCAGCCTGATCGCCGCGCACCTGCTGCGCGGCATCGGTTATCCGCAGGCCTGTTCGGTGCGTGGCGGCATGCACGCGCTGCTGCACGAGATGGGCTGAGCGGCTGTGCGTTTTCAGCGGCTGTGAACGGCACCCGCTTTGCCGGCGCGCGCGGATGACCGATCATCGCGCCTGCCCCGCCATTCCCCCATCGCGCGCATGCCCTTTCTCGAACTTGCACTGATCCTGCCCAGCAACCTGCAGCGACGCGCCGAACAGGCGCTGGAGGATCTCGGCGCGCTGGCCGTGACCCTCGCCGATGCGCGGGCCGACACGCCCGACGAGAGCGCCATCTACGAACCCGGCGTGGGCGAGACACCGCTGTGGGCAACGCTGTGCATGCAGGCCTTGTTCGCCGCCGATGTGGATCGACGCGGGCTGCTGGCGGCGCTGTTCGAGTTGCTGCCCGAGCTGGCGCCTGAACTTGTCGAGGTGCGCGAAGTGCCCGACCAGGACTGGACGCGCGCGTGGATGGACCGCTACCAGCCGATGCGCTTCGGCCAGCGTTTGTGGGTGTATCCGTGGAACATCGAGCCCGCGGATCTGGACGCCGATGCCGTGGTCCTGCGCATGGACCCCGGGCTGGCTTTCGGCAGCGGCACGCATGCGACCACGGCGCTGTGCCTGGAGTGGCTGCAGGCGCAGGATCTGCGCGGCAAGACGGTACTGGATTACGGTTGCGGCTCGGGCATCCTCGCCATCGCCGCGCTGAAACTTGGCGCGGCCTGCGCGATCGGCGTGGACAATGACCCGCAGGCGCTGCTCGCCAGCCACGACAATGCCGCGCGCAATGATGTCGCCGCGCGGCTCGCGCTGTGCGCGCCCGAGGCCTTGCTGGCGCCACGCTGCGATGTGCTGGTGGCCAACATCCTCGCCGCGCCCTTGCTGCAACTGGCGCCGCGGCTGCTGGCCGCGCTGGCGCCGGGTGCGGCGTTCGCGCTGTCCGGCATCCTCGTCGGGCAGGCCGAGGAAGTGCGTGCGCACTACGCCGCGCTGGGCGCGGTCGGGCTGGACATCGCGCGACGCGAGGACTGGGCGCGGATCAGCGGCCGCCGCGGCTGAACTTGCCATACGGGGAACCCGCCGCGCGGGGAACCGCTCGCGTCGGGCGTGGTCAGTAGGTGAGCGCCATGCGGCGCGGCCTTCAGGGAGAGCGCATGCACACCTGGTCACGCTGGCTGAGCGCCGCATGCCTGCTGGTGCTGCCGCTGCTGGCCGCGGCGGCGCAGCCGAACGTGCTGCGCGCCACCCTGGACAACGGCCTGCGCGTGGTGATCGTGCGCAACACGCTGGCGCCGGTGGTGACCACGCAAGTCAGTTATCTGGCCGGCTCGGACGAGGCGCCGGCGGGTTTCCCCGGTACCGCGCATGCGCTGGAGCACATGATGTTCCGCGGCAGTCCGGGCCTCACGCGCGATCAACTGGCGGTGATCGGTGCCGGCATGGGCGGCGATTTCAACGCCTTCACCACGCAAGCGGTGACCTCGTACTACTTCACCGCGCCGGCGCAGGACGTGGACGTGGCGCTGCACATCGAGGCGCTGCGCATGCGCGGGCTCGACCTGAGCGTGGCCGGCTGGGCCAGGGAGCGCGGCGCGATCGAGCAGGAGGTCGCGCGCGACCTGTCCGATCCGTTCTACGTGTTCAACACGCAGTTGCTGGCGGCGATGTTCAAGGGCACGCCCTATGCGCACGATGCCCTCGGCACGCGCCCCTCGTTCGAGCTGACCGGGGTGCCGCTGCTGCGCAGTTTCTATGACACCTGGTACGCGCCCGACAACGCGATCCTGGTGGTGGCCGGCGATGTCGATCCGGCGGCCACGCTGGCCGAGGTCAGGAGCCTGTTCGGCGCGATTCCGCGCAAGCGCCTGCCGGCGCGGCCGCGTTACGACTTCCAGCCGGTGCGCGCGGCCACGCTGCGCTATCCCACCGACTACCCGGTGGGCGTGGCGGTGCTGGCGTATCGCCTGCCCGGCTTGCGCGCCCGCGACTACGCCACCGCCGCCATCCTGGCGCGCGTGCTGGGCAGCCAGCGTGGCGATCTGTACGCGCTGGTGCCGCAGGGCAAGGCCTTGTTCGCCGGGTTCCAGAGCCAGTTCCTGCCGCGCGCCGGCATCGGCTATGCCGTGGGTGCATTTGCCAAGGGCGGCAATGCCGAGGCGCTGCTGGCACAGATGCGCGCGATCCTGGCCGGCTATGCCGCGCACGGTGTGCCCGCCGATCTGGTCGCCGCGGCCAAGCGCAAGGCCATCGCGCAACTCGCGTTCCAGAACAACTCCATCACCGGGCTGGCCAATGCGTGGACCCATGCGCTGGCCTTGCAGGGTCTGCACTCGCCCGAGGACATGGCCGCGGCCTACGCCGCGGTGACCCCGGCCGCGGTGGATCGTCTCGCGCGCAGCGTGCTGCAGCCGGCGCACGTGATTACCGCGATCCTCACCCCCGAGTCATCGGGCAAGCCGCTCGCCGGCAAGGGCTTCGGCGGCGCCGAAAGTTTCGCCGCGGCGCCCGAAAAACCGGTGGCGCTGCCGGCCTGGGCCAACGCCGGCCTCGACCGGCTGGTGGTGCCGGAGTCCAGGTTGCGGCCGTATTCCACGACTCTGGCCAACGGCCTGCGTCTGATCGTGCAGCCGGAAAACATCAGCGCTACGGTGACCGTGCTCGGCAGCGTGCGCACCCAGCCCGATCTGCAGCAACCGCGCGGCCAGGATGGTGTCGGCGAGGTGCTTTCGAGCCTGTTCGATTTCGGCACGACGACACTGGACCGGCTGGCGTTTCGCAAGGCGCTGGACGACATCGCCGCCAGCGAGCACGCCGGCTACAGCTTTGCCATCGCGGCGCCGTCCGCGCACTTCGCGCGCGCGGTGCAGCTGCTGGCCGACAACGAGTTGCATCCGGCCCTGCCCGAGGCCGCCTTCAGGATCGTGCGGCAGCAGACCGCGCAGGCGCTGGCCGGGCAGATGGACACGCCGGATCACCTGTTCGCGCGCGCCATCAAGCGGGCCTTGCTGCCGGCCCATGATCCGGCGCTGCGCGAGGCCACGCCGACCTCGGTGATGAAACTCAGCTACGGCGATGTCAGGCATTACTACGCGCAGACCATGCGCCCGGACCTGACCACGATCGTGGTGATCGGCAAGGTCACCCCCGCGCAGGCGCTGCGCGTGATCAGCGCGCAGTTCGCCGGCTGGCGGGCACCGGGCGCCAGGCCCGAGCTGGATCTGCCGGCGGTGCCGCCCAACCGGCCCGCGCAGCGCGTGGTGCCGGACAAGACCAGCGTGCAGGACACCGTGGCGCTGGTGCAAAACACACCGCTGACCCTGCGCGATCCAGCGCGCTATGCGCTGACCGTGGGCAACCAGGTGCTCGGGCAGGGCGGCTTCGCCTCGCGGCTGTGGCGCGATCTGCGCGTCAAGACCGGGCTGGTGTATGGGGTCAGCTCTAGTTTCGATATCGGGCGCACGCGCTCGACCTACCGGGTGACACTGGGTTGCGATGCGGACAAGGTGGGCCAGGCGCGCGCCATCGTGCTGCGCGACATCAAACAGATGCAGCAGCAGCCGATCAGCGCGCTGGAACTCAGGCGCGCGCAGGGCATGCTGATCCGGCGCATTCCGCTGGGCGAGTCCAGCATCAACGCCATCGGCGGTGCGCTGCTGTATTACGCGCAGCACGATCTGCCGCTGGACCAGGCCAGCATCGCCGCGCGGCAATATCTGCAGGTGACGGCGCCGGAAATCCGGACTGCTTTCGCCAGGTACATCAGGCGCAAGGACTTCGTCGAGGTGGTGAAGGGGCCGGCGCCGCGCGGCTGAGCGTGCGCGCCTGGCCACGCGCCGCGTGCGGCTTCAGCAGGGATCGAGCCGCGCGTAGGCCAGCACCAGCCATTTGCTGCCGGCCTGGGCGAAATTGATCTGCACGCGCGTGTGCGCACCGCCGCCCTCGGCGGCGGTCACCACGCCCTCGCCAAACTGCGCGTGGCGCACGCGCTGGCCGAGGCGCAGCGCGGGCAAATCCGTCTCTTCTTCCACTGCGTGCGCGCGTGCTGGCGCATACAGCGGCCGGCTGACCTGCACGCGCGGGCGCACCTCGTCGATCAGCGCCGCGGGCAGCTCGGCGAGAAAGCGCGAAGGTCGCGCCAGCATCTCGGTGCCGTGCAGGCGCCGCGACTCGGCGTAGCTCAGCAGCAGGCGCTGGCGCGCGCGCGTCAGGCCGACGTAGGCGAGGCGGCGCTCTTCTTCCAGGCGGCCGTCCTCGTCCAGCGATTTCTGGCTGGGGAACAGGCCTTCCTCGAGTCCGACCAGGAACACGATGGAAAACTCCAGACCCTTGGCCGCATGCAGCGTCATCAGTTGCACGCAGTCCTGGCCGGCCTCGCCCTGCGCCTCGCCGGCCTCCAGCGCGGCATGACCGAGGAAGCTGGCCAGCACGCCCAGGCCGGCCTCGGTGTCTTCCGGGCCGGGCTCGAAGCGCGCGGCGACGCTGATCAATTCGTCGAGATTTTCGACGCGCGATTCGGCGTTGCCGCGGCTGTCCTTTTCGTAGAACGCGCGCAGCTCGGACAGCGCCAGCATCTGCGCGACATGCTCGGCCAGGGTCAGACCGCCACTGGCATCCGGCGCGCTGGCGGCGATGCGCTGGATCAGGTCCATGAAACCGCGCAGCGCGTTGCCGGCGCGCGCGCTGAGCGCGGACTTGTCGGCCAGCAGCAGGCTCGCCGCCTGCCACATCGCCACGCGCGCCGCGCGAGCATGCGTGCGCAGCGTGTCCAGGGTGCGCTCGCCGAGGCCGCGTGGCGGCGTGTTGACCGCGCGCTCGAACGCGGCATCGTCATTGGGATTGGCGGCCAGGCGCAGATACGCCAGTGCATCACGGATCTCGGCGCGCTCGAAAAAGCGCAGGCCGCCGTACACGCGGTAGCCGATGCGCTGCTGCATCAGCTGTTCCTCGAACACGCGCGACTGCGCGTTGGAGCGATACAGGATCGCGCAATCGTCGGCGCGGCCGCCGCCATCGAGATGCTCGGCGATGCGCTGCACCACATGCCGCGCCTCGTCCAGTTCGTTGTAGGCGGCGTACAGGGCGATGCGCGCGCCGTCCGCGCCCGCGGTCCACAGCTGCTTGCCCAGGCGCGCGCCGTTGTGCGCGATCAGCGCGTTGGCGGCCTTGAGGATGGTGCCGGTGGAGCGATAGTTCTGCTCCAGGCGCAGCGTGCGCGCGCCCGGAAAATCGCGCAGGAAGTGCTGCACGTTCTCCACGCGCGCGCCGCGCCAGCCGTAGATGGCCTGATCGTCATCGCCGACCGCGAACACCTGACCCGTGTTGCCGGCGAGCACGCGGATCCACGCGTACTGCAGCGTGTTGGTGTCCTGGAACTCGTCGATCAGCAACTGCCGCCAGCGCTCGCGGTAGTGCGTGAGCAGCGCGGGCTGCTCGAGCATCAGCTCGTGCGCGCGCAGCAGCAGCTCGGCGAAATCCACCAGCCCGGCGCGGCGGCAGGCCTCTTCGTAAGCGCGATAGATGTCGATCTGCGCGCGCGTCTGCGGGTGGCCGCGATCCTCGAGCATGTCCGGACGCCGGCCCTCATCCTTCCATGCATTGATCTGCCAGGTGGCCTGACGCGGCGGATGGCGTGCCTCGTCCAGACCCAGGCCGCTGATGACGCGCTTGACCAGGCGCTGCTGATCGTCGGCGTCGAGGATCTGGAACATCTGCGGCAGGCGCGCTTCCTGCCAGTGGCGGCGCAGCAGGCGGTGCGCGATGCCGTGGAAGGTGCCTACCGACAAGCCCTGCGTGCGGCCTTGCAGCAAGGTGTCCAGGCGCCCGCGCATCTCGCCGGCGGCCTTGTTGGTGAAGGTCACCGCGAGGATCGCCCACGGCGGCACGCGCTCGACCTCGATCAGCCAGGCGATGCGGTGGGTCAGCACGCGGGTCTTGCCGGAACCGGCTCCGGCCAGCACCAGCAGGTGGCCGGCGGGCGCGCTGACCGCTTCGCGCTGGGCCGGGTTGAGCGCGTCGAGCAGGTGCGAGACATCCATGCACGCATTGTATCGGGCTGGCTGCGGCGACCGGCTCTGTAACGGACCTGCACGCAAAAGCAGCTATGTTCGGCAGCGATCCGCCAAGCGCATCGGCGGATCGCGGGACTTGCAGATGCGCGCACGGGGAGCATGACGATGTCATTGTTCGACAGCTTGATGGGGCAGGGTCAGGATTCTGGTTCGGGCTTGATGGGCGTGGTTGGCACGCTGATCGACAAGGCCGGTGGCTTGCAGGGTCTGATCGGCCAGTTGCAGCAATCGGGACTGGGCGAGCAGGTCGCTTCCTGGGTATCCAGGGGTGAGAATCTGCCGGTCAGCACCGAGCAATTGGGCACGGCGCTGCAATCCGGCCCGCTGTCCGGCGTGCTGCAGCAGGCCGCGCAGAAACTGGGCGTGGATGCACCGCAACTGTTGCAGCAGCTTTCCGGCTTGCTGCCGCAGGCGGTGGACAAGCTCACGCCCGAGGGCCAGGTGCCGCAGGGCGGCGTTGACCTGGGTGCGCTGGCCGGCATGGCCGCACACCTGTTCGGGCGCTGAGCGAATACGGCGCCGGACCCGGTGTCCGGCGCCGCCGCGCGCTCAGGCGTGACCGCCGGCGCGCTGGGCGGGACTCATGATGCGATCGATCAGGGCGATGGCCACGGCCGAGACCACGAAGGTCAGGTGCAGCGCCAGTTGCCAGAAGATCACGCGGTCGGGCAGTTCGCTGGCCTTGATGAACGTCGCCAGCAGGTGGATCGAGCTGATGCCGATGATGGCCGTGGCCAGCTTGACCTTGAGCACCGCGGCGTTGACGTGGCTGAGCCACTCCGGCTGGTCCGGGTGGCCTTCCAGGCGCAGCCGCGAGACGAAGGTCTCGTAGCCGCCGACGATGACCATGATCAGCAGGTTGGAGATCATCACCACGTCGATCAGGCCGAGCACCGTCAGCATGATCATCACTTCCGGCGAATACGGCCCGGGGCCGCCGCCGCCGCCCAGCAGGGTGGTGTCGATCAGATGCCACAGCTCGCGCAGGAACTGCACCACGTAAATGGCCTGCGCCACGATCAGGCCCAGATACAGCGGCAACTGCAGCCAGCGCGAGGCGAAGATCAGGTAGGGCAGCGGGGCGAGGCGGCGGCTGGCATTGGTTTGGGTCGTCATGCGTGGCGTGGCGTGGCGCGCAGGTGGGCGTAAGCCGAGTGTATACGCGCGCGTTGCGCCTGCCATCTGGCGCAGGTCATGCCGCTGTCGCGATGCGCTGCACGCCGGGCAGGCCCAGCACGAATTCGGCGCCCAGCCATTGCGCCGGCGTCCAGTACCCCGACGCGGGCGGTTGCAGCAGCATGCGCTGCACGATGGCCAGCGCGGCATCCACGGTCAGCGCGTAGCCGTTGGGCGTATCCAGCTCGATGCGCGCCACGCTGCCATCGGCGCCGCGTGCCTCGCCCCAGACATGGCTGCGACTGCGCGCGCGCGCCTGCGCATCGGGGCCGGACACGCTGCGCGCGATGCGCGCCTGCAGATACCGCGTCACCGGTTTGAAGCCCAGCAGCGGCCGCAGCCAGCGCATGCGCCTGAGCGTGGCGATCGCGCGCGGCGGCAGCACCATGTAGGTCTCGATGTTGGCGATACCGGTGGACACCCACGCGGTATGCAGATCGCCCCACGGGATGGTCACCGCCAGCCGCGTCTGCCCGTCGCGCGTGAAGCCGCGTGTTTTCCACGCCAGCGGCACCGGCTGCAGTTGCCCGCGCATACGCGCGCGACCACCGTTGCGCGCGCCTTCGAGGCTGGTCCTGGCGGTGCCCGGACTGATGCCGCCGCCGCCCTCGATGGCGAGGATCAACTCGTCGGCGCGCGGCAGCATGTGCTTGAGCATCGCCGCAACGCAATCGGTGGGCACGACATCGAACCCCACGCCGGGCAGCACCACGATGTTCGCGGCCTGCGCGCGCTCATGCTGCGCATGGCAATGGGCGAAGCTGTCGATCTCGCCGCTGATGTCCAGGTAATGCGTGCCCGTGGCCAGGCAGGCCTGCAGCAGCGGCGCGGCGGTGGCCGAGAAGGGTCCGGCGCAGTTCAGCAGCAGGTCCACACCCTCCAGGCTCGCTGCGACCGAGCGCTGGCCGAGCAGCGGGAAGATGCGTCTTTCCAGGCCCAGGCGTTGCGCCAGCGGCCCCACCGTTTCGCGATTGCGCCCGGCCAGCAGCGGGCGCATGCCGGCCACCGCCGCGGCTTCGGCAATCAATCTGCCGGTGTAACCATTGGCGCCGTAAAGCATCCAGGATTTCATGCGCGACCTCCTGCGCCGACAGCGTGCGCGATGCTAGCAGGCGCGGCGCTGCAGCAAGCCTGAAAAAAACAACCCCGAGAGCCAGGGGGGAGCTCTCGGGGTTGGGGTGGAGTCAGTACCAGGGGAGGGATCTGACTCCGTGAGGCCCGCACCAGGGGATGGGAAACGAGCCTCGGGGACGCCGTTGCGTGCGTCCGAAACTTAGATGGAGTTGCCGGGTGAAAGTTCAAAGCCGCGCGCCGAAAACGTTTACGTTCGATTCATTGGCATGCAGATCAAGAAGATGGCGATTCTGCAGCGCTGGCGGCCTCAATGCGCCTGCCCCCAGTTGGCACCATGACCGGCTTCGACCAGCAGCGGCACGGCCAGTTCGGCGGCGGCCTGCATGCGTGTGATCAGGCCGGCCTTGATCTCGTCCAGCGCGTCGAGACGCACTTCCAGCACGAGTTCGTCGTGCACCTGCATCAGCAGGTTGGCGTCCGCACGCGGCGCCAGCCATGCGTCCACGGCGATCATGGCGCGCTTGATGATGTCCGCCGCCGTGCCCTGCATGGGCGCGTTGACCGCGGCGCGCTCGGCACCGGCGCGGCGCGCGGCATCGCGTGATTTCAGCTCGTCCAGATACAGGCGCCGACCGAACAGGGTTTCCACATAGCCGTCGCGCTGCGCCTGCGCGCGGAGCGCGTCCATGTAGACGCGCACGCCGGGATAGCGCTCGAAATAGCGGTTCATGTACGCCTGCGCCTCGCCGCGGCCGATGCCGAGCTGGCGCGCCAGGCCAAAAGCGCTCATGCCGTAGATCAGGCCGAAGTTGATCGCCTTGGCGGCGCGGCGCTGATCGCTGCTGACGTTGTCTGGCGTGGTGCCGAACACCTCGGCGGCGGTGGCGCGATGGATGTCCTCGCCGCGCTGGAACGCCGCGCGCAGGCCGGCGTCGGCGGACAGGTGCGCCATGATGCGCAGTTCGATCTGCGAGTAGTCGGCGGACACGACCACCCAGCCCGGCGGCGCGATGAACGCGGCGCGGATCTGCCGGCCTTCCTCGCTGCGCACCGGAATGTTCTGCAGGTTCGGATCGGACGAACTCAGGCGCCCGGTGGCCGCCACCGCCTGGTGATAGCTGGTGTGCACGCGGCCGCTGCGCGGATTGATCATGGCCGGCAGTTTTTCGGTGTAGGTCGAGCGCAGCTTGGCCAGCATGCGGTAGTCGAGGATCAGTCCGGGCAGCGGATGCGCGTCGCGGATCAACTCCAGCGCGTCTTCGTTGGTCGAGGGCTGGCCGCCCGGTGTTTTCACGTGCACCGGCAGACCCAGCTTGTCGAACAGGATGGCCTGCAGTTGCTTGGGCGAGTCGAGATTGAACGGCTGCCCGGCTTCGCTCTCGGCGCGCTGGGTCAATTCATGCATGCGCGCGGCCAGGGTCTGGCTCTGCCGGCGCAACTGGTCGGCGTCGATCAGCACGCCGTGGCGCTCCATGCGCGCCAGCACCGGCACCAGCGGCAGTTCGATATCCTCGTAGACGCGGCGCAACCCGGGCAGGCTTTGCAGACGCGGCCACAGTGCGTGGTGCAGACGCAGGGTGATGTCGCTGTCCTCGGCGGCGTAACGCGTGGCGGTGTCCACGTCGACCTGCGCGAATGGAATCTGCCGGGCGCCCTTGCCGGCGACTTCCTCGAACTTGATCGTGGTGTAGCCGAGGTAGCGCCGCGCCAGCGAGTCCATGTCGTGGCGCGTGGCGGTGGCGTTCCACACGTAGGACTCGAGCATGCTGTCGTGCGCCACGCCGCGCAGCGCGATGCCGTGATTGACCAGCACCTCCATGTCGTACTTGGCGTTTTGCAGCAGCTTGGGCCGCGCGGGGTCTTCCAGCAGCGGCTTGAGCGCGGCCAGTACCTGCGCGCGCTCGAGCTGCGCCGGCGCGCCGGGATAGTCGTGCGCCAGCGGCACATAGGCGGCCACGCCCGGCTCGACGGCGAAGGACACGCCGACGATCTCGGCGTCGATCGCATCCAGCGAGGTGGTTTCGGTATCGAAGGCGATCAGCGGCGCGCCGCGCAGTTGTTCGAGCCAGGCGTCGAGCTGCGTCTGCGTGGTGATTTGCGTGTAGGTGCCGGGTGCGGCCAACGCCGGATCGGGCACGTCCTCATGCGTGGCCAGTGTGGCGGCCCGCGGCGGCTTGGTGCGCTCCCGCGTCGCCGCTGGCGGCGCGGTGGCGCCGTTATCGCCGTGCTCCAGCGCCGCCAGCGCGCTGTTGAAACCGTAGCGCTGATACAGCGCACGCAGGGCCTCGACATCGCGCGCGCGCGGCGCGAGCTGCTCGGGCGCGACATCCAGTTCGAGCGCCGTGCGGATCGTGGCCAGATCGCGCGAGCGCGGCAGCCAGGCCAATGCCGCGCGCAGGTTCTCGCCCAGCTTGCCGGGCACGGCATCGGCGTGCGCCATCACGGCGTCCAGATCCCCGTATTCCGCCAGCCACTTGACGGCGGTCTTGGGCCCGCACTTGTCCACGCCGCGGATGTTGTCGACCTTGTCGCCCATCAGCGCCAGGTAATCGACGATGCGCTCCGGCGCCACGCCGAATTTCTCCAGCACGCCCGCGCGATCGAGGCGGGTGCGGTCCATGCTGTTGACCAGGGTCACGCGCGGGCCGACGAGCTGCGCGAAATCCTTGTCGCTGGTGGAGATCTCCACGTCCATGCCCGCCGCCGCCGCGCGCGCGGCCAGCGTGCCGATCACGTCGTCGGCCTCGACGCCCGGCACGCGCAGCGTGGGCAGGCCCAGCGCCTGCACGATGGCCAGCATCGGTTCGACCTGCGCGCGCAGATCCTCCGGCATCGGCGGGCGGTTGGCCTTGTAGGCAGGATCGATGGCCTCGCGGAAAGTCGGCCCCGCAGCATCCAGCACGAAGGCCACGTGGTCGGGCCTGGCCGCCAGCGTGGCGCGCAGCATGTTGACCACGCCAAACAGCGCGCCGGTGGGCTCGCCGGCGGCATTGCTCAGCGGTGGCAACGCGTGGAAGGCGCGGTACAGGTACGAGGATCCGTCGATCAGCACGAGCTTGGACATGCCCCATTGTCGCATCGTGATGCGGCGCACGCGGTTTCCGTGCGCACCTTGCCGCGACGCGCGCCGGCTGCACCCCGCAAGGTATAGGCTGAGGCCATCAGCCCAACGGAGCGTTCATCATGGCCAAACAATTCACGCAAACATGGGTGCTGGTCGGTGTGTTGCTGGCCGGCAGTGCCTGCGCGCAAAGCGCGCCGCCGATGCCGTCGGGCAGCATCCCGCCACCGCCGGATCTGGATCAGCCGGTGCAGCCGCAGGCGCTGCCGCCGCAGCCACCACCGCCCACGCCGGCGCAAGCCGCCAGCGCACTGCGCGCGTCACTGGCGCCGACGCTGCCGCCGCACGACGCCATGGGCCAGCCGCCGCCGACGGTGAGCGTGCGCAAGGTGCAGGGCGACGTGGTCGAGGAATATCGCGCCGGCGGCAATCTGCTGATGATCCGCATCATTCCAAAGCACGGCCCGGTGCAGACCTTCTACGCCAACGCACAAGGCCGCCTGCAGCGCAACGAACACGAAGGCCCGGTGCAGCCGGTGTTCTACACGCTGTACCAGTGGGGTCACTGAGAGGCTGTGAATTTTTCAGCCTCTCAGCCCGGCCATGGATGACCGGATGCGAAGCGGTCACGCAAGCGGCGGCTTCGCGCAGGTGCGTACGGACCTGTGCCGGACGCGCTTCAGTGGCGGAAGTGGCGCACGCCGGTGAACACCATGGCCATGCCGTGCGCGTCC